>NZ_JBEXWP010000004.1:0-432305 GCF_040629895.1 Streptomyces sp. NPDC005866
GGGCAACCGCTTGGAAGCCATACCCGGTGTCTCTGGGTCTCTGGACCTTACGACGGCCCGTCCAACCCACGAACAAGGTAGGACCGCTTGGGCAGCACCACGAGCCGCGCATGTCGTCGCTGCGTTTGACGATCGCCAGGACCAGCGAGAACGCGGCCAGGCAGTACTCGACGAGACTGCCGGTGTAGCAGCCGTCCGCCCAGAGCACGATGCGGTCACCGGTGTCCGCGGCGGTGACCATCACGCCCAGCAGCAGGCCGAGGGTGTCGACCCCGACGTGCCGCTTACGGCCGTTGATCAGCTTTCCGCCGTCGAAGCCGCGGCTGTCCGCGCCGACGACGGCGTCCGCCTTGACGGACTGCGAGTCGATCACTCCGGCCGTCGGCTCCGTATTTCGGCCCAGCTTCTCGCGGACCTGGCCGCGCAGCCGGTCGTGGAACTCCTTGACCAGGCCCGTGGTCACGCCAGCGGCGGAAGAAGGCGTAGACCCGGTCCCACGGCGGGAAGTCGGCGGGCATCGTCCGCCACTTGATCCCGTTGTCCACGAGATACCGGATCGCATCGAGTATCGCGCGGTGGCAGTACGCTTCCGGCTGTCCGCCCCGACCACGCATCCAGCCGGGCACCGGCAGCAGCGGCCGGACCCGGGCCCACTCCGTGTCCGTCATGTCCGACGGGTACCGTCGAACACGTTCCGGGTGATCCGCCGCATTCCCGAACCGGTGAGCGACACAATCACACGTCGGTGCAACCGAGTTGAACTCCACCGGCGCGAGCGCATACAACTGCGGCAACAGGGTCTCCTGGATCTCGGTTGGCTTCGCAACCCCGAACTACCAAGAGGCCCTGCCTTTATGCCCGCGACCAACTGCGATCACCCGATCGAGACTCCCGTTCGACGCACAACTCTCAAGATCGGAACGACAACAGCAACTTATTCCGCATCAGGCGCAGCATGACCCCGGAACCATCCCCAACGGCGGCGCGCAGCACTTCTGCGAGGCTCTCGTGTAGATCGGGCGGCCTCGACAGTGACTTCGACCACAGCCAACGCATCAACATTTCCGTCGAGGTTCTCGCCACGTCGGTCGCCTGCCCAGACGACCGCTCGAAATCCGTCTGGAGCGATGCCTGTCTTGTTCTCCTCAAGAAACTTCTCGAGAAGCATCTGCCCCAGATCGAAAGGCTCACCAGCCCATCCGATGACGTTCACACGCTCGTCGCGCGTGGCCCAGACGACAGAGCCGTCCGGCCAGATCTGCTTGCGCTGCACTGCACAGGTGTAGACAGGCATGGGCCCGAACCTACCTCACTATCCGAGGAGTCCGACAGGGAACTGCACTTCGTGGAGTTCGGTCACAGCCAGAAGATCACCTGCCCAGAGCGCCACACTCGAACCGGTATCTGGCCAGAGCAATCGTCAAGACCTGTGGATGCGACGTCCGAAGTCGATGCGTCTCCTCCGGTTCCGAGATGGTGATGGAGCGTGAGCCGGGTTCGGAAGCTCGACAGCCTCCTTCACGGCGTGTAGTAGGCGGCGTACTGGGCAGAGTGTCCCTCGACGGAGAAGTCCTCGAAGTCGCTGGCCTTCTCACAGTCGAGCAGTCGCTGAAGCGCCGCTTCGGCTTCGGGTAGACGCTGAGACAACAGGTATGCCTTGGTTCTGGCCAGTCCGCTCCCGCACAACAACTGGATGTCGATCGAGCAGTCGGCGTCCATGCTGGCGGACTTGGCCTTCCAGATGAGCAATACGTCGTCGAGACCTCCGGCATTGAACAGCTGAACGCAGCACAGTTTCATCAGCTCGGTGTCGCCGTCACCCTGAGCCTGCTGCTCCAGCTGCATATGTACTCTGAGCAGCCCGCGAACCTCGTCGAGGCCCGCGCCGACAGGATGCAGACCGTAGCGGTGAAGGCACTCGTCTTCGTCCATTGCTATGCCTTTTCTCCGCGGCGGCAGCCAATGCGATTGGCCGGGTGAATCATGCCACGCGGGTCTCGGGGCGCTCGATGAGCTGGCCGCGTTCGCTCCAGGGCGGGCACGAAGTCGCCGGAGGACAGGCCATGCAGGTAGAGCAGCGGCAGCACCTAGCTGATCTTCGGCGACTTGCGGCACCACGGCGGCAGGATCGCCGAGGAGAACCGCTTGCGTTCGCCCGACGCCTCATCGACGCGCCTGTCGTTCACCCGCGGCGCCTTCACCTCGACCACACCCGCCGCCGTGGTCACCTTGCGCGGCTGGTGACAGCCATTGCGCACGACCAGGCGGTGGCCCTTCTCGTCTCGCTGATCGGCCAACTCGGCTATGTATGCGTTGACTTCGACCTCCAGGGCGGCGGCCCGCATCCGCCTTGCGCCCTCATGGACGATCTCGTCGATCGGAGAGGAGCCGTTGGCGGTAGTGCCGTCGGCGCTCACTACGCTGAGCACGGGCGTGCCTTCCCGACCTGCGCGGCAACGCGGGCCTACTCGATACCAGTCAATCGATCACTCGGGAAGGTACGCCCTCCGCGTGAGCCCTCCGGAGCCGATCCACAGGTAATGAGCATTGCTCGGCCGTAGGCATGTGACGGTCCTCTGGCGCATGGTCTCGGTCCGGCACGCTCAGCGGGTGATGTCGCTGCCGGAGCCGATCCCCTGGTAGTCGGCGGTAAGGGCCGTGGTGATGTCCTCCTCGTCGTCGTAGGCCCGACGGACTCCCGCCTCCAGTAGGCGGAGCTGCCGGTCCAGCGGCGCTTGACGTTCGGGCGGTGCCAGTCGCTTGAGGTCGTCGATCAGAGCGCGCACGCGCCGGGTCACCTGCGGGGTGGAGCAGCCGGCGAGCCGGATCTCCTCCAGCGCCAGGCGGACGAATCCCTCCCAGGTGAGGCTTCGGGTGATCAGCCGGACCGTGCCGTCCTTGTCGCGGTGACGGCCCGAGGGGAAGGGGCGGCAGGCGAGCTGGCGCAGGCAGTCGTGCAGCCGGTCGATCGACTGCACGGCGGTGGTGGGGTCGTTGAAGGGAACGGCGATGCTGCGCTCGGTGATGTCGACCAGCTTGCGGATGCCGTAGGCGCAGTCGTCCTCGTGGGTGCGTTCGTCGCCGAGGACGACCGCGCGGCGGAGGGCGGCCTGATCGAGGCGGCCGATGTCGCCGCGCACGCGGAAGAGAGGGCTGTCGCCGTGCACGAAGTCGCCCATCATCGGGACGGTCTCCAGCACACAGTCGGCGCGTGCGGCCAACTGCACCAGCCGGACGAGATCGAAGCGGACGAGGATCCCCGGCTCGCCGGCGTTCAACACCTCGTGCCGAACGCCCGGTTCAGCTGTCGGCAGCGTCTCGGTGTCCGGCCGCGGCCCGGGCGGTTCCTCCGCCTCGACCGGGTACAGACGGTCGATCTCACGGTGGGTGTGATCGCCGACCAGGTCGATGAGGCCGGCCGCACGCAGCGAGCGGCTGGAGTGGTGGACGTACAGGATGAGGCCGACGACGCTGGCCAGGACGAGTACGTACGCGGTGAGGACGGTCAGGCCAGGTACCCGGTTAGGGCTTACCTGCACGTTGCGCATCGCCACGATGGCGAAGGCGAAGGTGGCCGTGAACAGTCCCATGGCCCACTGGCTGACGCGGTCGTGCAGCAGGGCGCCCACGATGCGCGGTGAGAACTGCCCCATCGCCAGCTGCACGGCCACGGTGGTGATCGTGAGCACGAGGGGGATCAGGGTGGTCATCGTGGCGGCGACCGCGCTGAGTATCGTCTGCGCGTTCGAGGAGGTGCCCAGCAGACCCGTGTTCAACAGGCGGTAGCCGGTGGCGCGGTCGATCGCCAGGGTGCCCAGGGACAGGCCCACACCCCCGACGAGACACAACACCGGGATGACCCACATGCGCGAGCGCAGATACGCGACCGGCCCTCGTACGTGCTCGACGAGCTGGTTCAAGTCCGGCATGCCGACTCCGTTGTCCGGCGAGTCGTGGCGACGACTCGGCGTCGCCTCCAGCGTTTCGGATCTCAGGAGCCCGGCCGGTCCGCATCGTGGGTACAGTGCATGGCCCGGCCGGGCACCTGCGGCCGTGTTCTGTCAGCCGCTGTTGGGATGCAGGACGACCTTGGTCCAGCCTTCGTCTCGAGCGTCGAAGTGCTCGTAGCCGGTGGGTGCCTCGTCCAGGTTCAGTTCGTGGGACACGACGAAGCTGGGTTCGGCCTTGCCGCCGGCGATCAGGTCGCGCAGGGCCCGGTTGTACCTCTTCACCGGGGCCTGGCCGGTTCCCATCTTCTGGCCCTTGAACCACATCAGGCCGAATTTGAAGGGCACCTTGCCCTGGGCCTCCAGCTCGTTCTGGGCTTCCGCGCCGCCGGGGTCCTCGGGCAGGAAGACGCCGACCACGCCGATGTCGCCGGTGAAGCGGACGGAGTCGATCAGGCTGTTCAGGGTCAGCGTGGCGTCTTCGTGACCGTCGGCGTCGTGGGCCTGGTATCCGACGCACTCGCAGCCGTTGTCTGCGCCCAGGCCCAGCGTGGCCTCCTTGATCACCTCGCTGGGGTTCTCCTCGGCGTAGTTGATCGGGATGGCACCGATCTCCTCGGCAACCCGCAGCCGGTCGGGATGGTGGTCGACCACCCACACGCGGCCGGCACCCTTCAGGATGGCCGAATA
Source organism: Streptomyces sp. NPDC005866 (assembly GCF_040629895.1). NCBI lineage: Bacteria > Bacillati > Actinomycetota > Actinomycetes > Kitasatosporales > Streptomycetaceae > Streptomyces > Streptomyces sp. NPDC005866. The sequence continues at coordinate 4,638 of NZ_JBEXWP010000004.1, forward strand.
CGCTGCCATCAGGCCGACCGGGCCACTGCCGTAGATGACGGTCTGGTCGCCCGGTTTGACGTTGGCCATCTCGGTGGCGTGGTAGCCGGTGGGGAAGATGTCGGCGAGCATCACGTAGTCGAGCTGGCGTTCGGGGGCGTCCTCGCCGAGCCTGAGCGCGTTGAAGTCGCCGTAGGGCACGCGCAGCATCTCCGCCTGTCCGCCCTGGTAGGGGCCCATGTCGGCGAAACCGTAGGCTGCTCCGGCCAGGGAGGGTTCCGGCTGCATGGTGAGGCAGTAATTGGTCAGGCCCTTCTCGCACTGCTTGCAGAAGCCGCAGGCGATGTTGAACGGCAGGACGACCCAGTCGCCGACCTTCAGCTTGCGGACGGCGGAGCCGACCTCGGCGACCTGGCCCAGGTTCTCGTGTCCCAACGTCCGGCCGGTCTCGAAGGATGTGCGGCCTTCGTACATGTGCAGGTCGGAGCCGCAGATGTTGGTGGTGGTGATTTTGACAAGGATGTCGCAGGGGTGCTCGATCTTCGGCTCCGGTACGTCCTTGACGGCGACGTTCCGGGGCCCTTCGTATACCGCTGCCTTCATAATCGTTCCTCCGGTGCCCACGATCGCCGCGGTCACGAGCGGCGCTGGAGCGGTTGGATTTCCGAACATCCTGGGGCGGGTTCGCGGCAGCTCCGCGGGCTTCCGCAACTCGACGGGCTTCCGCAGCCCCACGGGCTTCCGCCGCGGTGAAGGCGCCCGCAGGACGCGACACCGCAGCGGGAGGGCCAGGCAAGAGATACGCAGACCTCTGCGGGCCAGCGACCGCCTAAGGTGACGATCCTCGTCCCGGTACCCATGGGGGCACACCCAATTCACTGCCACGAGCATCTCTGACACCACACGGCCCACCGGGCCCTTGCGGGAACCACGACGGCAATGCCGCAGCCGTCACGGATGATCACCGGAAGACGTCAATTTGACGGGCGCGCAGGCTCTTCTCACCGAACGCCACTAGGCGGTCTCGTTTGGATCAGCTGGCTGACCAGAGGAAGATCCCTGCGATGTGGAGTCCGGCCAGGTAGATGGTGGCGGTCTTCTCGTAGCGGGTGGCGAACGCCGACTGGTCGTCGGCGGCCGCGACTTCCACCACGGCCAGGCCCAGCCCCGCTACGTGCGCTTCGATGATCTCCCTCATGCCCGGGATGACAGGGTCCGCCTGCGAACTCCAATAGCAGGCTCAGCCCTTGGGCGACCTGGCCCCGCTCGCGCAGCAGGGTGCCGAGGCGCACGACGGTGTTGAGCAGGGCGGCCTGGACCGGAGCTCCGTCCAGGACCTGCTGGCCGAAGGTGTGGCGGACCGAGGCGCTCGCGGGCAGGGCGCCTGGGGTCACTCGGTCTCGGCGGCCTTGAAGGTCTGTCTCACAGGTCCAGCATCGTGGCCACCAGTTCGCTGCGGCTGTGGACGCCGGTCTTCGCGAAAACGCTCTTCAAGTGGTCCTGCACGGTAGCCGCGGTGATGCGCAGTTCCGTGGCGATGGCCCGCGAAGGCAGACCGGCGACGACCCGCGCCAGCACGTCCCGCTCGCGCGGCGTGAGCCCGTATGCGAGCAACAGAACCTCGGCCACGTCGGCGGCCGGCGCCGGGTGCATCGTCACGGCGACGGCCGCCGGGTGCGGGCCACCGCTCAGCGGCGAAGCTTGGACCGAGAGCCATCGGCCCGACCGGCCACGGGCCCGACCGTACGCAGGCAGCACTGCACCCCTCACCCGCGCGGAGACCTCCAGGACCGCGATCGGCAGTTCCGCCCCCAACGGTGCCAGCTCGTCCCGCCAGAGTTTCGCGGCCGGGTTCTCCGAGAGCAGCCGCAAGTCCTGATCGAGCAGGAGCACACCCGCCTCGGCCGGGCCCGGAGCGGCGTCGCCGGATGCCCGGCGGGCGGCGCGGCGCAGGGCCGCACCGACCGGGGCGGACAGCCGTCGCAGAACGCCGACGGCTGCCGGGGTGAAGTCGGGCCGCCCCCGCCGCGGAACAGCGCGATGGCGCCCCAGCACCGGCCGTCCGCCACGAAGCCCGCCCGCAGTTCGTGCCGCGCGTCGATCATCGGCAGCACGGCCCGGTACCGGTGGCTGGACTGCGGGTCGCCGCCGGTGGCCGCACTGAGCGTGCCTGCGGACACTTCGGAGTGGGCGAGCGCCGCGAACTTCAGCACGTCGTCCACCAAGTACTCGTTGTGCGCGGCGGCCGCGGCCGCCTCCGGCGTGAGCCCGACGCTGACGTCGTCGGTGATCAGCAACGTCGCGGGGTCGATGGTGCCGAAACAGTAGGAGTCGGCCGGGACGAGCCGCAGCAGCCGGTCGGCGATCCGGCGCCGCAGCTCCCGGGAGCCGAGGTCGAGACGGCAGATCGCCTCGATGTCGCGCACGGTCTCGCGCTGGGCGATCGGAGAGTTCACCCACCGAACCGTATCCCAGAGATGTGGGAGGGGCGCACGGCCTTCCGACGCCTACCCTCGATCCGAAACACCCGAGGCAACAGGAAGGTACCGAGGCATGTCCCCGTCCATGCTCAACGTCGGACTGGATCCCGCTCTGGTGGACGACGCGCCCTCGTCGCGGGCGGCCTTCCCCGAGGTCGACGCCGAAGCGGTCCGGTCCGGGATGGCCGCCGGCCGGGCCCGGCTCGAGGAGATCGGCTTCACCGTCGACGTCTGCCTGCTCGACTACGGCCGCACAGCCGAGGCGGTCTACCGCGCCGCGCTGGCCGCCAAGGACTACGACATCGTGTTGATCGGCGCCGGCGTCCGGCTGGACCCGGAGCTGACCCCGCTCTTCGAGGTGCTGGTCAACATCACCCACGAGCTGGCGCCAGGCGCGAAGCTCTGCTTCAACGTGAGCCCGTCGACGATCGCCGAGGCCGTCCAGCGGTGGTGGCCCGAACGTAAGCCGCTGATCTAGCGCCAACGCCGTACGGCGTTGCGGCCAGCCCTCGCGCCAGCTTGTCTGCCCGGCCCGCGCCCGGCTGGCCCCCGCCGAGGCTCTGTTCAGGAGATGCGCTGGCAGAATATGGCCAGAGCTGGGATTTCTGGAGCGCCAGCGGCCGCTCTCCGGTCGGCGGAATGGTGCTCGATCTCCCGTCCGGCTGAGTGGTCGAGCCCGTTGGCCACGCGGTTCGTACAGTGGTGGGTTCAAGATGTGCACGCCAACCAGGCCACCGTCGAGCGGTGGATCAAAGAGGGGAAGGAAGCGGTCCACATCGACCTCGACGACCCCGACACCTTCCCTGGCGCGCTGGAGGGCATCGACCGCGTGTTCCTCATGGCCGGCTACACCTCGGCGATGAACCACCAGACCAAGACGCTGGTGGACGCCGCCGAGGACGCCGCGGTCAGTTTCCTTGTGCATCTGGGAGTGTTCAGCGACGGACGCTCCACCGACCCGCACTTCGCGTGGCATGAACTAGTAGAGCGCTACATCGCCGGCAGCAAGCTGGCCTGGGCGAATCTGCATCCGCACATGTTCATGGAGAACCTGCTGACCATCAACCGCCTGCGCGACGGCCAGATGGTGTGGCCGATGGGCGACAAGCAGGTCGGCTGGATCGCCAGCGACGACACGGCAGCAGTCGCAGCCAAGGTCCTCGCCGAAGGCCCCAGGACGCATACGGGCAAGGACTACTTCCTGTCCACCGATCTCCTCAATGGCGCCCAGGTGGCCGAAGTCCTCAGCGCCGCCCTCGGGCGCGAGATCCCCGCGCGGGTCCTGACCCCGGACGATCTGCTCCGCATGGTCGAGGCCGGGGTCAGCATCGCACCTTCCAACATGGACGCCGCGTACGCCGCCAGCACACTGACCTGGGCGCGCCAGACCTATGAGGGGCGCATGGACTACACCGCGGTGACCACCAGCACGATCCAGGACCTGCTCGGCCGCGAGCCCATCCACCTCAGCTCGTGGGCAAGCGCACACCGCCAGGAACTGCTCGAGCAGCTCCCCTGAGGGCTGAGACGCCGCGCGTGCGACGCCGCATCGGTCTGGCCCCGCCGCATGGCGACCGAGCGCCGCGCCGAAGTCGGCGGCTTTGATGTTCGGGACGAAGAAGCCGTGGTCTCGATTGCGGTCTCAATCGCCGCTCGGTCCAGGGCGGTCCGGTGACGTCCGTCGCTGTCGTGCTTGCGCTCTGACCAGGCATGGAAACTGCGCACCGGACGCCCAGGGACGCCCCGGGACCAAGATCGGACAACTTGCAATGCGTAGGTCGTCGGTTCGAATCCGACAGGGGGCTCCAAGGCCCCTCCGCCGCGGTGGGGGAGGGGCTCGTGGGCGTCGGCAGGGTCAGGCGGTGACCGCCTTGGTCGGCTTGCTGGTCGCCGTGCCGTCCCGGTGGCCCGTGCGGTGGGCCGTGACCTTCACGGTGATCTTCTTGCCCTTCTGGGCCAATTTCAGGGTCAGCGTGGGCTTGGTGGCCCCGCTGATCGTCTTGCCGTTCGCGTACCACTGGTACGCGTACGAGGTCGCCGCCGGGCTCCATGTGCCGTGTGCCGCGGTGAGCTTCCTGCCGACCTTCGCCGTGCCGGTGATCGCCGGCTGCTTGGTCGCCTTGGGTGCGTCCCCCTTCGCGATCGTCACCGCGGCCGAGGTCGCCGACCCGCTCAGCCAGCCGCTCTTCACGGCCGTCACGGTCACCGTGAGCTTCTTGGCGACCAGGGACGCCGGGACGGTGTACGTCGAGGCGGTGGCCCCGGAGATCGCCTTGCCGTCGGCCTTCCACTGGTACGCGTAGGAGCCCGGGGTCGCCGACCAACTCCCGGTCGTGGCCGTGACCCTGGCTCCCACCTTGGCGGTGCCGGTGATCTTGGGGGCGGCCGTGCTGGTCAGCCGGGGCTGGGTCACCGCGAAGGAGCCGCGCGGGTACTCGCAGCAGGCGGTGAACACGCTGACATTCCAGTCACCGGTCGCCGCGCCCGTCAGGTCGAGGGTCGCCGTCACCGAGCGGTTGTCGGCGGCGACGGAGTCGGCCTTCGCGGTGATGGTCCTGCCGGCGAGGCTCAGCCGTACCTCCGTGTTCGGGCCGAGGGCGGTGCCGGTGACGGTCACCTTGACCTTCGTCCCGCTCACGCCGGTGACCGGGCTGATCCCCGTGACGCTGACCCTGTCGGTGCCGCAGAGGGTGGACTCGCAGGCCAGCCGGGCGCTGTAGGCGGTGCTGGACGCGCTCTCGGGCAGGCTGAGCAGGAACACCGTCGGGGTGGCCGCCGTGGACGAGCCGAGCGCCGCGCAGTCGTAGCCCTCGCCGCCCTCGCCGATGTAGCGCATACAGCCGTTGCGCCAGGACGCCGTGTTGTACAGCGCCGGTACGGCCGTGGCGGTCGCGCCGGTGGTGTCCTTGATGCTGGCCGAGAAGCGGTCGAGGCCGGCGGTCGGCAGCACCGCGCAGACGGCGCTGTGCGCCTCGTCGAGGGCGCCGGTGATCGGGCCGTACCCGTACGCCACGGACGGGACCCTGGTGCACTCCGGCGCGGGGCCGTCGGCGGTCGCGATGCGCAGGGCGTCCAGGTGGTACTCGGGCGAGGCCTTCAGGTCGGCCGGAGTCTGGAGGAGCACCTGGTGGGTGGTGGAGCCGGTGACCGCGCAGGGGCTGTTGCGGTAGGAGCACTCGGACTTGCCGTCGCCGCCGATCACCGCGATGTTCGCCGTGCCCAGCGCGTCCCGCACGTTGACGTGGACGACGTCGGTGGCGGCGGGAGTGGTGACCTGGACGCAGTCGATGGTGCCGGGCGCGCCGTAGGAGCCCTTCGCGGAGGGGCCGCCGATCTTGGCCGCCGCGGTCTTCGTGCAGCCGGCCGACGCGGCGGTGGCGGTGACGTCCCGGCGGGTCAGCGTATACGTGGCCGCCTTGTCCCGGCCGGTGACCAGCACGGTGTGGGCCTTGCCGGGGGTGAGCGAACAGATCGTCCAGCCGTTGGTGGTGGCGTAGCGGTTGCAGATCTTCTTGCCGGTGGAGTCCAGGACGGAGAACGCCGCCGGTACGTCGCCGGAGGTGGCGGTCAGCTGGAGGAGCTCGGCGCCTGTGTGGGCGTCGGCCGGGATGGTCAGGCACTGGGAGAAGACGCCGTCACCGGTGGCGAAGGCGGCCTTCGCGCCGTCGGCCCTGAAGCTGCCGGCTGGCAGCACGGGGCAGCCGTTCGGGGCGTCGGTGCGGTACAGGGCGACGGCGTAGGAGCCGGTCGCGCCCTCGGCCTGGTACTCGGTGTGCACCAGCGCGCGGTAGGGCGCGCTGCCGGTGAGCGCGCAGTCGCCGTCGGCGATCTCCTGCGCGGTGCACTGGGCGGTGCCGTCCCGGTCGAGGACCTCCACCTCGGCGTCGACGCCGGAGGAGGCGAGCGGGGTGAGGGCGGCGATCCGGGCGCCCTGTGGGGCGGGCAGGGTCAGGCAGTCGTACTGGCCGGCCGTGCTCAGCTCGCCCTGGTGCAGGCCGTACCCGGTGGTCCCGCAGCCCGCGCCGGAGGCGCGGTCGAGGACGATCAGCCCCTGGCGGGCGGTGCCCTCGGGGATCGCGGTGTAGGTGCCGGCCGCGGGCACCCGGCAGGGATCGGTGCCGGAGCGGCACACGGTCTTGCCGTCCGTGTCGTAGACCTGGACCGGGCCGGTGCCGCGGTCCTCGTTGACGTAGTGGACGGTGTACGGGCCGGCCTTGTCGGTGGTGAAGGTGTAGCAGCCGCCGGCGGTGAGGTCCTGCGGGTCCAGGGCGCCGTAGGGACGCACGAGGGCGGTGACGCAGCCCTGAGGGTCGTTCAGACGGCGGGCCGCGACCGTGTAGTCGGCCGGGAAGCCGTTCTCCGAGTAGGTCACCTGTGAGATCACCCGGTACGGGCCGCTGCCGGTCAGCACACAGCTGTCCTCGCCGTCCTCCGGGAAGTGCGGGCAGATTCGGGCGCCGGTCGCGTCGGTGAGCCACGCGGTCGTGCTGCCGTAGACCGAGGTGGCGGCGGTGAGGCGGATGCGCTCGCCGGGCTGCGCGGTGAAGGGCTGGCAGTCGACCTCGGCCGGGCTCACGCTGGTGCGCGTGGTGAGCGGCTGGTCCCAGCCGGTGCCGGCCGAGTCGAAGCAGCCCGGTGTGGCCGAGCCGAGCGGGACGACGGTGAGCGTCGAGGCGGCCGGGTCCCAGCCGGTGTTGACGACCTTGAGGGTGTAGGTGCCCGCCGCGGGCAGGTCGCACCAGCCCTTGACGCTGTACTCGTTGTTGTAGCAGTCGAGTTGGGTGCCGTCGGCGGTGGACAGCTGCGGGTACAGGTCGCTGCTGCCGGCGCCGAGGGAGACCAGGTGCAGGCCGGGCGCGTCGGCGGTGACGGTGAAACAGATGCTGCCGTCCGCCGGCACCGACACTTGGGCCTCGGCGTCCCCGGGGTCGCCAAAGTACGCGAGGGCCAGCGGTGCGCACACCGGGTCGTCAGCACGGGCGGAACCCGCGCCGGTCAGTGTGAGGAGCGAGGCGAGCAGGGTGACGACGAGGACGGTCACGGCGGTGAGCCGCCCGGGTCTCGCCGCCGTACCGTAGGCGGTGCCGGACATCAATTCCCCCCTGGAATCCCTGGAATGTGGACGTTGTGGCGATGATCGCACACAGGTATGACACAGTCTCCACGGGTTTCCAGGGCGCCGGCGCCCGGCGGTGCCTCAGTGCCGCCCCGCCACCCGGTCCGCGAGCCGGGCCAGCCGGGACGACTCGGTGCTCGGGTGGAGCCGTTCGCGCTGGTCGGCCGCGCGGTAGGTGGCGTACATGCCCTGGACGCCGAGCCACCGGAAGGGCTCCGGCTCCCACTTGCGGACCTTGTGGTCGACCCAGGGCAGCTCGGTCAGCTCGGTGCGGCCGCCCTGGCCGGAGTCGAGCTGGACGAGGTCCCGCAGCGTCCGTGCCGCGAGGTTGGTGGTGGCGACCCCGGAGCCGACGTACCCGCCGGCCCAGCCCAGGCCGGTGGAGCGGTCCAGGGTGACCGTCGCGCACCAGTCCCGCGGCACCCCGAGCACCCCGGACCAGGCGTGCTCGATCCCGACACCTGACAGGCTCGGGAAGAACCGCACGAGGATCTCCCGCAGCGCCTCGATCGTCGCCTCCTGCGTCCGGCCGTCGTTGTCCGTCCGCGACCCGAACCGGTACGGCACCCCGCGCCCGCCGAGCGCGATCCGCCCGTCGGCCGTGCGCTGGGCGTACATGTAGGCGTGCGCCATGTCGCCGAGGGTCTCCAGCCCCTGCCACCCCACCGACTCCCACTGCTCCTCGGTCAGCGGCTCGGTGGCGAGCATCGAGGAGTTCATCGGCAGCCAGGTGCGCTTCTGCCCCTTGAGGTTCGCGGTGAAGCCCTCGGTGCAGCGCAGGACGTAAGGGGCGCGGACCGTGCCGTAAGGGGTGACGGCGTGCTGGGGCCGGATCTCGGTCACGGGCGTCGACTCGTGGATCTGCACCCCCAGCGCCTCCACGGCCGCCACCAGGCCCTTCACCAGTTTCACCGGGTGCAGCCGGGCCCCGTGCGGGGTCCAGGTCGAGCCGACCGCGTCGGCGACGCGGATCCGCTTCCGGGTCTCCCCGGCGCCGTACAGCTCGCGGTCCATCTCGCCGTACGACAGCTCGTGCTCGTGGAAGGCCCTGAGGCGGGCCAACTGGGCCGGGGTGGTCGCGACTTCGAGGACCCCGCCCTTGTGCAGATCGGCGTCGATCCGTTCGGCCGCGGCGACGGCCACCACCTCGTCGACGGTCTCGGTCATGGCCTTCTGCAGCCGTACGGCTGCCTCGCGGCCGTGCAGCGCGGCGTACCGGTCGCGGCCGGCGATGCCGTTGTAGAGCCAGCCGCCGTTGCGGCCGGAGGCGCCGTAGCCGCAGAACTTCTGCTCCAGGACGGTGATACGCAGGAAGGGGGCGGCCTTCTTCAGGTAGTAGGCGGTCCACAGGCCGGTGTAGCCACCGCCCACGATCACCACGTCCGCCGACGCGTCGCCGGCGAGCGGCTCCCGCACCGCCGGGAGGCCGTCGTTCGCGTACCAGAAGGAGATGCCGCCGTTGACGACAGTGCTTGCCGAGCTGCTCATGGCCGGACGTTAGCTCTTGAGGGCGGCCAGTGTCTCCTTCGGATTCCATGCTTTTCCCCGGCCCCTGGCCAGCGGATAGCAGGCGAGACCGATCAGTGTGGCGACGAAATGTCCCAGGTCGGTGAAGGTGGGCGACTCGGTCAGCGGCAGCCCGTAGACGAGCAGGACGAGCGTGATGTACGGATACCGCCAGGGCGTCGCGATCCGGTAGGCGAGGACCGCGATGGCCCCGGCCAGCGCGTAACTCACCCCGATGTCCAGGGTGTCGACCGCGGAGTGCGGGGCGATGCCGTCGTGGATCCCCTGCAGCAGCGCGCCCTCGCTGATCAGGGTGGCCAGCACATGCGCGGCCACGCACACCACCAGCCAGCGCGCCGTACCGAGCCAGCGTTCCGCCGGTGCGTGGAAGACGGTGTAGAGGAAGGCGTACGGCACCCAGTGCCCGCCCTCGATCCACATCGCGCTGGCGACCAGCACCCGCAGCGGGTTGTCCGACAGCTCACTGATGTTGGTGGACCGCTGCCGCAGGAACTGCTGTTCGAACTGCGGTGGCATGTGGTGCAGCGCGACGGTCGTCACGAAGAGAATCGCCAGCCAGATGTATGTGCCGGGGGCGCTGCGGACATACGCCCACGCCTTGCCGCCGAGGCCCCGGAAAATTTGCATGAGGCGATTCATGCACGGTCGTAACGTCGTGCGGGTGATTGACATTCCGCAGGGGCTGGGCTGCTCGCGCGGCTCCCCGTGCCCCATGGAGCCGTCACCCCCCGCACCCTGCTCAGCTGACCGGCTCCGCCACCGGAGCCTCGGACGGGGCGTCCTGCTTCGGTGGCTTCGCCGTCACCAGCAGGCCCGCGGCCAGCCCGGCCAGCAGCATCACACCGGCCGCCCACCAGATGGCGACCGTGTAGCCGTGCACCACGGACTCCGGGACGACGGCGGCCTTCTGCGCGGGGTTGTGGAGGTGGGCGGCGAGATAGGTGGCGCTGCTGCTGGTGGCGACGGTGTTGAGCAGGGCCGTACCGATGGAGCCGCCGACCTGCTGCGAGGTGTTGACGGTGGCCGAGGTGACGCCGGAGTCCTGCGGGGCGACGCCCGCGGTGGCGGTGGCGAAGACCGGCATGAAGGCCAGGCCCATGCCGAGGCCCATCAGCAGCAGGGCGGGCAGGATCTCGGTGGTGTAGGAGGAGCTGACCGTCATCCGGGTCAGGAGCAGCAGGCCGCACGTGGCCAGCAGCATCCCGGGGACCATGAGCGTGCGCGGCGCCACCCGGTGCAGCAGGCGCGCGGATATCTGGGTGGAGCCGGTGATGATCGCCAGGGTGAGGGGGAGGAAGCCGAGGCCCGCCCTGACCGGGGAGTAGCCGAGGATGACCTGGAGGTAGTAGGTCAGGAAGAGGAACAGGCCGAACAGGGCGATGGTCGCGAGAGCCATCGTCAGGAAGCAGCCCGCGCGGTTGCGGTCCCTGACGATGTGCAGCGGCAGCAGGGGGCTGGGTGCGCGGTTCTGCCACCAGACGAACCCGGCGAGCAGCACGATCCCGGCGGCGAACAGACCGAGCACGAGCGGGTCGCTCCAGCCGCGTGGCTGGGCCTCGCTGAAGCCGTAGACGATCGCGACCAGTCCGCCGCAGCCCAGCAGCACACCGGGTACGTCGAGCCGGGCGCCGGTATGGCCCGGGCGGTCGTGCAGCAGCGCGGAGGCGCCGAAGACGGCGAGGATCGCGATGGGCACGTTGACGTACAGGCACCAGCGCCAGTTCAGGTACTCGGTGAGCAGCCCGCCGACGATGAACCCGATGGCCGAGCCGCTGCCCGCGAGGGCGCCGTAGATGCCGAAGGCCTTGCCGCGCTCCCGTGGGTCGGTGAAGGTCGTCGTCAGCAGGCTGAGCGCGGAGGGCGCGAGGACGGCGGCGAAGACGCCCTGGAGGGCACGGGCGCCGAAGAGCATCCCCGGGTTCTGTGCGGCGCCGCCGAACGCGGAGGCGACGGCGAAGCCGACGAGCCCGATGACGAAGGTGCGCTTGCGGCCGACCAGGTCGGCGATCCGCCCGCCCAGCAGAAGCAGTCCGCCGAAGGCGAGCGTGTAGGCCGTGATCACCCACTGCCGGTTGCCGTCGGACATGCCCAGGGCTCGCTGTGCGGAGGGGAGGGCGATGTTCACGATCGTCGCGTCCAGGACGACCATCAGCTGGGCGAGCGCGATGACCACCAGGCCCCACCAGCGGTGGGGGTCGGCCGCGTCCTTGCCGGTGCTCGTGCCGGGCGTGTCACCCGTTCGGGCGCTGCTCACTCGGTCAGAAGACCATGAATCAGGATGGGTCGCATCCCGGGGTGTGCTGTTCCTGGTCACGGTTCCAGAACCACCTTTCCGATCGTCGCCCGGTTCTCCAGGGCACGGTGCGCGGCTGCCGCCTCGGCCAGCGGGAAGCGCGTCACGGCGGGCCGCAGCCGGCCGTGGGCGGCCTCGGCGAGGGCGCGGAGTTCCAGGGTGCGGAGCGGCTCGGGGCCGCCGGTGCGGCTGAGCATTGTGGAGCCGAGCACGGACTCCGACAGCCCGTCGACGAAGTGACCCCGGCCGCCTCCCCGGATGCCCTCGGACGACCAGCCGAAGATGAGGTGCCGTCCGCCCTCGCCGAGCAGCGCGACGGCCTGCCGGGCGATCTCGCCGCCGACGCCGTCGAAGACGACGGTGACGGGCCCGGAACGGGCGCGGACCTCGGCGGGCCAGCCGGGGTCGGTGTAGTCGAGGGCGAGGTCGGCGCCGCCGGCCCGGACCCGGGCGGTCTTCTCGGGGCCGCCCGCCAGGCCGATCACGGTCGCGCCCGCGTGTTTGGCGTACTGGACGAGGAGCGTGCCGATACCGCCGGCCGCCGCCGGGACGAGGACCACCGACTCCGGCCCCAGCTCGACGAACTGCAGGATGCCCAGGGCCGTACGACCTGTCCCGATCATGGCGACGGCCTCGGCGAAGCCGAGGTTCCCCGGGATCTCGTGCAGTCGCTCGACATCGGTGACCGCCAGCTCGGCGTAGCCGCCGGGCGCGAAACCGAGGTGGGCGACCACGCGCCGGCCGAGCCACAGCCCGTCGACACCGTCGCCGAGCGCCTCGACGACCCCGGCGACCTCACGCCCGGGGATCGTCGGCAGGACGGTCGGCCGGGGCGCCGGGCCCTGGTGGCCCTCGCGCAGGGACGTGTCGAGCAGATGGACACCGGCCGCGGCGACCGCGATCCGCACCTGCCCCGGACCCGGCACCGGGTCCTCGGTCTCCTCGTAAACGAGGTTCTCGGCAGGCCCGAAGGCGTGCAGAACGATGGCGTGCACAGGGACTCCCCCCAGGTACTGGACGATCCGACGGGTCGACTCGTCTCCGACGGATTGACTTTTCTCCGACGGACCGACTCTTCGACCTCAAGCGCGCTTGAGGTCAAGGGCGGACCGGCCGCGGCCGCGCTGTCCTTGTTGATAGGACGCTGATACGACGGATTCAGGCGGCCGGAATGTGACATCGCCGCCTCTCGCGGGCCGTTCTCCGGCCGTTTCCGCAGGTCAAGGCGGTTGTCGGTGGTGGCCTGCAAGATGGGGGCATGGCGAGGACAGCGGCCGGCGGGTCCGGCGGAGGCAAGGTGAAGGGCGCGCGGCGGCCGGAGGTGCGGCTGCCCGAGCTGGAGCCCTGGAGCGGCGGCGGGCTGGAGCCGGACGGGGACTACGACGGGCTGGAGTTCCGGGAGGCGGACTTCGTCGGACAGGACGCGGCGGGCGCCCGTTTCATGGACTGCGCGCTGACCGGCTGCGCCTTCGACGAGACGGGACTGCGCCACGCCCGCGTGCTGGACACGGTCCTCACCGGGCCAAGAGGCGTGGGCACCAACCTCTCCGACGCGACCCTGCGCGATGTCGAGCTGGTCGACGCCCGCCTGGGCGGCACCCAGCTGCACGGTTCCGTCCTGGAGCGCGTGGTGATCCGCGGCGGCAAGATCGACTACCTCAACCTGCGCACGGCCAAGCTCAGAGACGTGGTCTTCGAGGGCTGTGTCCTGGTGGAACCGGACTTCGGCGACGCCGTCCTGGAGCGGGTGGAATTCACCGACTGCACGGTGAAGGGGGCCGACTTCAGGGGGGTGACGATGAAGGACGTCGATCTGCGGGGCGCCGCGTCCCTGGAGATCACGAGAGGGGTGGAGCGACTGGCCGGGGCGGTGATCAGCATGTCCCAACTGCTCGATCTGGCACCGGTGCTGGCGGTGCAGCTGGGGATCCGCGTAGAGGGGTGAGTGAGCCCGGCCGGCCCCGCTGATCAGTCCTGGGGTGTGGCCGCGGCCGCCTTTCTCAAGCCCATGTGGTCGTCCGGATCCCGGAGTTGAGCCTGCTGGGCGGCCAGCATACGGCGGACCACCGGTTCCGGCATGCGGATCACCACCGGCCGGGGCAGGGTCAGCTCCCGTACGGCGGTGCCGGTACGGCCGGAGCGCATCCGGTTGCTCACCTTCGCCACCACCCGCACGTCCAGCATGAACTGCACCAGGACCGACGCGGACTTGGGCTTGTGCAGCGGCATCGAACCCGACGCGTTCACCGCCGTGTCGGCCGCGCCGCCGGCGCCACCGGCGTTGCCCATCAGCTGGTTGAGGCGGAACTCGTCGGCGTTGAGCAGCCCGGCGCCCCCCAGACCACGTGCCGATCTGCCGTGCTCGGCGGAGCTCTGGCCGTCCGTCTGGGTGGGACGGGGCGCGTCCAGGTGGCTCTGCCCCACCGTCTCGAAGGTCATCTTGTCGCCGACGCCCAGCACCCGCCCGTCCCGCAGCCGCGCGTGCAGGGACGCCCGTAGGTCCTGGCCCGCCACTCCCGTGGCGTGCACCGGCGGCAGCTCCGCCCCGGCGGAGGTCAGCAGCGGCAGCGCCGCGATCAGCCACTCGGTGGAGACGGCCTCGTGCAGGGTGTACGCGGCGGCCTGGCCCTTGGCCCGGAAGCGGTCGCCGCCGCCCGCCTCCCGGACCGTGGAGCTGACCAGCTCCCGTATCTGCGGGGCTCCTTGGAACCCGTTCACCTGCGCCTCCATCGGTAGCCGCACACCCCCGGAGCGCCAGGTGCCGAGCGCGGCCGGGCGGTCGTCCTGCGGGCCGGGAGCGGGCGCCACCGGCTGGTGGCGCGGCGCGCTCACCCGGCCGAGGGCGGCCAGGTCCTTCTCCAGGACGCGGTGGGTCAGCGCCTGGCGGCCCAGGGAGACCAGTGCCAGCCGGCGGTCGCCCCGGTGCAGTTCGAGGGTGGCCTCGATCGGCATCCGCATCTTCGACGACGGCGCGGTCTTCGCCTCGGCGACCGTCTTCATGCCGAGCTGGCCGCGGCCGACCGCGCCGGAGCGCCGCGAGCCGCCCGAGCCGACGCCGAGCCCCGCCGCACCGCCTGTGCTCTTCAGCTGTCCGGCCCCGCCCTCCGGTTTGCCGGAGCCGGCGAAGATCCCCTCCGCGCCGGCCCTCACGCCCTCGTCGTGGGAGGTGGCCTGCTGGGCGACGGCCGCGGTGATGTACTCCAGGTCCCGGCCGTCGTCCGCCGTACCTTCTTTGGTGCCGTCGCCCAGGCGGTTGACCTTGAACACCGCCCAGTAGGGGGTCTTGCGGCCGTCGAACAGTTCGACGGTGACCCCGCCGTCCATGGCGCCGGAGAGCAGCCCGGCGCTGCCGTCGCGGTCCAGGACGCGCAGCAGTCGTTGCACGTTGTCGTTGCGGTCCGTCAGCTGCCGCCGGGGCAGCAGGTCGTCGGCCAGACTCTGCTGCCCGCTCTCCGCGAGGCGGGTACGTAGCCGGGCCAGCAGTGGCACGAAGTTCGGCAGGTTCTCGATCATGCCGAAGCCGAGGGGCAGCGAGCGGCCGAAGGACGGGGACGGGCCGGTGCCCGTCGGCGCGGACGTGGTGGACCCGGCCGTTTCCGTCGTACGCGTGGCGCGGGTTCCCTCCCGGGCCTCGCGCTCGGCGCCCGCGTGGGAACTCTCGGCCGGCCGCTGCCCCGGCCGGGACGACGACGTCGTCGGCGCCGGTTCGGGGTCGAGCTTCAGCTGTCTGCGGATCGGCGCGGGCAGCTGTGCCTCCGTCAGCCAGACCGCCGCCTCGGCCGGCAGGGTACGGGCGTCCGTCGCCACGTAGGGGCCGCCGCCGGTGACCTTGACCTCGGCGACCATGGTGACGAGCAGATCGCACTGGACCAGGTAGAGCGGCGCCTTCTTCGGGGTGTGGGCGTTGCGCTCGACCGTGCCGGACAGGGTCGCGGACCGGGCGTCGCCCTCGCTCGTGGTGCGGCTCCCGGACAGGCCCTGGCCCAGGCGCCACTCGGCGGCGTTCTCCGAGCCGGTGGCGCCGACCTGCACCGTGCGGGTGGTGCCCTCTCCTTCCTGACCGGCGGCCTGGTGGCCGCCGAGCACGAAGGTCTCCGTGCCGGGACCCGGGCCCCGGTGCAGGAATTTCGGGTTGGTCAGCGTGAGCCGGGTGCCCACGGCCCCGTTCAGCGCGGCGAGCCGCCGCGGATGGCGCAGGTTCTTCACCACCCACCCGGAGGACGCGGCCTGCCGCAGCGACGCCGTGATGGCCTGCGGGCCGAACCGCTCCTCGATCGCCAGCCGTGGCGCGAGCCCCTCCGTCTGCAGGGCGGGATCCTCGCGTACGCCCTTGTTGCGGGCGGCGGCCCGGGACAGCAGCTGGAAGGCGAGGTCCCGGACGGCCTGTCCGTCGCCGACCGTCTCCACCAGCTGCCAGTCCCGCAGCGCCTGCCCGACGGACGGCCGGGGCACCAGCGTGGCCAGATCGCCGATGCCCTCGGCGGCGACGGCGTACTCGGGTCGCGGGGCCTGCGCCCGCCGCCCGTTGCCCACCGCGTCCTGCCGTCGCTTGCCCTCCTCGTCGAGGGTGAACTCGGTCGGGGTGACCAGCCGTACGTCCTGCTCGTCCAGATGCACGCCGGGCAGCCGCTTCGGCTCGGGCGCGTCCTGGCCCGGGGAGCCGGGGGTGAGGGCGCGGCCGAGTTTGCGCTGCCGGGAGGTCATGGTGACGTCGACGTCGAGGCGCAGGGCCGCCCCGAAGGTGCTGGCCTTCTCGGAGCCGTTGGTGAGGACGTCCGTGCGGGTGGTGGGGCCGGCCTGGTTGCGGCGGGTGCCGGAGCGGTGCTTCTCGTAGCGGGCCGAGCCGGTCAGGACGCCGGGGACGATCCTGGCCTGCCCGAGCACGAGACCGCCGATCGAGCGTGAACTGCTGCGTCCGCTCTGCGTGCTGCCGGTGACACCGGAGTGGCTGCGCACCAGCCAGTCGTCGGTGTCGCCGAGGTAGCCGGTCTCACGGAGCTGCCCGGTGACGCGGATCTGCACGTCGTGCGCGTGCAGCATGGTCTTGCGGCGCAGCCGCACCCGGATGCCGGTCGAGGTCAGCTGGCCCTTGTTGACCCGCAGGTTGGTCTCGGACAGGGCGGCCATCAGTTCGCGGTGGTTGCGCCGCTGGAGGGCGGCCTCCTCCTTGGACGGGAGTGTGGCGGGGGCGTCGCTGCCGAAGGCGGGCAGGTAGCCGGCCAGCCGGGTATCGGTCGCGAACAGCTCCTGTACGGCGCGGACCATGGGGCCGGTGTCGAGCTGGCTGAGGGCGACGCTGGAGCCCATGGCGCCGAAGGGGAGGTGCCGCTCGACGTCGACCTCGTCGCCGTTCTCGTCGGTCCGCTTGGGCTTCTCGATGAACTCCTTGGCCTCGACGCCGGGCGGCAGCGGCAGCCCGAGCGACTGCGCCTCGTCGGCCCGCAGGCTCATCCACACCCGCATCGAGTGCCGGGCGACCCGGGTCCCGGGGCGCAGGATCATCTCGGCCGAGCGCGGACCCGTGCCCTCCACGGTGAACCGCACGGTCCCGAAGTAGAGCACCTTGTCGCCCCGCACCTCGGCGCCCTGGCGGCTCGACACGGTCTGCTCGGCCACGGTGAACCGCGCCTTGCGGGCCGCCGCGACCGGCATGGCCGTGGCTCTCAGGACAGCGGCGTTCCCGGCCGCTCCGACGCCGATGGCCGGGCCCAGGCCGCCCGTGACGGCGCGCCCCTTGCCCGCGCTCTCGGTGACCGTGTGCTGGGTCTGCTGATGGGTGCGCAGCTGGGTCCCGCCGGTACCCCAGGCGGGCGACATACCGGTGATCTCGGCGTGCATGCGGTAACTGCCCACGCTGCTGCCGTCCTTGGACGCCAGGTCCTCGCCGACGACGCCGTCGCGCAGCAGCCGGGGCATGTCCTCCAGGACGGTTGCCGTGGAGGTCGCCTCGTAGAGCCGGGAACGGCCGGGTGCCCCGGGTGCGGTGAGCGAGGGGTGCAGGACGGCGGCGACCGCGTCGAAGAGCCCGCCGCCGCCCTGGTGCGGTGCGGCGCCGTCGGTCACCGCGACCGGGGCCATGGAGTCGGCGAGCGAGACGCGCCGGGCGGTGTCCGCCGCGACGGGCTGCGGGGCGGCGGGCGTCAGGGTGCCGGCCGGGACGAGGTGTTCGGTGGGCACGCGCTGGGTGAGGGTGCCCGAGCCGTGGAAGGTCTGCTCGTGCGCGGCGCCGTGCTTCTTGATCCGTACGCCGTACCGCACCTTGCGCGGCGCCTCGACCGACCCCTTGTCGCTGCGCAGCACCCGCGGCTCGGCCACGTTGCGCTGGCTGCGGGTCTCCCGCGAGGACTGCCAGGGCTGCGCGTTCGCCAGGCCGGCGCCGCCCAGCCACAGCCCCGGCACGACGGGTGCAAGCCCGAAGGCCATGCCGCCCAGACCGGTGCTGGACCCGCCGCTCGCGGTGGTCGCGACGGTGGCGGCGGTGTTGTGCTGGACGTCGACCTTGGTGTCCTTGCCCTCGGCCTCGTCCACCGCGGCGAGCGGCGCTCCGTCCGGGTCCGGCACGGTGTTCGCGAGCAGGTCCTTGGGATGGAAGGCCGGCGGCCTGTCGTCGGGGGCGCGGGAGATGCTGACGGTGACGTCGAACCACTCCTTGCCGTTCTTGCCCTGGACCGCGAAGGCGCGGCCCCGCCCGTAGAAGGACTCGGGGCGCCCGGCCAGGTCGGCGGCGAGGGTGGCGACGGTGCCGTCGCCGTGGCCGACCACGGCGGCCACGGCGTTGCGTACGAACTCGTGCCCGGTCAGCCCGTACGCCGTGGACAGACCGGCGGCCTGGAAGTCCATCAGGTATGGCGGCAGCACGAGCCCCGGCTCGGTGCGTTCCTCCTCGATGGGGGGCGGCGGCGTGGGCCGGTTCCGTCTCGCCGGCGGCCGGAAGACGCCTTTCCCCTTCCCCTCCCGCAGCGCCCGTGTGGTGGCCGCGTTCCCCGCGCTCCCCTGGAGGGCGAGCAGAGCGTGTTCCGTGGGCCGGGCGGGCTTTGCGGAGCCGATGGGCCTGGCGGTGACCGGTGCCCGCAAGGTCTCGGGAGTGGCGTCTTTTCCGCTGTCGCCTGCCTGTCGCTGCGTCCGCACGGAGTCAACGTACGGGCGGCCGGGAGCGGCGGAACGCCCTCCGCCGGCTCGCGCCCCACTTGTCACTCCTGCCTCTGCGGGCGGTCAACTTCCGTACATCCGGGAGTCGATCAACCGCCCCGGAGGTCAGGAGAGTCTCGGGAAGCGCGCCTGCAGGGCCCAGATCGCCGGGTTGTCGGCCAGGTCCTCGTGCATGTCGATCAGGTCGGCGAGGAGGTCGTGGAGGAAGTCGCGGGCCTCGCGGCGCAGTTCGGCGTGGGAGAAGGTGAGGGCAGGCTCCTCGGCGGGCATCCAGTCCGCCTCGACGTCCACCCAGCCGAAGCGGCGCTCGAAGAGCATGCGGTCGGTGGACTCGGTGAAGTCGAGTTCCGCGTGCTGGGGGCGTGCGGCCCGGGAGCCCGCCGGGTCGCGGTCCAGCCGTTCCACGATGTCGCACAGTGCCCACGCGAAGTCCAGCACCGGCACCCATCCCCAGGCTGTGGACAGTTCCCGGTCCGCCTTGGTGTCCGCGAGGTAGACGTCCCCGCAGAACAGGTCGTGGCGCAGCGCGTGGACGTCAACGCGCCGGTAGTCGGTCTGGGGCGGGTCCGGGAAGCGGTTGGAGAGGGCGTAGCCGATGTCGAGCACGCGGTCGATGGTGTCATGGCTTTACGATCACGTGCGTGCCCCGATCCGTGCTCTTTCTCCCGTCCGTCCTGCTCTGCCTCACGCTGGCCGCGTGCGACGGCGGGGTCCACGGCACGCCGGGCGGCACGGGAGTGCGCGACCCGTACTTCCCGAAGGCGGGCAACGGCGGCTACGACGTGAGCCACTACGCCCTGGACATCGGCTACGACCCCGGTGCCCGCCGCCTCACGGGCACCGCCGCGATCACCGCCCGGGCCACCCAGGGCCTGTCCGCCTTCGACCTCGACCTCCGGGGGCTGCAGGTCGACAAGGTCACTGTCGAGGGCGGGGAGGCCCGCTGGAACCGGGCGGGCCAGGAGCTGACCGTCCGCCCGCACGACGACCTGGAGAAGGGGGAGATCTTCAGCACGACCGTGCGCTACTCGGGCCGTCCGGAGACGATCACCGACCCCGACGGCTCGCAGGAGGGCTGGCTGCGCACCGCCGACGGCGCGCTCGGCCTCGGCGAGCCCGTCGGCGCCATGGCCTGGTTCCCCGGCAACCACCACCCCTCCGACAAGGCGTCGTACGACATCACGGTCACCGTCCCGAAGGGCCTCCAGGCCGTCTCCAACGGGGAGTTGAAGAGCGAGACGACGAAGAACGGCCGTACGACCTTCGTCTGGCACATCGCCGAGCCGATGGCGAGCTACGTCGCGACCGTCGCCGTCGGCCGCTACACGATCACCCGGTCCACCCTCGCCGACGGGCTGCCGGTGTATGTCGCCGTGGACCCGACGCAGGTGAAGGCGAGCCGGGCGGTACTGGCGGAGATCCCCGAGATCATGGAGTGGGAGGAGTACAACTTCGGCCCCTACCCCTTCTCCTCCATCGGCGCGATCGTCGACCGCCCGGGCGACTCCGGGTACGCCCTGGAGACCCAGACCCGGCCCGTCTTCCCCGGCGCCCCGGACACCGAGACCCTCGTCCACGAACTCGCCCACCAGTGGTACGGCGACTCCGTCACCCCGAGGACCTGGCGGGACATGTGGCTCAACGAGGGCTTCGCGACCTACGCCGAGTGGCTCTGGGCCGAGGACAACGGCGGGCCGAGCGCCCAGCAGACCTTCGACAAGGTCTATGCCACCCCCGCGGACGACTCGACGCTCTGGGGGTTCCCGCCCGCGAAGCCGCCGAGCATCGCCTACATCTCGGAGCGGCCGGTGTACGTCCGGGGCGCGATGGTCCTGCAGAAGATCCGCCAGACGGTCGGCGACGACACGTTCTACGACATCATCCAGGGCTGGGCCGCCGACCACCGCCACGGCAACGCGGACACCGCCGAGTTCACCGCGTACGTGGAGAAGAAGGCGCCGGGCAGGGACTTCGACGCGATCTGGAAGAACTGGCTGTACGGGGACGGGAAGCCGGCCCGGCCGTGACGGAGGGGCCCATGCGTGTTGCGCGGGCCGCGTTGGCGCTTCAGCCGTCCTGTTCGCGGGCCAGGAGAGAGATCGCGTCGTCGATGAGGGAGGCGCCGTCCTCCGTGGAGATTCGGCGGGTGCTGACGAGGACCGCGATTCCCTGCATGACGGCGGCGAGGAGCAGTTGCAGTCGGTACGGGTCCTGAGGTTTGAGTTCTCCGGCCTCGGTGCTGCGGTCGATCAGGTCGCGCAAGGTTGCGAAGAGTCGTTCTGAGGCGACCCGCAGCCCCTCGGGGGCGTTGCCGTTCTTCGCGGTGAACATGAGGTCCAGGAGTGCGCTGTCGGTGACGGCGAAGCGCACGTACGCGGCCGCGGCGGCGCGGAATCGTTGCTTGTAGTCCACGGCATCGGAACCGATCGCTACTCCCACTTCGTCGGCGAGGCGGTTGAAGCCGCGCTCGGCGAGCGCGTCCAGCAGTGCCTGCCGGTCAATGAAGTGGCTTCGAGGCGCGCCGTGGCTGACGCCGACCTGCCGTGCCAGGTCACGCAGCGACAGCGCGTCGATTCCGTCCTCACGCAAGGTTCGCTCCGCCTGGTCGAGCAGGGCGGCTCGCAGGTTCCCGTGATGGAAGGGCCTAGGGTTCACCCCTTCATCCTACAGGGATCTAGACGTTGGCTACTAGACGTTGACTAGATACTAGACAGTGCCTAGTCTGGCGTCATGAATCCCAACCTGACCGGTAAGACGGTCATCGTGACGGGCGCGAACAGCGGAATCGGTCTCGCCACCGCCAAGGCACTCGCCGGGTACGGCGCACATGTCGTGTTCGCGGTGCGCGACACGGCGAAGGGCGGGCGCGCCGCCGAAGCGGTGCCCGGTGACACAGAGGTGCGGCAACTGGATCTGGCCGACCTGGCATCGATACGGCGTTTCGCCGCCGACTGGCGGGGCCCGGTCCACCTACTGATCAACAACGCGGGCGTCTCGGTCCCCGAGCTCGAGAGGACCGCCGATGGATTCGAGCTTCTGTTCGGCACCAATCATCTCGGTCCCTTCGCCTTGACGAACCTGCTCCTGCCCCACATCACCGGACGAGTGGTGTCGCTGGCGTCACAAGCGGAGCGAATGGGGCAGATCAACTTCGACGACCTCCACTGGGAGCACACCCCGTACAAACAGTCCCGCGCCTACGCAACATCGAAGCTGGCGAACGTGCTGTTCTCGTCCGAGCTGCAACGACGGCTGAAGGCCGTCGGGTCGAGCGTGCTGGCGGTGGCGGCGCACCCCGGCCTCGTCGCGACGAACATCTACGACCGGTCGACGGGAGTTGTCACAAGGCTGATGGTCCGCCTGCTCGCGCAGGGCCCGGAACAGGGCGCCTTGCCGGTGCTGTTCGCCGCCACCGGCGACGTCCCCGGCGACAGCTTCACCGGACCGGAACACTGGATGCACATGCGTGACGGTGCCGAACTGATCGGCCGGTCCAAGACCGCGCAGGACACGAAGCTGGCCCGCCAACTCTGGGATGCCTCGGAGAAGCTCACAGGCGTGCCGTTCAGCCTCTGACAGCGCACCGATCCGCTGCGACGACGGCTGAAGGCCGTCGATCGACAGCGCTCACAACCGCCCGGTTGCCGGATCCGGGTCAAGCACGACCGCCCGGCCCTCCGCAGGGAGGGCCGGGCGGTCTGCTGGACGCCCGGGCGGACGCCCGGGGCTTCCGATCGGGCAGGTGGCTGTCAGACGTTGACGCCGAAGTCCTGGGCGATGCCGACCAGGCCCGAGGCGTAGCCCTGGCCGACCGCGCGGAACTTCCACTCCGCGCCGTTGCGGTACAGCTCGCCGAAGACCATCGCGGTCTCGGTGGCCGCGTCCTCGGAGAGGTCGTAGCGGGCGATCTCGGCGCCGCCGGCCTGGTTGACGATGCGGATGTAGGCGTTGCGGACCTGGCCGAAGTTCTGGCTGCGGTTCTCGGCGTCGTAGATCGAGACCGGGAAGACGATCTTCTCGATGTCGGCGGGCAGGGCCGCCAGGTTGACGTTGATCGCCTCGTCGTCGCCGGCGCCCTCGCCCGTGCGGTTGTCACCCGTGTGGACGATCGAGTTGTCCGGGGTCTGCTTGTTGTTGAAGAAGACGAAGTGTCCGTCGGAGTAGACCTTGCCCTGCGTGTTGACCGCGATGGCGGAGGCGTCGAGGTCGAAGTCCGTGCCCGTGGTGGTGCGGACGTCCCAGCCGAGGCCCACGGTGACGGCGGTCAGGCCCGGAGCCTCCTTGGTGAGCGAGACGTTGCCACCCTTGGACAGGCTTACAGCCATGGTCGGGAGTCCTTTCCTCGTTTGCGTACGGCCGTGCGGCGTACGGGCTTGAAGCTACAGCTACCTGTATGAACGCCACGAGGGGTACCGAAGGTTCCAGCTCGCTTTACTTTCTTTACCGAACGGGTGATGGGCGATATTCGCGTGACGTGTGCCGGTCAGCCGCGCGACCATGGGGGCATGTCCGGTCCGTATGTCATCCGCGGCTCCGTCTCGCTCCCCGAGGCCGAGCTCAACTGGCGTTTCTCGCGGTCGTCGGGGCCCGGTGGACAGCACGTCAACACCAGTGACTCGCAGGTGGAGCTGCGCTTCGACCTCGCGAACACCGAGGCGCTGCCGCCGGTGTGGAAGGAACGGGCGCTGGCGAGGCTGGCCGGGCGGCTCACCGACGGCGTGGTCGTCGTACGGGCGTCCGAGCATCGCTCCCAGTGGCGCAACCGCGAGACCGCCGCGGTCCGCCTCGCGGCGCTTCTCGCGGAGGCCACCGCGCCCCCGCCCAAGCCCCGCAGGCCGACCCGGATCCCGCGCGGGATCAACGAACGCCGGCTGCGCGAGAAGAAGCAGCGCTCCGACACCAAGCGCGGACGCTCGGGCCGCGACTGGTCGTAACGGCCGCCTCAGCATCTTCCCTGTCGCATCCGAGCCATCCGGCGGAACCACCCGGGCTGTCGGGCGGAGTACGTCAGTGGTGCGGCGGAGCCTCCCCAGGTCAGGTCGTCGGGCGGAGCACCTCGGCCGTCTGGCGGAACTGCCCCGGCCGCCCGGTGGAGCCCCCGGGGTCGTTGGAGCGCCTCGGTGGTCCGGCGGTAGCGCCCCGGCCGTCGGGTGAAGCGCCTCGTGGAGCGCCTCGGCCGTCTGGCGGAACTGCCCCGGGTCGTCCGGTGGAGCACGTCGGTGGTCCGGCAATACCACCGCGGGTCGTCCGGTAGGGCCTCGGCCGTTCGGCGGAGCCACCTCGGGTGGAACCCCCGGCCCGCCAGGAGTCCCCCCGGCGGAGCCACCCCTGGCGGAGCACCTCTGGCGGAACTGCCCCGGGTCGTGAGGCGGAGCGCCTCGGCCGGCTGGCGGAACCCCCGGCCCTCCGGCGGACCTCCCGTCCCCGCCGGGAGTCGGTGTCTCGGGGGGCCGTGTCGCACGGGCTGGCTGTTCTCGTGGTGGTTGAGGGGATCGCGGGATCCTCGGTCGCAACCGGCCGACTGTCGCCCGGAACGGGCCATGCCCTTTGCATTCGTTCGCGATTCGTTCGCGATCGCATCGCAGAGATGGACGTCGGGTCCGAGCCGGCGCGGCCGCGGAACTCGGTCTGGGTCTCGGTCAGGGAATGCACCGTGACAGGGCGGTGGCGGACCGGCGGAATTGGCGGCCGTGACTTCTTCGCCGGAAGACCTCGACCGGGGCGACCACACGCTTCGGAACCGCCTTTCGGCAAGTGCCCGCGGAAATTGAGAAACGGACCGTGCGGTTTCATCCCAGCTGCCGGTACCGCCCCCGGAAATACATCAGCGGCCCGCCTTCCGCGCTCGGCAGTGCGGCGGAGAGGACGCGGCCGATGACCAGCGTGTGGTCCCCGGCCGTCATCCGCTGCTCGGTGCGGCATTCCAGCGTGGCGAGGGCGCCGCCGACGAGCGGGGCGCCGGTGACCTCGCCGCGCACGTACGGGATGTCCTCGAAGAGCAGCCGGTCGCTGATGCGGCCCTTCATCGCGAAGCGGCCGGCGATATGGCGCTGGCTCTCGGTGAGCACGGAGACCGCCCACAGCGGCTGTTCGTCGAGAAGATCGTCCATGCGGGCGCCGGTACGCAGGCTGACCAGCACCAACGGCGGGTCCAGGGACACCGACATGAACGCGGTGGCGGTCATGCCGACGTCCTCACCGGCCGGTGCAAGCGGGTCGTCCGGGTCGAGCGGCGGCTCCTGCGCGGTCACCAGGACCACGCCCGAGGCCAGTCGGGCCATGGCCGCCTTGAACGCTTCGTTGCTCACCCCCACAGCATGCCCGGTGGCTACTGCGGCGGTGGAGGAGGGAGTCTTCAGCACGCCGGAAACGCTAATCTCGGCCCCTGTGTGCCCGCATCGGCCATCCGCCCGAGCCGGGTCCTAGGACCCGAGGACCACGGCCGGTGTGGGGCCGGCGGATCACGGTCGCCGGAGATGATGTGCATCATGCCCACACACCCCAAAGGCTCTCTTCAATAAACGCACAGGGAAAACGCAGAAGCTCCACGCAATTGTTCACGTTCTCCTGTGACTTGAGTCACAAGGAGCATTAATTGTTGACCCTGTGTACCGAGTGGGCAGCGCGCTGTGATTCAGTGGCAGGGAAAAGTAGCGCCGAAGCAGACCCTTGATTCGCTGCGAGGTCTCGGGGGGAGGGCGAACATGGAGACCGAGTCGGAACCCTACGTCCGTCTTGCGTCCCTGCGACAACTGCACCAGGTCATGGCGGAGATGAACACGGCCCGCAGCCTGGCGGACACATTGCAGACCGTCGCCGACGGAGTGAT
The DNA here is from genome assembly GCF_040629895.1 of Streptomyces sp. NPDC005866. Taxonomy (NCBI): domain Bacteria; kingdom Bacillati; phylum Actinomycetota; class Actinomycetes; order Kitasatosporales; family Streptomycetaceae; genus Streptomyces; species Streptomyces sp. NPDC005866. Next base: position 30,011 of record NZ_JBEXWP010000004.1, read on the forward strand.
CACCGCCCTCAATTACGAGATGGCGTGCGTCAATCTCGTACGCCCCGACGGCGATCTCGTGGTCGCGGCGCTCGCCGGCAACTCCGCCGCCGAGTCCCTGATCACCGGCCGGGTCGGCTCCCGTGACTCCTGGGAGCGGCGGCTGAACATGGGCGAGAAGTGGGGCGACCTCGTCTTCATACCGCACACCGAGGGCTGGGTCCTCGACGACGACGATGTCCCGCAGTGGTACACCGACGGCCCCGCGCCCCGCTTCGAGGACGAGTGGCACCCCTCGGACCGGCTCTTCGCCCCCATGTACACGCCCGGCGTATCGGGCAGCTCCTGCGGCGAACTGCTCGGCGTGATCTCCGTGGACCGCCCGCGCAACGGCCGCCACCCCGGCGCCTGGGGCCGCGAGGCCCTGCAGATGTACGCCTTCCAGGCCGCGATCGCCATCAGCAACGCGCGTCTACGTGCGAACATGCAGCGGGCACTGGTCAGACTGGAGCGCGAGCAGCAGGCCCTGCGCGCCAGCGAGGAGTCCTTCCGGCAGGCCTTCGAGTACGCCCCCTCCGGCATGGCGATAGCCGAGATGGGCGGCGACCAGCACGGCCGCATACTGCGCACCAACGACGCCCTGTGCCGCCTGCTGGGCCGCCCCGCCTCCGCGATGCGCCGCTACTCCTTCTCCGACCTGGTCCACCCCGAGGACATCGGCACCCTGCTGCGTACCTCGGCGGAGGGCGGCCGCGCCGAGCTGCGCCTCGGCCGCCGCGACGGCACCTATGTGTGGGTGTCGTTGCGCAACTCGGTCGTCGCCGACGCGGCCGACGGCCCCCGCTTCCTCCTCACCCACGTCGAGGAAATAGAGGAGCGCAAGCGCCGCGAGCTCCAGCTCGCCCACCGCGCCTCGCATGACTCCCTCACCGGCCTGCCGAACTCCGCCGAGCTCCGCTCCCGCCTCTCCGCCCGGCTCTGCCAGCGCGCCGGACACGCGGCCGAACTGGAATCCCTGGACGCGGCCTACGGCCACCCCGCCTTCGACGCCAACGGCCACGGCTTCGACTTCGCGACAGCACCGGGCGGACCACCGTCGTACGAGGGCTACGACCACCATGTGCACACCGTCGCCCCCGAGGACGGCCGCGACGACGGAGCCAAGGGGCTCGCGGTGCTCTTCTGCGACCTCGACGGCTTCAAGTCGATCAACGACCGCTTCGGGCACAACGCGGGCGACGCGGTCCTGATCGAGGTCGCCAGGCGCCTCAGCCGGGGGGTGCGAGACGGGGACACGGTGGCCCGCCTCGGCGGCGACGAGTTCGTGATCCTCGCCGACGGCCTCGGCAAGGCAGACGCCCAGGACCTCGCCGTACGCCTGCGCAACGAGATCATCCAGCCGATCCGCGCCGAGGACCGGGCCGTCCGGGTGGGCGCCAGCTTCGGCATCGGATGGGCGCACTGCGGCATGACGGCGGACGAAGTCCTGAAATCCGCCGACGAGCGGATGTACGTAGAGAAACGATCTCGTCCCAAACAGCACCGCCGTGCCGGATGATCCCCAGGTCATCGCACTGATGCGGTCCAGGTCACCCGTTTGGCTCAGTCAGACCGGGTAGGCTCGACTCTCAATACCTGTACCGCATCCGCCCGCACCTGTTGAGGAGTACCTAGGGATGACGCCCGGCGACAACGGCGCGAGCACGCCCGAGGACGACGACCCGTTCGGCTACCTGTACGCCGATGGTCAGGCCAGAGGGGCCCAGCCGCCGTCCGGCTCCGGTGGTTATGGCTACCCGAACTCGGTCAGCAGGGTGCGCTCGGTCGGCGAGCGCACCTACGGCGGACAGCAGCAGGCACCGCAGTACGGCGGCGGCCAGACCATCCCGCAGCAGCAGCCCGGCGGCTACGGCCAGCCGCAGAGCGCGGCCTACCAGGCCCCGGAGACCTTCCCGGGCGGCGCGCCGACCACCCGCCAGCAGATGCCGCCGTCGGGCGGCGGCCGTGGCCGGGGCCCGAACACCAAGGGTCTCCTCATCGGCGCCATCGCGGTGGTCGCCGCCGTCGTCATCGGCATCAGCGTCGCGATGATGAACGGCAACTCGAACGACAACAACGCGGGCGCCCACGCCTCCGCCTCCGCGAACCAGTCCCAGGACGCCTCGCCGACGCCGTCGAGCACGAGCTCGGTGTCGGGCGAACTGCCGAAAACAGATGCGAAGGCCCTCCGAGTGGACGGCGGCGCGTCCCTCGCGTCGGACGTCAAGGGCGCGACGGCCGACGGCGGCACCTATGTGACGGGCTTCAACCAGGCCGGAGCCTCAGTCACATGGACCGTGAACGGCATTCCCGACAGCGGCAAGTACAGCGTGTACATCGGCTACAGCGTCCCCGGCAAGGATGCCACCGCCACCCTCACGGTCAACGGCACGGCATCCACCACACCGGTCGGCATGAAGAACTACGCGCACGCCGCCGAAGGCGACTACACGAAGGGCTGGACGCGGACCTACAACTGGGTCCAGCTCAACAAGGGCACCAACACCATCAAGATCTCGTGTGAGCAGGGCAACCAGTGCGATGCGCTCCTCGACCAGGTATGGCTGGTGAAGGGCTGGGTCAAGTCCGGCGGCTGAGCCCCGGAATGCGGGCTAGGCCATGCTGACTGCGCTGGTCACGACTGTCCGTCCCAACAGCTCGTGATAAGCCGTGCGGTCGAACTCGCCCGCCGCCGGGGCCCGTACGGTCGCCGCCGACAGGGCTGCCGCGCGCGAGAGGCGGTCCGGCCAGGGGAGTTGTTCCACCAGGCCGGACAGCAGGCCGGCGACCGCCGAGTCGCCCGCGCCGGTCGGGTTGCCGTGCTCCCGGGCGGGCGGGGCGGCGCGCCAGCGGCCCTCCGGGGTGTGGGCCAGCAGGCCCTGTGCGCCCAGTGAGGCGACCACGGCCCGGGCCCCGCGCCGCCGGGCGTCCTGGGTGGCGCGCAACGGCTCGTGGGAGCCGGTGAGTTCGGCCAGTTCGTGGGCGTTCGGCTTGACCAGGTCCGGGCGGGCGGCCACTCCGCGCCGCAGCGGCTCCCCGCTGGTGTCGAGCAGCACCGGGACCCCGGCCGACCGGGCACTCTTTATCAGGCCCGCGTACGCCCCGACCGGCACCCCCGGCGGCAGACTCCCGCACAGCGCGACGGCCGCGGCGCCGCCCAGCAGTTCCTGGTAGTGGTCGAGGAAGGCACCCCACTCGGCGGGCTCTATCTGCGGGCCCGGCTCGTTCAGCTGGGTCGTGTCACCGCTCAGTTCGTCCACGACGGCGATGGTGCGACGGGTCGGCCCGGCGACCGGCAGCAGCGCGTCCCGTACCCCCGCCGTCTCGGTGAGGCGCTCCCGTACCGCCCGCCCGGTGGCGCCGCCCGCGAAGCCGGTCACCGTCGTCTCGTGCCCGAGGGCGGCGAGCACCCGGGCCACGTTCACGCCCTTGCCGCCCGGCCGCTCGGTGACGTCCGAGACGCGGTGCGAGGTGTGCGGGCGCAGTGCGCCGACCCGGTAGGTGATGTCGAGAGCGGTGTTCAGCGTGACCGTGAGGATCACCGGGCGACCTCCCTCGCAATGCCGTACGTTTTGGGGCCTCGATCATGCCAAAGAGACGGCGACCGGCCTAGGGCCTGTCCGGCGGATCAGGCCGGCTGTGAGAAACGGCGCTTGTCTCGTCCGAGGCCGTCTCGGGTTTGGTGTGGAGGACTTCGCGGGCCTGCTCCGCGGCGCGGGCGATGCTCTCGCTGACGAAGTCGAGGAAGCGGGCGATGTTCTCCAGGCGGGTGGCGGCCGGGGTGCCGGGGACGAGGACGCCGACGCCCTGCCGTGCGACCTGGACGATCTGGGCGGTGGACCGGGCGCTGGCCATCATCGACTGGTACCAGATGTCGTCGTCGACGATGTAGCGCTCGCGGCGGCCCTCGCCTTGTTCCCGGCGGGCGAGGCCCTGGCTCTCGAGGAACGCGATCGCTTTGGAGATGGACGCCGGGCTGACCTTCAGGCGCTCGACGAGTTCGGACGCGGTGAGGCTGCCGGTGTCGGTGAGGGTGAGGGAGGCCATCACCCGGGCCGGCATCGTGGTCATGCCCGAAGCCATCATGACGGTGGTCAGCGTCTCCTCGTACTCTCGCACGGCCTCGGGGTCGCGTCCGTGGGCCGGCAAGGGCGCCCCGGCCCCTCGGGGCGCGGTCTGCCTGCGCCGGTGGGCGCGGCGTTCGGTGGCGCGGTGGGCCAGGTCGGCGCGGTAGGCGGTGGGGCCGCCGTTGCGCATCACTTCGCGCGTGACCGTCGAGGTCGGGCGGTCAAGGCGTCTGGCGATCTCGGCGTAGGCGAGGCCGTCGGCCAGTCCCAGCGCGATCTGCTGGCGTTCCTGCTGGGTGAGCCTGCCTCCCGGCATCGCGGTCCCCTTCGTGCCCCTCGGCGGTCCCTGCTCCCTCCAGCCTAGCGTTCACTCCCAATTCATTGCAACGAACGCATGGTCATCGTTGCATCAACTTGAAAGTCAATGCAATACTTTCCGGGCTAGAGGTCTGTGCTTTTGATGCTGGCGCGCAACGATTCTTTTCCTAGAGAAGTGAACGCAACGTAGCTTTTCATTCATCGGAAACAGAGGGTCACAGGAGGACATGATGCAGAAGCTCAATACCCCCGGCCCCGATCTCCGCCTCCTGGTCATCACCGCCCGCAGCCTCTGAGGAGGCAGCACCAGGACGACCCCGCCGCTTCACCGAAGGGCAGTTGACGGAAGTTCGGGTACGACCACCCACGCGCCCTGCCTCATCACGCCCTTCAGCGTGAAGTCGGCGTCCAGGACGAGCAGGTCGGCGTCCTTGCCGGGTTCCAGGGAGCCCACCCTGTCGTAGAGGCCCAGCAGCCGGGCCGGGTTGGCGGACAGGGCGGCGACGGTGTGCTCGACGGGCAGCCGGTCGATGGTCACCGCCCGCCGCAGCGCGCGGTCCAGCGTCAGCGTGGAGCCGGCGATGGAACCGCCGTCCACCAGCCGGGCGACCCCGTCGGTGACGTCGACCTCCAGCGGGCCCAGCAGATAGCGGCCGTCGCCGCTGCCGGCCGCGTCCATCGCGTCCGTGATGAACGCGACCCGGTCGGGGCCCGCGTGGTGGAAGGCCAACTGCAGTGCGGCCGGGTGGAGATGGGTGCCGTCGTCGATCAGCTCGACGGTCACCCGCCCGTCCTCGAGGAGCGCGGCGATCGGGCCGGGGGTGCGGTGGCCGAGCGGCGGCATGGCGTTGAAGAGGTGGGTGGCGACCGTGGCGCCCGCGTCGATCGCCTCGACCGTCTGCTCGTACGACGCGTCGGTGTGGCCGACGGCGGCGATCACGCCGTGCTCGGCGAGCAGCCGTACGGACTCGATACCGCCGGGGAGTTCGGTGGCGAGCGTGACCATCTTGGCGTGGCCGCGCGCCGCGTCCACCAGCTTGCGGACCTCTGACGGGTCCGGGTCGCGGAGCAGCGCCTCGGAGTGGGCGCCTTTGCGGCACGGGGAGATGAACGGGCCCTCGAAGTGGATACCGGCGATCTCGCCCTGCTCGGCGAGCTCCGAGAGGAGGCCGGCCTGGCGGACGAGGACGTCCATGTCCTCGGTGACGGTGGAGGCGACCAGGGTGGTCGTGCCGTGCACGCGGTGCGTGTGGACGCCGGTGAGGATCTCTTCCGCCGTGCCGGAGCTGAAGGAGGCTCCGCCGCCGCCGTGGTTGTGGATGTCTACGAAGCCGGGCAGGAGCCAGTGGTCGGTGACGTCGATGACCTGGGCGTTCTCGGGGGCGGTGGCGGTGATTTTCGTGCCCTCGACGGAGACGCGGCCACTTTCCACCACTCCTGTGGGGAGGACTACCCGGGCGCCGTCGAGGACCAGGCCGTGCGTCCCGGCCCGCGCTGCGGTAGCCGCGGAGTCAATCACGCCCCGCGCCCCGTGCGGGGCTCTGCTGTCCTGCTCTTTGGCGGCCATCAGGGCATTACCTCCGGTGTCGTCGTAGCCAACAAGTCCTGCGCGAGCAGGCCCGCGCCCAGACAGCCCGCCGTGTCTCCCAGTGCCGCCGGGACGATGGCCGGCAGCTTCTGGAAGGTCACCCGGCTCTGCACGGCCTCCCGCAGGGGCCGGAACAGAACGTCGCCCGCCTCCGCCAGGCCGCCGCCGATGATCAGGACGCGCGGGTCCAGCAGGGTCAGGGCCGTGACCAGGCCGTCCGCCAGGGTGTCCACCGCCTGCTGCCAGACCCGGACGGCGTTCGGGTCGCCGGACGCGACGGACTTCGCGCAGTGCGCCGCGTCCGTGTCCGGGTCACCGGTGGCCTTCGCCCACGCCTCGCTCACCGCGGCCGCCGACGCGTACCGCTCCAGACAGCCGCGCTGCCCGCACGGACACGGCACGCCCTGCGGCCGTACGACGACATGGCCGATCTCGCCCGCGAAGCCGTGCGCGCCCGACTCCACCCGGCCGTCCAGGCCGAAGCCGCCCGCGATACCGGTGCCGAGCGCCACGAAGAAGAAGCGGTCGGCCCCCTTGCCCGCGCCGAGCCGGCCCTCGGCGAGGCCGCCGGTGCGCACGTCGTGGCCGAGGGCGACCGGGATGCCGAGGCGGTCGGCGAGGAGCGCGCGCAGCGGTACGTCCCGCCAGCCGAGGTTGGCCGCGTAGACCGCGATGCCGTTCGGCTCGTCGACTATGCCGGGTACGGCGAGGCCGGCCGCGGCCGCGCCCCCGCCGAAGTGTTTCTCGCCGTACGCGTGCAGATCGGCGGCGAAGTCGAGGATGGCGGTGACGACGGCGCCGGGGCCGCGGTCGCGTCCGGTCGCCCGGCGGTCCTGGTGGAGCAGCTCGCCGTCCGGGCCGACCAGCGCGGCCTTCATTCCGGTGCCGCCCACGTCCAGGGCGATGACATGTCTCACGGGAACAGTGTGGCCCGCCGACCCGCAAGAGGTCTAGTCCACTTGCGTGGTGTAGACCTAACGGGTCCACATATTGAACGGCGAGACAGTTGGGCAGGGGTAGTTCACGTGCGGCGGCGTAGGACAGCAATGGTCGCGGTGATGTCCGCAACGGGCATGACGGCGGTCCTCGGTGGGTGTGGGACGACGGGATCCTCGGACGTCACCCTCAGACTCGTCGCCGCCGACTACGGGGACTCCGCCGCCAACAGCTCCCAGAAGTACTGGGACCGGTTGGCCAAGGCGTACGAGGCCAAGCACCCCGACGTGAAGATCGACGTCACCGTCTACTCGTGGAACGACGTCGACCGCAAGGTCGAGGAGATGGTCGACGCCGGCAAGGCGCCCGACCTGGCGCAGATCGGCGCGTACGCCGACTACGCGGCCGCCGGCAAGCTGTACGAGGCCGGTGAGCTGCTCTCCATCCCGGTCCAGGCCGACTTCCCCTCCCAGCTCGCCGAGGCGGGCCAGTGGAACCACGCGCAGTACGGCATACCCTTCGCCGCCTCTACGCGCGTCCTCTTCTACAACAAGACCCTTTTCGCCGAGGCGGGCATCACACCGCCCACCACCTGGGAGGAGCTGGCGGCCGACGCGCAGGCGCTCAAGGCGCACGGGGTGAAGTATCCCTACGCGCTGCCGCTCGGCCCCGAGGAGGCTCAGGCGGAGACCATGCAGTGGCTGCTCAGCGGCGGCAGCGGCTACACCGACGACATCGGCACGTACACGATCGACTCCTCGCAGAACATCGACACCTTCACCTGGCTCAAGGACGAGCTGGTGGGCAAGGGCCTGACCGGGCCGACGGCCCCCGGCAAGCTGAACCGCGCGACCGCGTTCGCCGCCTTCGCCGACGGCCAGGTCGGCATGCTCAACGGCCACCCCGCCCTCATCAAGCAGGCCGAGAAGAAGGGCGTGAAGTTCGGCATGGTCGCGATGCCGGCCCGCACCGGCCAGACCACCACCGCCTCCATGGGCGTCACCGACTGGATGGCGGCGTTCAGGCAGAACGGCCACGCGGACCAGGCCGGCGACTTCCTCGACTACGTCTACAGCGAGAAGAACGTCCTCGACTTCTCCCGCGAGTACGGTCTGCTGCCGGTCACCACGTCCGCCTCCCAGACGATGACCGACTCCCCCCGGGCCCAGGACAAGCAGCTGCTGCCCTTCCTGGAACAGCTGCCGACCTCCGAGCTGTACCCGGCCGGCAAGACCTCCTGGGCCGCCGTCAGCGCCGACGTCAAGAAGCAGATAGGCACGGCGGTCACGCCGACAGGCAACCCGACCGCCGTTCTCACCCGGCTCAAGGCCGAGGCGACGGCGGCCGACAGCCGTACGAAGACGGACTGAGCGTTACCGTTCTCGACATGGACCGGCAAGAACTGGGCTCGCGCGAACAGGCGATCCTCGCCCTGGAACGCCGGGGCTTTGCGAGCCCCGGCGCGAAGGAACGGGCAATCCGCGAGGAACTGGACCTGGCGCCCGTGCGCTACTACCAGCTCCTCAACGCCCTCCTCGACGACGAACGGGCGCTGGCCCACGATCCGGTGACGGTGAACAGGCTGCGGAGGGTGCGCGACGCACGGCGGTCGGAGCGCTGAGGGGGCCTTGGGACGGGGTGCGCGTGCGGGCCGGTGGGGGCTTGTCGCGCGGTTCCCAGGGCGTCGCCGATAGGGTCGCGGTATGGGCACCCACACCACGGAACCCCTCCCGACGCCTCGCACCCCGGCCGGTCGCGACGGCCTCGCCGCTCTCCTGTCCCGGCCGCGCAGCGCCCTGGTCGGTCTCGACTTCGACGGCACCCTCGCGCCGATCGTCGCCGACCCCGAGCAGGCCCGGGCTCATCCGGACGCCGTACCGGCCCTGGCCGCCCTCGCCCCGAAGGTGGCCGCCATCGCCGTCATCACCGGCCGCCCGGCCGAGGTGGCCGTCCGCTACGGCGGCTTCGCCGGCGTCCCCGGCCTGGACCGCCTCGTCGTCCTCGGCCACTACGGCGCCGAACGCTGGGACGCGGCCAGCGGCGAGATCACCGCTCCGCCCCCGCACCCCGGCATTGCCGCCGTCCGCGCCGAACTCCCGGCCCTCCTCGAGCGGGTAGGAGCAGCGCGTGGCACCTGGATCGAGGACAAGGGCCATGCCGTAGCCGTCCACACCCGCCGAGCCGACGACCCCCAGGCCACCTTCGAGGCGCTCCGCGCCCCCCTGACCGATCTGGCCACCCGCCACGGGCTGATCGTCGAACCGGGCCGCCTGGTCCTGGAACTGCGCCCCCCGGGCATGGACAAGGGCGTGGCGCTGCGCGAGTACGCGCGGGAGATCGGCGCTGGTTCAGTGCTTTACGCCGGCGACGACCTGGGCGACCTGCCGGCTTTCGCCGCCGTGGAAAAGCTCCGTGCGGAGGGCGTACCGGGGCTGCTGGTCTGCAGCGGCAGCACAGAGGTGACAGAGCTGGCGGACCGGGCCGACCTGGTGGTGGACGGCCCGGAGGGAGTGGTACGGCTACTGCGTAGCCTGGCTCAGCTGAGCGCCCCGTAAGGGGCGCGAAGGTACGCGAAGGCAGGGCCGGCGGGGGCGGGACTCACCGGCCCAGTGCCCTCAGCTGCTCAAGAAACCACTGCGCGGGAGGCAACGCGGTGGCCGCCGCGGCCAACCGCTTGCACCGCTCCGCCCGCTCCGCCCCCGGCACGGCCAACGCCTGCGCCAACGCCTCCGCCGTCCCCCCGATGTCGTACGGGTTCACGACCACCGCGTCCTCGCCCAGCTCCTCGTACGCCCCCGCCTCCCGCGAGAGCACCAGCACACACCCCTCGTCCGACACCACCGGAATCTCCTTGGCGACCAGGTTCATGCCGTCCCGGATCGGATTCACGAGCGCCACGTCGGCCAGCCGGTAAGCCGCCAGCGACCGCGCGAAGTCGTCCTTCACATGCAGTACGACCGGCGTCCAACCCGCCGTCCCGTACGTCGAGTTGATCTCGTCCGCGACCCGCTGCACCTCGGCGGTGTAGTCGCGGTACACCGCGAGGTCCTGCCGCGACGGGTACGCGAACGCGACATGCACCACCCGCTCCCGCCACTCGGGGTGGTCGTCGAGCAGCTGCCGATAGGCCAGCAGTCCCCGCACGATGTTCTTCGACAGCTCGGTGCGGTCCACCCGGACGATCGTCTTGCGGCCCTCCCCGATCTCCTCCCGCAGCGCGCGCATCCGCTCGTCCACATCGGGCTCGTGCGACCGCTTGCGCAGGAATTCCGCGTCGGCCCCCAGCCCGTGCACCCCGATCCGGGTCTCACCGGCCGCCGGAACCCCCGGGCCCAGCACCGCGTGGCAGCAGTCCACGAACGCGTCCGCCCACCGCCGGGTCAGAAACGCCGCGTGATCGGCGCCGAGGATCCCGCTCAGCAGCTCCGCCGCGATGTCGTCGGGCAGGAGCCGGAAGTAGTCCGGCGGCGCCCACGGGGTGTGGGAGAAATGGCCGATACGGAGATCCGGCCGCAGGCGGCGCAGCATCCGCGGGGCCAGTGCCAGGTGGTAGTCCTGGATGACGACCACCGCGCCCTCGCCCGCCTCCTGCGCCAGCGCCTGAGCGAACGCCTGGTTGTAGGCCTGGTACGAACCCCACCGCCGCCGGAACTCCGCGTCGAAGACCGGTTCCAGCGGGGTCTGGTAGAGCATGTGGTGGACGAACCAGAGCACCGAGTTCGCGATGCCGTTGTACGCGTCCGAGAACACGTCCGCGTCGATGTCGAGCATCCGGACCTGCTGCCCGCCGGTGTCCCGCGCCGGCAGCCGGCCGCCCTCGGCCTGCCGCACCGCCTCCCGGTCCCCGTCGCTCAGCGCCGCGCACACCCACACCGCGTTCGCGTCCGTCCCGATGGCAGACAGGCCCGAGACCAGTCCGCCGCCGCCGCGCTTGGCGTGCAGCGCACCGCCTTCGCGCATCTCGTACGAAACCGGGCCGCGATTCGACGCGACCAGCACCTGTGCACCGCCGGTGGAAGCCATACGCCTCAACCTAGCCCGGCCCGGAAACGCTCAAACGTACGGGTACGCCCCGGCGCGCCAACGTGTACGGCCGTACGGCCAGGTCAGGCCACGCTCACGCCACCCGGCGCTCGGCGTATTCGGCGATCTCCGCCATCGGCGGCCGTTCCTCGGTGTCCACGGAGTAGGTGCGCGGCTCGAAGCCGTCCTCACTCCGTTCGAACTGGGTCAGGGCGGGCCGGATCAGGTGCCCGCGGGCCAGCCGCAGCTGCGCGGTGCGGTAGATCGCGGCGGACATCCGGCCGAGGGCCTGGCCGTCCTGGTGGCGGTGTTTGCGGACGCCGACGTCGACCTGGGCGAGGGCATCCAGGCCCACCAGGTGCAGGGCGTCCACCAGCATCCCCAGTTCCACGCCGTAGCCGACCGGGAAGGGGAGCTGTTCCAGTAGTGAGCGGCGGGCCGCGTACTCGCCGCCGAGCGGCTGTACGAACCCGGCCAGCCGCGGCCAGTGCATGTTCAGCAGCGGGCGGGCCATCAGTTCGGTGACCCGGCCGCCCTGGCCGGAGGCCCCGGCCAGCGGGCGGTCGTACATCGCCTTGACCAGGTCGACGTCCGGGTCGGTCAGCAGCGGGCCGACGATCCCGGAGACGAAGTCGGAGGAGAACTCCTTCAGGTCGGCGTCGATGAAGCAGACGATGTCCCCGGTGGTGACCAGGAGGGAGCGCCAGAGGACCTCGCCCTTGCCGGGGACGGCGGGGACGCGCGGCAGGATCGTGTCGCGGTGGACGACCCGGGCGCCGGCCGCCGCGGCCACCGCAGCCGTACGGTCGGTGGAGCCGGAGTCGACGACCACGATCTCGTCGACGAGCGGCGCCTGCCGCATGAGGTCGTGACGGATGATCGCGACGATGTCGCCGACCGTCTCCTCCTCGTTGAGGGCGGGCAGCACGACGGAGACGGACTGACCCGTACGCTGTTTGGCGGCGAGTATCCGGTGCAGCGGGCGATCGTTCAGGGACCAGGAGCGGGTGGCCAGCCAGCGCTCGACTTCTTCCAGCACAGTCAGCGGCTCCTCACTGTCACGGTCACACTGCGAGGTGTGATCCATCTCGCGGTTCGGACGACTCTCTCAACTGTCCTGGCCTTCGGTTACAGTCTTGAACAACGCCGATGACCATCGCATGTCGTGAGTCACCGTGCGTCGACAACTGCATACCGCTCATCCAGAGGGGCAGAGGGACACGGCCCGATGAAGCCCCGGCAACCCTCCAGTCGGTTACTCGTGGATCGCTGATCACTGTCGATCGCTCGCGAGGCTCCCGGCTAGGGAAGGTGCCAAATCCGTCTCACGGCGAGATGCGTCGTGAGGAAGATGAGGAGAAAGGGCCTCGCCTCACATGGCTGCGCAGACTGTTGCCACCACCAACTCTACGACCGTCGACCTCGGTCCCGCCGCCGCCCTGAGCTGCCGCGAATGCGGTCACCGCGTGCCGCTCGGCCCGGTGTTCGCCTGCGAGGAGTGTTTCGGCCCGCTCGAGATCGCGTACGACTTCTCGGCCTACGAAACCGAGGAGCTGCGCAAGCGGATCGAAGCGGGTCCCGCGAACATCTGGCGCTACGCGCCGCTGCTGCCCGTCCCGGCGGACGTGGCGACCAAGCCGAACATCAACCCCGGCTGGACCAAGCTCGTGCAGGCCGACAACCTGGCGAAGGAACTGGGCGTCACCGGCGGCCTGTATGTGAAGGACGACTCCGGCAACCCGACGCACTCCTTCAAGGACCGCGTCGTCGCCCAGGCCGTCGAGGCCGCCCGCGCCTTCGGCTACACCACGCTCTCCTGCTCCTCCACCGGCAACCTCGCCGGCGCGGTCGGTGCCGCCGCCGCCCGGGCCGGTTTCCGCTCCTGCGTGTTCATCCCGCACGACCTGGAGCAGGGCAAGATCGTCATGGCCGCGATCTACGGCGGCGAACTCGTCGGCATCGAGGGCAACTACGACGACGTGAACCGTTTCTGCTCCGAGCTGATCGGTGACTCGGCCGGCGAGGGCTGGGGCTTCGTCAACGTCAACCTGCGGCCGTACTACGCGGAGGGCTCCAAGACGCTGGCGTACGAGATCTGCGAGCAGCTCGGCTGGCGGATCCCCGACCAGCTGGTCGTTCCCATCGCCTCCGGCTCGCAGCTCACGAAGATCGACAAGGGGCTGCAGGAGCTGATCAAGCTCGGGCTCGTCGAGGACAAGCCGTACAAGGTCTTCGGTGCGCAGGCAGAGGGGTGCTCGCCGGTGTCGGTGGCCTACAAGGCGGGCCAGGACGTGGTGCGGCCGCAGAAGCCCAACACCATCGCCAAGTCCCTCGCCATCGGCAACCCGGCCGACGGGCCGTACGTCCTCGACATCGCGCGCCGTACCGGCGGTGCGGTGGAGGACGTCACCGACGAGCAGGTCGTCGACGCGATCAAGCTGCTCGCGCGGACCGAGGGAATCTTCGCCGAGACCGCCGGCGGGGTGACGGTCGGAGTCACCAAGAAGCTCATTGAGAACGGGCTGATCGATCCGGCGAAGTCGGTCGTTGTACTGAACACCGGTGATGGACTGAAGACGCTGGACGCCGTGGCGGGCACCGGGCTTACGGCGACTATCCGGCCCACTCTCGAGTCGTTCCGCGAGGCTGGGCTGGCCTAGCAGGCAGTCGTCCAAAAGCAGGGCGTTGCTCTAACCGGAGGTTTGAAACGTGAGCGTCACCGTTCGCATCCCCACCATCCTGCGCACCTACACCGGTGGCCAGGCCGAAGTAAGCGCTGACGGGACCACCCTCGGCGAGGTCATCTCCGACCTGGAGAAGAACCACACCGGGATCGCCGCCCGCGTCCTCGACGACCAGGGCAAGCTGCGCCGGTTCGTGAATGTGTACGTCAATGACGACGATGTGCGCTTCGAACAGGGCCTGGAGACGGCCACCCCGGACGGCGCCGGCGTGTCCATCATCCCGGCCGTCGCCGGCGGCTGAGCCCCGGTGACCCCGCTGACCTGGCTGTCGTGATGGCCGTATGACCGAACATTACCTTCGGTAATACCCATCACCGACTGTTCATCCGATTGCCCCCTCCGTGAGAGAAGCGGAGGGGGCAATTCAGTGTGGTTGAGCGAGGTAGAGTTGGGGAACGCGCTCCTGATCTCCGGGGTGGAAGCCCCGGATTCATTCCGCAGGCCCGACAATAAGTAGCCAAAGTGTGCGGGTTATATGCGGCTTTTGCGGCTTTTATGCGGCCCGACTTGCCCTGAAGTCGGCCGAATTCTCACTACATTCCGGACCCTTCCGGTCCAGAATTCTCGTCCGATTGACCTGTTGCAGACGGCAGTTGGACAGATACATTCAGCCGCGGTCGACGCGTTCCGGCGCACGCCCCCAACCTGTGGGGGGTGAGGTCTGACCCGGATCCGCGAAGTGTGGATCTGTGCAAGGGCCAGTAATAGGGGAGTTAGGCATGGCTCAGGGCACCGTCAAGTGGTTCAACGCGGAGAAGGGGTACGGCTTCATCGCGGTCGACGGTGGTGCGGATGTTTTCGTCCACTACAGCGCGATTCAGATGGACGGCTACCGCACCCTGGAGGAAGGTCAGCGGGTCGAATTCGAGATCTCGCAGGGCCAGAAGGGGCCGCAGGCGGACATGGTCCGGCTCGCGACCAGCTGAAGCACGCGCCGACTGACAGCGTCGTTCTTCTTTCTTTGTCGGAGGGCTCGTAACCCATGGGAGCCATGGGTTACGAGCCCTTTGGCATGCCCGGGGCGAGCGCGCGAGCGCGCCACCGGGCGCGCGGCGCGGTGCCGGAGTCGAGGTGCGGTCGAGGGGCGGCCCAGTCCTCGGGAGGCGCTTGCGCCCGCCCGTCGCCCGACCGCCACTCCTCAACGAACACTCGCTTCGCGAGCGCGCCTTGCACTCTCGATGGGCGAGTGCTAATCATTGGCGTTAGCACTCTGAAGGTGAGAGTGACAAAGATGGACCGGGTCGGTGAGGCCCGCAGGCCGGGTGGGGCAAGGAACCCACGGGTCGGCGAGCCGTCCGTCGCGGGCGCGGGCGCGGTCCGAAGACTCACCCCCAGTCCTGGAGGGACCACTTCACATGGCCAAGATCATCGCGTTCGACGAGGAGGCGCGGCGCGGCCTTGAGCGCGGTATGAACCAGCTCGCCGACGCCGTCAAGGTCACCCTCGGCCCCAAGGGCCGCAACGTCGTCCTTGAGAAGAAGTGGGGCGCCCCCACGATCACCAACGATGGTGTGTCCATCGCCAAGGAGATCGAGCTGGAGGACCCGTACGAGAAGATCGGCGCCGAGCTGGTCAAGGAAGTCGCCAAGAAGACGGACGACGTCGCCGGTGACGGTACGACCACCGCGACCGTCCTCGCCCAGGCCCTGGTCAAGGAAGGCCTGCGCAACGTCGCCGCCGGCGCCAACCCCATGGCCCTCAAGCGCGGTATCGAGAAGGCCGTCGAGGCCGTCTCCGGTGCTCTCCTCGAGCAGGCGAAGGACGTCGAGACCAAGGAGCAGATCGCCTCCACGGCCTCCATCTCCGCCGCCGACACCCAGATCGGCGAGCTCATCGCCGAGGCGATGGACAAGGTCGGCAAGGAAGGCGTCATCACCGTCGAGGAGTCCCAGACCTTCGGTCTGGAGCTGGAGCTCACCGAGGGTATGCGCTTCGACAAGGGCTACATCTCGGCGTACTTCGCCACCGACATGGAGCGTATGGAGGCCGTCCTCGACGACCCGTACATCCTGATCGCCAACTCCAAGATCAGCTCCGTCAAGGACCTGCTCCCGCTCCTGGAGAAGGTCATGCAGTCGGGCAAGCCGCTGCTGATCATCGCCGAGGACGTCGAGGGCGAGGCCCTGTCGACCCTGGTCGTCAACAAGATCCGCGGCACCTTCAAGTCCGTCGCGGTCAAGGCCCCGGGCTTCGGCGACCGCCGCAAGGCGATGCTGAACGATATCGCCATCCTCACCGGCGGCGAGGTCATCTCCGAGGAGGTCGGTCTCAAGCTCGAGAACGCCACGCTCGACCTGCTGGGCCGCGCCCGCAAGGTGGTCGTCACCAAGGACGAGACCACCATCGTCGACGGTGCCGGCTCCACCGAGCAGGTCCAGGGCCGGGTCAACCAGATCCGCGCCGAGATCGAGCAGTCCGACTCGGACTACGACCGCGAGAAGCTCCAGGAGCGCCTGGCCAAGCTCGCCGGTGGCGTCGCCGTCATCAAGGCCGGTGCCGCGACCGAGGTCGAGCTCAAGGAGCGCAAGCACCGCATCGAGGATGCCGTTCGCAACGCGAAGGCGGCCGTCGAGGAGGGCATCGTCGCCGGTGGTGGCGTGGCGCTCATCCAGGCCTCCGCGGTGTTCGAGAAGCTGGAGCTCGAGGGTGACGAGGCGACCGGCGCCAACGCCGTGAGGCTCGCCCTGGAGGCCCCGCTCAAGCAGATCGCCATCAACGCTGGTCTCGAGGGTGGCGTCGTCGTCGAGAAGGTGCGCAACCTTCAGGTCGGCCACGGTCTGAACGCCGCGACCGGCGAATACGTCGACATGATCGCCGAGGGCATCATCGACCCGGCGAAGGTGACCCGCTCCGCTCTGCAGAACGCGGCCTCCATCGCCGCGCTGTTCCTCACCACCGAGGCCGTCATCGCCGACAAGCCGGAGAAGGCCGCCGCGGCCGCTCCGGGCGGCATGCCGGGCGGTGACATGGACTTCTGATCGACCCCTGGTTGATCGCCTGTCCTGCCGAGGGCGGCACTCCCTGTTCACAGGGGGTGCCGCCCTCGGGCGTTTCGGCCGGTCCGGACGGGGGCGTCGACGGCAAGGAACCGCGGTCGCCGAAGCGGGAGTCGCCCGTCGGCCGGCCGGGGCGGCCGTGGGGCCGGGGCGGGCCCGTGTCCCGGGTCACACAGCATCCGCGCGGAAGCGGGAATGGGCACGTCCGGGTAGGTCGTTGTCTTCTGTGCGCACTGGATGCGTGTGCACATACCGTTCGGTCTACTGCCTACTCACGAGGAGCCCCCCACGTGACCGTCACCACGCCCCCCGCCTCCCGCGCGGCCGAGATCCTCTCCCGTCCGATCACCCTGAACGGGCTCACGGTCCCCAACCGGATCGTGATGGCCCCCATGACCCGGCAGTTCAGCCCCGGCGGCGTCCCCGGCGAGGACGTGGTCTCGTACTACGCCCGCCGGGCCGCCGCCGGTGTCGGTCTGATCGTCACCGAGGGCACGTACGTCGGTCATGACTCCGCCGGGCAGAGCAGCAGTATCCCGCGGTTCCACGGCGAGGAGCAGCTGGCGGGCTGGGCGAAGGTGGCCGAGGGGGTGCACGCGGCCGGCGGCACGATCGTCCCGCAGCTGTGGCACATCGGCATGGTGCGCAAGCAGGGCCAGCCTCCGTACGCGGACGCCCCCGCCGTCGGCCCCTCCGGCATCCGCCTGGACGGCACCGAGGGCGAGGGCAAGGCGATGAGCCGGGAGGATCTGGACGACGTCATCCGCGCGTTCGCCGAGGCCGCGGCCGCCGCCGAGCGCATCGGCTTCGACGGGGTCGAGCTGCACGGCGCCCACGGCTACCTCCTTGACCAGTTCCTGTGGGCGGGCACCAACCGCCGTACGGACGCGTACGGCGGTGACCCGGTCGCCCGTACGAAGTTCGCGGCGGAGATCGTGGCCGCCGTGCGCGCGTCGGTCTCCCCGGACTTCCCGGTGATCTTCCGCTACTCGCAGTGGAAGTCGGACAACTACGACGCCCGTCTCGCCGAGACCCCCGAGGAGCTGGAGGCGATCCTCACCCCGTTGGCGGCGGCCGGTGTCGACGTCTTCCACGCCTCCACCCGGCGCTACTGGCTCCCCGAGTTCGAGGGCTCCGACCTCAACCTGGCCGGCTGGACCAAGAAGCTCACCGGCAGGCCCACCATCACCGTCGGCTCGGTCGGCCTCGACGGCGAGTTCATCGGCGCGTTCCGGGGCGAGGGCTCCTCGGTCAAGGGCATCGAGGACCTCCTCGACAGCCTCGAGCGCGAGGAGTACGACATGGTCGCCGTCGG
The DNA here is from genome assembly GCF_040629895.1 of Streptomyces sp. NPDC005866. Lineage (NCBI taxonomy): Bacteria > Bacillati > Actinomycetota > Actinomycetes > Kitasatosporales > Streptomycetaceae > Streptomyces > Streptomyces sp. NPDC005866. Next base: position 48,016 of record NZ_JBEXWP010000004.1, read on the forward strand.
CCGCGCCCTCCTCCAGGACCCCGAGTGGGCCGCGAAGGTCCTCAGCGGCCGTACGGACGAGCTCAACCCGTACGAGGCGGCATCGCTGAAGACCCTGATCTGAGCCACCCCCTTCGCCCTCGGGTTCATCCGGCGACCAGCCGGAAGAACCCGAGGGCGAACGCGTACGCAGGGCGACGCAGCCCCGATATACCTTCCACATACCTTCCATGCGCGGGATCCGCGGGCCCATGAGACGGTGTACGAGATCGACTGGGCGGAGGCCAGGGCGTCGTCGCCGAGCACGGCTGACATGCGGGTTCTCCCGGGACAGGGCAGCTTTCACCCTTTCGGGTGAGGGGTGTTCGGCACTCGTGCGAAGTGCCGGACGTTCCATCAGTGACCGGCCGTGAAGCCGGGAGCGACCAGCCGTCCAGGGCGGCAGCAGGAGTGAGTCAGCCCCCGAGCGTGGCAGCGATCAGCTGTCGAAAGTGAGCGATCATGACGACAAGCGTGCCCCAGGACCCGGCCCCCGTGACCGAGGGGCCGGTGGTCCGCACCGCCGCCGGTGCCGTGCGCGGGTTGCGGGAGGACGGGCTGGCGGTCTTCCGGGGCATACCGTTCGCCGAGCCCCCGGTCGGGGAGGCGAGGTTCGCGGCGCCACGCCCGGCACGCGCGTGGGACGGGACGCGCGAGGCGTACGCCTTCGGACCGCCGCCCCCGCAGGACCTGGGCGTCCAGGCGCGCACGGGCGTCCTGGAGGCCCCCGAGGGCGACGACTGGCTGACGGTGAACGTATGGACACCCGACCCGGACCCGGCGGCCCGCCGCCCGGTGATGGTCTGGATCTACGGCGGCGCCTACAAGCTCGGCCACTCCGGCAGCCCCGGTTACGACGCCCAGCACATCGCACGCGACGGTGATGTGGTCGTGGTCTCCCTCAACTACCGCGTCGGCATGGAGGGTTTCGCCCAGATCGAGGGGGCGCCGGCGAACCGGGGCCTGCTGGACCAGGTGGCGGCGCTGGAGTGGGTGCGGGAGAACATCGCGGCCTTCGGCGGCGACCCCGACCAGGTCACGGTCTTCGGGGAGTCGGCGGGCGGCGGGTCGGTGGCCTCGCTGCTGGCGATGCCGAGGGCCCGGGGGCTGTTCCGGCGGGCGATCGCCCAGAGCGTCCCGGGCACGTTCTTCTCCACCGAACTGGCCGATGACATCGCGCAGGCCCTCGCGGCGGAGGCCGGCCTGCGCCCCACGCTGGCCGACCTCGCGGCGACCGACCCGCGCCGGCTGCCGGACGTGGGGCAGTCGCTGGGCGTCAAGATGCCCCAGTACATGGGCCGTTGGGGCCAGATCGCGCCGACGGTGACGCCGTTCGCGCCGGTGGTCGACGGCGAGGTGCTGCCCACCACGCCCTGGCAGGCGCTGGCCTCCGGCTCCGCTCGGGACGTTGATCTCCTCGTGGGCCACAACCGCGACGAGTACCGCCTCTTCCTGGTCATGGGCGGGATGTACGGCAAGATCACGGACGAGCAGGCGACCGGCGCCCTGCGCCTGTTCGCGCCGGGCGGCGAGGCGGGGGTGCGGGCCTACCGCGCGGCCTTCCCCGAGGCGTCGGCGGGCGAGCTGTACGAACGGGTGCAGACCGACTGGCTCTTCGGCATACCGTCCCTGCGCCTGGCGGAGGCACAGACCGCGGGCGGCGGCCGGGCCCACCTGTACGAACTGACCTGGGGCGCCCCGGGAAGCGACGGGCTGCTGGGCGCCTGCCACGGCCTGGACATCCCGCTGCTGTTCGGCACGTTCGAGGCGGACCTCGCCAACCTCCTCTGGGCGGGCACGGGCGTCACCCCTGAGGCGGAGGCCCTGTCCACCCGCTTCCGCGCGGCGTGGACGGCGTTCGCGAGGACGGGAGACCCGGGCTGGCCGGCCTTCGACATTCAGGACCGCCCCACCCAGGTACTGGACGTGACACCGACGGTGACGCCGTACCCGGAGGAGCGGAGCAGGAAGCTCTGGGAGGGCTACGAATTCACCCCCTCCCCCCTGCTCGGCTGACCACTCGGATCCGGGCGGGCCCGCGCGCTACACGCGCCACGGTGACCGACGCACAGGTGATGTGCTGCGCGGTCTCCAGCGTCACTTCGGCTGCGGTGCGGTGATCCGTTTCTCGAACCAGTGGTGGGCGTACGGCTCGTCGTTGAAGGCGGGGATCTCCTGGAAGCCGAAGGAGCGGTAAAGGGTGATCGCGGCGGTGAGTGCCTTGTTGGTGTCCAGGCGGAGTGTGTCGCGGCCGTGCTGGGCGGCCCGCGCCTCCAGTTCGGTCAGGAACCGGCGGGCGAGGCCGAGTCTGCGGGCATGGGGGGCGACCCACATGCGCTTGATCTCCGCCGGAGCTCCGGGCGGCAGCTTCACACCGGCACAGCCGATGGGTTCGCCATGCAGCCGGGCGACGAGGAACAGGCCGCGAGGCGGCCGGAGTTCACCCGCGTCGGGCAGCAGGCTGCGTGCGGGATCGAAGCCGGTGTCGAAGCGCTCCTGCAGTTCGGCGAAGTAGGCCAGCAGGCAGCGCCGGGCGTCGGGATGGTCGGGGTCCACGGCGTCCAGAGTGACGGTCGCGGCCGTCAGCAGTCGGTCGACCTCGTCCATGGCCGCGACCAGCCGGGCGCGCTGTGCGGTGTTGAGCGGATCCAGGAGGGAGCCGGCCAGTTCGTCGCTGCGGTCGTCGAGCAGGGCGCGTTCCGCCCGGCCCTTCTCGGTGAGCCGTACGGTGCGTACCCGCCTGTCCTCGGGCTGCGGCTCCACCGTCACCAGGCCGGCGGACTGCAGGGAGCGCAGCAGCCGGCTGACGTATCCGGAATCGAGCCCGAGTCGCTCGCGCAGGCGCCGTACGTCCTGGCCCTGATCACCGACCTCCCAGAGCAGCCGGGCTTCGCCGATCGGCCGGTCGCGCCCCAGGTAGCGGTCGTGGAGCACGCCCACGCGCTCGGTGACGGTGCGGTTGAACCGCCGTACTTGCTCGATCTGCGCCCCATCCATTCTCTGACTTTAGTCAGAGAACCGCGCCCGGGCCAGGGGCAGCCGCTAAAGGTTGCCGAGGGGCTCGATGTCCATGTGCACCGGAGTGCCCCACACCCGGAGCACCTCGTAGTCGGTGAACTCGTGGACGAGCCGGTAGGCCATCGCCGGCCGGGACCCGCGTCGCTGTGCCGCGATATACAGCTCCGCCTCGCGTCGGTCGCGACGGGGCGTGCCGCACAGCTCCCACTCCCGGCCGTTCCACGCCTCCGGCAGCCACCGCTGCTGGGGCTGCGGCCGGTCGGCCCGCACCCCGTAACGGGACATCGAAGGCACCGCGGCCGCCTCACCGTGCACCGGCCGCGGCCCACCCCCGAACTCCGACCGCCGTGCGGCCCGCCGCCGCGTCTCGCACAACAGGCACAGATCCGGAGCGCTCTTGTCCACAGGTCCCTGCGGATGCTCGGCACACCGGGTACTGGGCGCGGCCGCGCTGACGCCCTCCTCCAGCAGGTCGAGAGCGCGGCGGAGGTCGTCCTTGACCTCGTGCAGCTTGGCGTCGGGCGTGCCGGCGGTCAGGGCCTCCCCATGCTCGCCGATGAGGCGAAGGGCACGGCCCAGAGCGGTCAGCTGGGAGTGGTTCATGCGAACCAGCGTGGCATACGGCGCTGACAACGCCGCCAGGACGTGATGTCAGGTGCTGCGACCGGCATTGAGTACATGGACCGTGACGGCGTCGCCGTCGGGCCGGTAGAGCACTCGCCAAGTGCCGACGTGCAGGCGGTAGTACCCGGATGTCCCCAGGGCGCGAGCCGCCTTGGGGCGTGGGTCTTCGGTAAGCGCTCGTACTGCTGCGGCAGTCGCTTTGGTGGCGTACACCTCATGGGCGCGGCTGTCGTCGGAGACCGTGTTGTCGTACGAGACCACGCGCTCGAAGTCGATGAACAGATGGTCCGTGGCGCCGGTCGACTCGGCCTTCCTATGGAGGTCGTGGCCAAGCTCAAGCAGGTCGTCTGTGTGAAGGGCTGACGTTCGGCCCTTTCCGTGGTCGGGGCCCCGCCGGAGTGTTCTGGCGGGGGCCCCGTCTGTGATCCGCGGTCTGTTCGCCCGTCACTTCGGCCGTGCGGGGCAATCCTCGCGGCCATCCGTATGCATTTCCGCGTCCGCCAGGCCGTGCTGTGCGAAGCCAGTGGAGCCGAGTGGTACCTGTATCGCGCCCAACAAGCGACCCAATTACTCATTTTCATTCATTCGGGACAGATGAATGGTGGGGATGGTTGGCGGGCCGCTTATCCGTGAGGAAGGACATTCATGAAGAACCGTTTGGTGCTCGCCGGATCGACCCTGGTGGCAAGCCTCGGCCTGGGTGTGTCGGCGGTACCGGCCGTGGCTGCCCAGATCGACGTGACCATCGCCTGCGACGACAACGGATCCCAGCACCTCATCGACGCCATCAACGAAGCGAACAGCAACAACGGCGGCACGATCAAGCTGGCCAAGCGCTGCGCCTACCGCTTTGAGGAGGCGTTCAACGGCACCCTGACCGCCCTGCCCCCAATCACCAGCGACGTCAAGATCATCGGCTACGAGTCGACGCTGATCCGCTCCATGAACGGCACAGAATTCCGGATCCTCCGCGTCGAGGAGGGCGGCAGCCTCACCCTCAAGGGCGTCACGGTGACCGGCGGCTTCCTCACCGCGGACCCCAACGATGACGAGGGCGCCGCGGACGGTGGTGGGATCGCCAACGAAGGCACGCTTCGACTGGAGAAGAGCACGGTCATCGGCAACCAGGTCACCGGTGACGGCGGCGGCATCTCCAACGAGGGCGGGAACGTGACGCTGGTGGACAGCCGCGTCCTTGCGAACATCGCCTTCGACCAGGGCGGCGGCGCCGGCGACGGTGGCGGCCTCAGCAATAACGCGGCCGGTACCCTCGCGATCAAGAAGTCCACCATCGCCGGCAACACCTCCGAGGAGGACGGCGGCGGCATCCAGAACCAGGGCAATCTGACCGTCGAGGGCACGCTGTTCTCCAAGAACGAGGCTCGTGACGACGACGGCGCCGCCATCAACAACCTGGGCAACGCCAGGATCGAGGACAGCAAGTTCGTCGAGAACCACGCCGGCCTCGAGGGCGGCGCCATCAACAACGACCCGGCGGCGACCAACACGCTGCAGGTCATCGGCTCCTCGTTCTCCCGCAACGTCGCGGGCCGTGACGGTGGCGCGCTCAACAACGAGGGCACGGCGACCCTGAGGAAGACGAAGATCGAGGAGAACCAGGCCGGCAGGGACGGCGGCGGCATCAACAACGAGGAGGACGGCGACGACCCCACGGTGCTCACCCTCGACCACACGACGGTCACCGGGAACCGCGCCGCCCACGACGGCGGCGGCATCAACAACTGGACGGGTGCCGAGGTCATTCGCAAGGACAGCAAAATCTCCAACAACCTCCCGAACAACTGTGCTGGCGACGTCCCCGGTTGCTCATCCTGAAGGCCGCCAAGCCGAAGTCTTGCAGGTAGAGCCGATCATCAGCCGGACGCGGCCGCCATGGCCAAGCTCACTCAGGTCGTCTGTGTGAAGGGCTGACGCGGAGAAGTTCTGAGGCACCGGGCCCCCGGCTGTACGCCGGGGGCCTTGCTCACGCCGGTCCCCGGGTCTCCTTCGGCGAGGTCTGGCCCCGGGCCGGCCAGGCAGCGGTACGGCCCGGATTGCGTTTCCGTGGGTCGGCGAGTAGGCGCGGGGTGGCCCGTTGCGTGAGGGGAACTCTTCGACGATCGCCTGCTCCGGCACGTCGAGGAGCGAGAGGACCAGAGCCGCCAGCAGGCTCATGCGGTCCTTGCCGGAGGCACAGCCTCCAGCGCGCGGGCCATTTGAGGCGCGGCCGGGAGCCATCTCGCCGAGTCGGGGAGCCGGCGCTGGTGTTGAGGGCCGTGCGGAGGGCGCACTGGCCGTAGGGCAGCTGGTTGGCCAGGGTTTTCACCGAGGTGTCGGCGCCGCCGGGGAGGCGGTCGACGTACGCGGCGATGGCTGCTTCGCGGGGCGCGAGATGGGCGAAGTCGTGGGTGGTGCGGGGACGTTGGTCGGGCGCCGTGCGCTTCCCGTACCCCGGGTTGGCCATGGGGTGTGCGGCCGGGGAGGCGTGCGCGGGCAGGAGGGCGGCACTAAGCTGGCTGTCAGCCATGGGGATCGTTCTGTCCGATCTCTTTGGTCAAGCCCCCCGCAGGTTGAGTTCTGTCATGGATGGTCCTGCCGACCTGGGTGGCACACCAGGATGGGGTCCCGTGCATGCCCCGGCCCGTGACGAACCGATCTTCGCGGAGCCCTGGCAGCGCCGGGCGTTCGCGCTGGCGATTCTCTCCAGCCGTGCCGCGTCCGGCGGAGTCAACACGGACGCCTTCCGGCACGCCCAAGTTGTGGCTGGCGCGCTGGAAGACGTACTGGTCGGTGTGGACGCCGTGTCCACGGACGAGGTCACCGCACGCGCCCAGACCCTGGCGCGGCGCCCTCCGGGCCACGACCAGGGGGTTACTCCTTGACGCCCTCCACAAAGGCCGACCAGGCCTCCGGCCGGAACGCGAGCTTCGGGCCGTGGGGGGCGGTTTTGGAGTCGCGGACGGGAATGAGGGGGGCGTGACCGTAGGCCACTTCGAGGCAGTTGTCGTCACCGGTGCTGTACGTCGACTTACGCCATACGGCCGCGGTCAGGCCGTCGTCAGGGATGTTCCTCATAGGCGTAATCCTCCGCCAGCGCCTCGATAAGGGCCAGAGACTTCTCCTGCGAGAGGGCGGAGGCGACGATGAGATCAAACACGAACCTCAGTTGGGCGACCGTGGCTGGGTCGTCCTCAAGCCGCCCGTGGCGTACTCCTTCGGAATAGGCCAGCGCCGGTGCGTCGGCGAACTCCATCAGTTTGAGCGCACCCGACATCGCCGCGTGCGCGCCTGCGCTGAACGGCAGTACCTGCACGATGACCCGGCCCCGACCGATCAGGCCGGCGAGGTGCCGCAGGGCCTTTGACATGATTGCCCGGCCACCGCACACCCGGCGCAACGCTGCTTCCTCAAGCACCGCCCACAACAACGGCTTTGTTGGATGGTCCAGCAGGCGGGCCCGCGCCATGCGGCCGTCCACCCACTCCTCGATGGTCTTCTCCGGCGCTGTCGGTTCGCAAGCGCGGTCCACGGCCCGTGCGTACTCAGGTGTCTGGAGCAGCCCGGGAATCAGCAGCGGCGCGTACTGCCGGATCGCCGTAGCTTGAGCCTCCGCCTCTGCCACCTCCTCGAAGTGCTCGTGATACTTAAAGGTGGCGGCAGACGCCTTGCAGTTCCGTGTGAAGAAGCCCCCCGTTTCCAGAACCTCGTCCAGCATCCGCGCGATATCCGGCAGCATCCGCCGCGTCCCCGCCTCCAACTGCCCGATGAACGATCCGCTCACGAACAGCCTCTGGCCCAACTGCGTTTGACTCAGCCCCTTGCGCTCGCGCGCATGCCGTAACTCCGCACCCAGCAGCGCTCGTGGCGACGACGACGGGTCCAGGTCCTTCGGTCCTGCCATGGGCAACCCCCAGTTCCACAGACGAGGTTGTTGGGACGTCCTGTCTGGCCAGGTTAGAGCCGCTGCCGACACGCTGTGTTGCGAATGGCGAACTCAGCGTGGAGGTGGGGAAAGGTGCGGCCGACCGAAGAAGTCGTGGAGTCGTTGCGGATGGCCTTGAAGGGGGCCGGGGTTGTGCTGCCGTCGCTGTGCGTCGATCCGGTGACCGGTGCGAGTGATGAACCCTTCGCTCTGGTCGACCTGGGGCGTTGCAACGTCCGGGTGGCGGAGCGGCTGGCCTCGGTGGTGCGCGGCGAACGGCCACCCGTCGGGGCGTATGTGACGGACAAGCGCGACGGACGGATCGGCGAGGGGATGGGGCACGTCGGCGGCAGGGTGCAGCTGCGGCCAGTCGCCGGTGGGCGGGAGTGGGACTGTCCGGCGGAGTCGCTGGAGCCGGGCGCCGTCGGAGGAAGTGCTGCGGGCGCAGGTCAAGCGGGCGAACAGGGCTGGACGGCTGCCCTGTTGAGGGCAGCCCTCTCCTCAGCGCTGGTCCGGGCCGCGTGACTTGGAGAGCAGCTTGGCGGCCTGCCGACGATGCCTGCGGCCGAGGGTCGTGTCGTCGCGGAGCTCGCGAAGTACGGTCCACGCTCGCTGCGGGTCGGTCCATGAGAGGCACTGTGCGGCCTGCAGGCGGTCGGAGGCCTTCACCTCGGGGTCCCGGGCGAACCTTTCGTGCAGTCGTGCGGCGCCGTCGGGGTCGGCATTGGCCAGCATCCAAGCCGACCCGATGCGCTGGCCGACACCCAGGGTGGCGTCATCGGCCAGGAAGTGGAGTAGTTCCGCCTGCCCCGGCCCCCCGTCGAGCCACTTCAGGGCGGTCACCGCCTGGAATCGGGCCCCGGGGAGCAGACTGCCGTCGCGGGCAAGAGCGTGCAGTCGCCGGACGCCGGCCACCCGATCGATGTCGGTCAACGCTAGCGCTGCTTTCAGCTGGTACCTGCTGTCCGCAATCGTGCGGCGGGGATGTGCCGGATCGATCTCGGTCGCCGTCTCCGTGGCCTTTGTGCGGTCGTAGCCTTCCAGGCCCGTTTCCTGGACGAGATCCCCGAGGAATCGGGCGGGTTCGTCCGGGGCGAATCCGGCGAACATTCTTGCCGCGGCCACCCGGCCGAATCCGGCCATGCTGGGATCCGCGGCGAGTTCGCGGAGGAGTTCGACGCCGCTCGCGACGTCGACGAAGATCACCAGCGTGGCTGCCTGCAGGCGGCCGAATGGGTTCAATGACCGGTCCCGGGCGAGCCGGCTGAGTGGGTCTACGCAGTTCTTGATGACTTCGTTGGGAAGAGAGGTTCCCGATGTCATCTGGTTGATCAGGAACTTGTAGCCCTCAAGGCCCGCACGGCGCGAGGCCATACGGGTCAGGAACTCGGTCTTGAGGGGGTGGTCGTCGGGCGTGAGGTCGAGGAGGAAACCGTTGAACGGGTCGTACTCGGGTGGCATCCAGTATCTGGCGAACCACAGGCGTGGGCTGACCCCCGCAGAAAGCGACCTGCCCGGAGTGTGCCGGGCGGGGCGGAAGAAGGTCTCCCGGAAGACGGTACGGAGTCTCTCCTCGTCGTCGACGACATGGCGGGCGGCGAAGTACTCCAGGAACGTCTGGTGGATGAAGACGAGGTCGTCCGCGCGCCGGATCAGCAGTCCGGTGCCGCACAGGACCGACTCCAGGAAGTCCCGCCAGCGCCTCTCCGGCACCGCCTCCGGCCGTTCGGCGCACTCGTGGTCTCGCGCGATGTCGAGGACGGGCCGCTTCTCGTGTTGCGTGAGGAGGAGCCGGTGGGCCAGGTCGGCGAGTATGGGCCGGAGGTTCTGGACGGTCCGCTCGGCGCGGACCTCCGCCTCGGAGCCGTACTGCCGCATGGCGGTGCGGGCCTGTTCCACGGCGCCTGCGGCGTACTGGCGTTCGTGCAGCAGGTTCACGAAGCTGTGGTAGACGTCGCGGCGCCCCTCGGGGAGCGATTCTCCGGGGCTGGCCCGGAGCTGGCAGAGCATGGACAGCGTCAGGGGGACACGGGCGAGGCCGGTCAGGCCGACCCTGTCGAGCCCGCGAAGGAACCGCCGTGCGCTCTCCTCGGGTTCGGCGGCGCCGAGGACCCGGAGCCAGCCGGTCGCTACGCGCTCCCTCTCGTCCGTACCGAACGGTTCCAGTTCGTGGCGCGGGACGTCCGGGCCGAGGATTCCGGGGATGCCGGGTTCGACCTCGCGCACGGGGCGGGTGGCCACGACGAACGCGTAGTCGGCACCGGCGTGTGCCACCGTCCTGAGGACGTCCTCCCGGCCCTCGGCGCTCGTGATCTCGTCGAGGCCGTCGACCAGCACCAGCCAGCTGTGTCCGGGGCCCGGGCGGTCTTGGAAGAAGGTGGCGGGCAGGGGGGTCGTGAGGCCGTACGGGCGCAACTGGGCGTTGACGGTGTCGGCGAGGGCTCTGCTGAGGGGAGCGCCCAGCAGGGCGGCCGCTGGCACCAGGACCGGTGCGGGGCCCGGGTCGTCGGTGCCGTCGAGCCACTGGGTGACGCCGTGGGCGAGGCGGGTGCGCAGCAGGCTCGACTTGCCGCCGCCCGGTCCCGCGACCACCAGGCAGATCCCGTCACCGGTCAGGACCTCGTCGACCGGCCGCGGCGGGGACGGGGCGTGCGGCAGCTTCTGGGGTACCACCTGCTGGCGTACGTAAATATGGGACAGTGGCGGCCTGGTGCCCGGGACGGCCCCGGGGTACGGGTGCTCGGCGGCGGCGAGCCGGGCCGCGCGCAGATACCGTCCCAGGTCCGTGCCCACCTGGCTCAGCCGGGGACGCCCGCCCCCGTGCCGCTCCAGCAGGTCGGCGAAGCCGGGATCCCCGGCGAACGACCGGGATGGACACGCGTGCAGCCGGCGGTTCGCGAACGCCTCGTCGTCGTGGATGACGACCCCGACGAGACGGTCCCGGCAGAAGACCGCGCTGCCGGAGGCACCGGCCCACGCCTTCGCACCGTCCGGCGCGTGCCCCTGATCGAGGACGTACCGGTCCTGGTCGCCCCTGCCCCCGCCCAGCGGAGGCAGTTCGCCCCGCAGGTGCTCGACGCTGTGCTGACCGTCCCGTGTCGTCGCCGACGGGAAGCCGAGGGCGTCGTAGGGGAGCGGGTCGGTGCCGGCTGGGTCGCCCCAGCGGACCGCGCCGGGCACCTCAATGGGGTCGTCGAGCAGGAGCAGCGCCACGTCCCGGCCGTCCGGGTGGGTCCAGCAGACCTGTGCGCCACAGCGGTGCGTGTCGTCCTGAGGGTGTCCCACGCGCACGTCGAGGCGGGGCCAGGACGATCCCGCCGTCTCCACCACGTGCCGGGCGGTGAGCACCAGACGCGGTGCCACCAGGTATCCGCTGCCGATCCGGCGGAACCCCGTGTCTTCGCCGGCCCGGACCAGGGCGAGCCGTCGCCGGTCCACCTCAGCCTTCCTCGTTCCAGGAACCGGACCGCTGTCCGCCGATCTCGGGGCTGCCGCCGCCGGTGGCCCGGTCCTTGATCTGGAGCTTCAGCGTCAGCTTGTGCGACCGGGCCGACGAGCGCTCGGCGCCTCCGCTCGCCGTCGCCACCCCGAACTGCAGCTTCCCGCCGCCCTTGACGTCGTCGCGCAGTTCCAGCAGCAACTCCAGCTGGGCCTCCTGGATCTCGAAGGCGAACTGCTCCCGGGCGCCCCGGTCCTGGGCCTCGTACAGCTCCTGTCGCAGTTCCTCGATGGCCGCGGCCAAGCCGATGGTCGCCATGGCAACTCCCCGTGATCGCAGGCTTGTAGAGAGCAGTGTGCCAACCCGCGACCATCGCTGAGAACAGTCCGAGTCCCCTCGGTCACGAGGAGGGTTCGAGTGCCTGCTTCGAGAGGGCCTTCGGGTCACCGCCGGTGAAGGTGACGTACGTGGCCAGGAAGCCCACGGCGTAGCCGGTGAGCAGGCCGCCCGCGTAGATCGCCGCCGCCAGGGCCGGGCCGCTGTTTCCCGTCAGCAGGGGGAAGAGGGCCCAGCCCGAGGGGCCGATGGCGGTGGCGCCGACGCGGTCGCCGAGCACCGCGAAGAAACCGACGAAGGCCCCGCCCGCCGCGCCGCCCGCACAGGCGGTGAGGAAGGGGCGGCCCAACGGCAGGGACACGCCGTAGATCAGGGGTTCGCCGACACCCAGCAGCCCTGCCGGGAGGGCGGACTTGATGGTCGTACGCAGTGATGTGTCGTGGCGGAGGCGGGCGTAGACGGCGAGGGCGGCTCCGACCTGGCCCGCGCCTGCCATGGCCAGGAGGGGGAGCAGGACGGTGTAGCCCTGCTGCTGGATGAGGGTGGTGTGGATGGGGATCAGGGCCTGGTGGAGGCCCAGCATCACGAGAGGGAGGAAGAGGCCGCCGAGGAGCAGTCCGGCGAGGGGGCCGGTGGTGGCGAGGAGCCAGTTGGCGGCGGTGCCGATGGCGGAGGACACGAGACCGGCGGCGTACATCAGGCCGTACAGGGTGGCCAGTCCGGCGATCAGGACGGTGACGGTGGGGGTGAGGAGGACGTCGAGGGCGTCGGGGACCCGGCCTCGGCACCACCGTTCGACGTAGACGGCGAGCAGGGCGGCGGCCAGCGCGCCCAGCACCCCGCCCTGGCCCGGTGCGAGCGCCACCCCGAAGGCGGTCACCTTCGCGACGCCCGGATAGACGACGATCGCCGCCACCGCACCGCCCAGCACGGGCGTCCCGCCGAACACCTTCGCCGTGTTGTACCCGACGAAGACGCTGATCAGGGCCATGAAGCCGGAGGCGATGGCGGCGAGGGCCGGGGTGAGCCAGGGCAGCCAGCCGGCGTTCACCAGCAGCCCGTTGAGGCCGGCGAGCACTCCGCAGCCGATCAGGGCGGGGATGAGCGGGACGAAGACGTCGGCGATCCGGCGCAGGGCGGTCTTGACGGGGGTGGCGTTGCGCCGGGCGCGGGCCGTCCGCAGTTCGGCCCCGCGTGTCGCTAGCCGCTCGGCGGCCAGCAGCCGTTCGAACTCGCTGGCCACGGCGACCACGGCCCCCGGCCCGATGACGATGTGGAAGCTGTCCCCGTCGGCCACCACCCCCAGCACGCCGGGGACCGCCCGCACCGCCTCCCCGTCGGCGAGCGAGGGATCGCTCAGCCGCAGCCGCAGCCGGGTCATGCAGTGGGCGACGGAGGTGACGTTCGCGGGGCCGCCGACGAGGGGCAGCAGCGCGGTGGCGGTGTCGTACGACGATCTCTGCACACCCCGAGCGTGCGGGTCAGCCGGCCGCCGTGGCGAGCGCGGCGCGCAGATGGCCCCCGGACTCCTCCAGAAGGCGGGCGGCGGTGGGCCCGTCGACGTCGGCCAGGATCACCAGGATGGCGTTCTTCACCTCGCCGCCGGTGGCGGTGAGGGCCGCCTCGATCTCCGCGTCCCCGGCGCCGGTGGCGAGGGCCACGATCCGTCGGGAACGGGCGCGCAGCTTCTCGTTCGAGGCACGGACGTCGACCATCAGGTTCCCGTAGGTCTTGCCGAGCCGGATCATCGTGATCGTCGACAGCATGTTGAGGACGAGCTTCTGGGCGGTGCCGGCCTTGAGGCGGGTGGAGCCGGTGAGCAGCTCGGGGCCGACGACCACCTCGATGCCGTGCTCGGCGGCGGCCGCGAGCGCGCTGCCCTCGTTGCAGGAGAGACCGACGGTCAGGGCGCCGAGGGCGCGGGCGTGCCCGACGGCGCCGACGGCGTAGGGGGTGCGGCCGGAGGCCGAGATGCCGACGACGGAGTCGGCGGCGTGCACCCCGAGGGCGTCGAGATCCTTCCGGGCAAGCTCCGCCGAGTCCTCGGCCCCTTCCACGGACGTGACCAGGGCCTCGGGGCCGCCGGCGATGACGCCGACGACCTGACCGGGGGCGGTGTTGAAGGTGGGCGGACACTCGGAGGCGTCAAGGACGCCCAGCCGCCCGGCGGTACCGGCACCGGCGTAGATGAGCCGGCCGCCTTGGGCCATACGGGCGGCGATCGCGTCGATGGCGGCGGCGATCCGGGGCAGGCGCAGGGCGACGGCGGCGGCGACCCCGGCGTCCTCGCCGTTCATGAGACGGGCGATGTCGAGGGTGGGGAGCATGTCGATCTCGGCGAGCTCGGGCCGGAAGGCCTCGGTGGTGAGCGCCTCCAACTCGGAGCGGAGGGCGCGGTGTTCGGTGGTCATGGAGAACGGTTCTTTCTGACTCGGTCGAGTGCGCCCACCAGGGGCGCGGGGCTGAACCGAATATGCGGCTCCGCCGCGTGTGCGCGACCAGCCACATCCGGCCCGCACACGCCCACGACGATCAAGTACTACGGTCTATCGAGGCACATTCCGATGCCGATGAGCCAACGCCTCGTAGGACGCCGCCAACGCGGGAGCCGCCGCTTCATACGTCCGCTGCGCCACCCCCACGAACAGACAGTCCACGACCAGCAACTGACTGGTCCGCGAGGACATCGCAGCGGGCCGCAGCTCGCTCTCCCGAGCCGTGGACGTGGTTAGCACATGGTCGGCGTACTGGGTCACCGAGGAGTCCGGCCGCCCGGTGATGGCAACGGTCGTCGCCCCCCGCTCGAACGCGACCCGCAACGGCTCTATGACATCTCCGGTCGACCCGGAGTGCGTGATGGCGATGGCCACGTCACCCGCCCGCAACTGCACCGCATTGGTGACCGCCAGATGCGGATCACTGTGCGCATGCGCTATCAGCCCTATTCGCAGCAGCTTCTGCGTGAGGTCCTGGGCGACCAGCCCGGACGCCCCGATGCCGTAGACGTCGGTCCGCCGGGCCCCGGCGAGCGCGCTCACCGCGGCCCCCAACTGCACGGTGTCGAGGCCGGCGGCCGTGTCCGCGAGGGTCTGCTGCTCGTCGTAGGCGAGTTTCGCGACGACGTCGGCGATCGGGTCGTCGACGGCTATGTCGGTGGTGATGGAGGGCGCCCGCCCCGACTGCTGGTGGGCGGCGAGCCCGGCGAGGGCGAGCCGCAGGTCGCGGTAGCCGGGGTAACCGAGCAGCCGGGCGGTGCGTACGACGGTCGCCTCGCTCGTGCCGGTGCGCTCCGCGAGTCCGGTGACCGTGAGGGCCGCGCAGCCGGCCGGGTCGCCCGCGACGGCCTCGGCGACGCGCTGCATGGAGCGGGTCATGGAGGGGGCGAGGGTGCGCACCTTGGCCGCGAGGGCGGCCGGAGCCGGCGGCGCGCTTCCCGAGGGCGGGGTCCCGCCCGGACTGTTGCCGAAAATTTCCTTCACGTTCTCGGTCACCCCTGAAAGATATTTTCGTTTCGGGCGCCCGGTCAAGACCGCGCACAATGGGACCATGGACCCCGTAAGCCCCCTGGAACAGGCGCTGCACGCAGCCCGCGCCCTCGTGCTCGCCGACCTGGTCGCGGGTGAGGTCGCCGAGGCGGACGTCGTCTCGCTGGTCGAGGACTCCGTCGTACAGCGGCGCTGGTGGGTCGAGCAGTGGCCGGAGGGGGCCGGGTACGTGGCGGGGCTGGTCGCCCAGGACGTACAGGACGCGCTCCTTGAGCGGTACGGGCGCTGGCCGCTGTGCCCGGTGTGCGGCACCGGCGACCCGCACGCCCTGGACGTCGAACCGGAGCTCGGCCCGGACCCGCACTGGGTGTGCCACAAGGCGGGCGTGAAGGTCGCCTCCGTCGGCTCCCTGGGCCGGGCGACGGGCGGGATGGCGTCCTCATGACGGTGCTCTCATGACGGTGTACATCGACCCACCGAACTGGCCTGGCCACGGCCGCATGTGGTCCCACCTGGTCAGCGACGTCTCGTACGCCGAACTGCACGTCTTCGCCGAGGACATGGGCGTACCCCGCCGCGGCTTCGAACGCGACCACTACGACATCCCGTCGCACCGCTACGCGGACGCGGTACGGGCCGGCGCCGTGGAGGTCAGCAGCCGCGAGGTGGTACGGCTGCTGCACGGGGCGGGGCTGCGCAGACGCAAGAGCGACGTGACCCCATAACCGCCTCTACAGGGCCCGCAGTTCGAAGGCCAGCCCCTCGCCGTCCTCGCTCACCTTGGTGAAGCCGGCGCGGGAGACGACCGCCTGGGAGGGGAGGTTGGCGGGCTCGACGGTGGCGAACAGGGAGCGTACGTCGTCGCGGGCCAGGGCCCAGCCGGCCAGTGCGCGCAGCGCCTCCGTCGCGTAGCCGTTGCCGCGGGCGGACGCGCTCAGGTCGTAGCCGATCTCCACCCGGCCCTCCTCGTCCGGCGCGGAGTGGAAGCCGATACCGCCGACCGCGCGGCCGTCCTCCCGGCGGACCAGGGCGAACACCCCGAACTCCGGCCGGTGCACGCCCCCTTCGTACGCCTTCACCAGGAAGCCGGAGGCCTCCCGGGTGCCCTCGTACGGGCCGCCCTCGACCCACCCGAAGCCGCCGTCGCCGCCGAGGCCCAGATCACGGGCCTCGGCGGGGCGGATGCCGACCAGGTCGAGGCGGTCGGCGGGGATGACGAGGTTGTTGCGCCAGCGCCAGTCGGTGACCGGCGCGCGGCCGGGTAGCTCGCCGCGGCCGGTGGCCCACAGCAGGGTCTGCCAGGGCGTCGGACCGGGCTGGACGTGCGGGAAGATCAGCGACAGGACGGACTCGGCCAGTTCGTCGGACGGCCGGTAGGGGACCCCCAGCCCCTCCGCCATGTCGTGCGTGTGGAGCAGCACTTCGGCGATGCCCATCGCGGCGAAGCCGACGCGGTCCGCGCTGCGGAAGGGGAACGGGTGGAAGGCGCGGACCTCGCGCGGGGTGGTTCGGACGGTGGCGGCGAGCAGGGCGCCGGTCGTCTCGACCACGTGCAGCAGACCGGAGTCGTCGGTGCCGTCGTCGAGCTTGAGCTCGAAGGGCATGTACGCGTCCTGGGCGCGCCCGGCCAGATTGGCGGCGTACGCGACGAGAGCGTCGGCGACATGGACCGCCGTCTCATGGCAGCTCCAGTCCAGCCCGCCCGCCTTCACCTCCGCCCAGTCCCGGTCCACCGCCGGCCGCAGCGCCGCGACACAGCCCGCGACGGCCTCTTCCACCTGATCCCCACCCAATTCGCGCATGGGTTGCACCCTAGGACGCCGGATCCTGTGCGGTCGACAGCATTTCCAGCTCGGCGGCGAGGTTGTAGCGGGCGGTTGGCTCCCACTCCGCCCGGCCGTGCGGGGTTCTGAAGAGCCGTGGCAGGCCGAGCAGTTGGCGGAGGATCGCGGAACGGCCGTCGCGGAAGGCGTCGTTGGGGACGAAGTGGTACTCCTCGCGTACTTCGGCCGCGTAGGCGGCGTACGCGGAGGGCGGCGCGGCGAGGATCGCGAGGTCGGCGTCGCACAGGACCTCGCCGTTGCGGTCGCCGGGGGCCGGGTCGTGGGTGACCGTGAGCCGGACCAGGCGGGCGATCTCGGATGTCCCGGCCTCGGAGAGCCCGGCCTCGGGGAGGGCCCGTTCGGCCAGGCGGGCCGAGCGCTCCTCGTTCTCCGACCGGTCCGGCAGATACACCGCGTCGTGGAACCAGGCGGCGAGCCGGACCAGATCCGGGTCGTCCGCGTACTCCTCCAGTACGTCGATGCGGTCGAGGACCGCCGTGAGGTGGGCCAGGGTGTGGTACCGGCGCTGGGGCTCCTGCCAGCGGCGCAGCAACTCGTCGGCGTACGGGTCGGGGTCGGGGAGGGACGAGTCGTCGTCCCGCGCCACGAGGAGGGCACGCCGCCAGCGGGAGCGCAGGTCCTGGATATCGGCCATGCCCCCATTCTCCCGCGCCACCGGCATCGCCCCTAGCGTGGAAGGCATGACAACTGCTGCTGACGACGTACGTGACCCCTTGCTCCCCGGACGTCTGCTCACCGCCGAGCGCGACGCGCTGCTCCCGCTCCTGCGCTCCAGGTCCGACGCGGACTTCGCGCTCCCGACCGCCGCGTGTCCGGGCTGGACGGTGCGGGATGTGCTCGCACACTGTTCGGCCGCGCTGATCCGGGTGGTGGAGGGCCGCCTCGAGAAGGGGGCGTTCTCGCCCGAGTCGAACGACCGGGACATCGCCGACCGCGCCGAGTGGACCAACGCGCGGGTCCTCGACGAGCTGGAGCGCGGGATGACCGAGGCCGGCGAGGTGATCGCGGGGCAGGCCGACGGGCGCATGGACGGGATCGCCTTCGGCGAGTGGGTGCACGCCGGTGACGTCCGTGACTCCCTGGGGGTGCCCGGGGCCTACGCCGGCGTGGGCCGGCCGTACGCGCTCTCACTGCTGGGCCGGGTCACCCGGGACCGGGGGCGTCTGCGGGTGCATGCCGACCTGGACGACGTGGACGAGCCGCTGCAACTGGGGGCGATGAGCGGGACACGGACGCCGGCCCGTTTCATCGGCGACGCGGCGACCCTTGTACGGCTGTACACCGGGCGGGCGCTCGACGGGGCGTCGTACGAGCTGACGGGGGCGGAGGCGAAGGAGCTGAATCTGTTCGGGTGAGCGGCCGGGGGCGGTCTCGCGGCCGTATACGGTCCCCCCGTACCCTTGGGATTGGACTAGACCTCCTGCGGTCGGCCGGTCGGGCCGGTCGGCCGGCCGTGCGGGGGTACCCGGGGAACACCACGGAAGGGGCCCTATGAGCACGCGTGCAGTCCTGGAGGTGATCGCCCTCGACGCCGAGGACGCTGTCGCCGCCCAGGCCGGAGGCGCGGACCGCCTCGAACTGGTCACCGACATGGCGGCCGACGGGCTCACCCCGCCGCCCCGGACCTTCACCGAGATCCGGGCCGCCGTCGACATCGACCTGCGCGTGATGCTGCGGCTGGCGGACGGGTTCGCGGCGGGGGACGTCGACCGCCTGGTGGGGGTGGCCGGGGAGCTGCGGGCGGCCGGGGCCGACCAGTTCGTGCTCGGGTTCCTCGGCGCGGACGGGGATGTGGACCTCGCTGCCGTGGAGCGCGTGGTGGCCGAGCTGACGGGCTGCCGCTGGACCTTCCACCGGGCCATCGACCGCGCCGCCGACCGCGACGCGCTGCGCAAGCAGCTCGCCGACCTTCCGGGCCTCGACACCTACCTCACCGCGGGCGCGGCGACGGGCGTGGACGAGGGCCTGCCCACTCTGCTGGAGGAGGCCCGGCGGGGCGGCGAGCCGGGGTACGGGCAGACGATCCTGGTGGGGGGAGGGCTGCGGCTCGATCATCTGCCGGAGCTGCGGGCGGCCGGGCTCGACGCGTTCCATATCGGCGGCGCGGCGCGGCCGGCCGGCTGGGAAGGGCCCGTGTCGGAGGAGGCGGTCCGGGACTGGCGCCGGGCCCTGGACGTCGTGCAGGCGCTGCCCGGGTAAGCGGCCAAGGACACGGGGGTCGCCATGGTGGAGGCGGCGCGGGTCGCCGAGGCCGCCGCCCTCGCCATGGCCGGCGACCGACTTTCCTACGGCACCTTCGAGTTGTGCGCCCCCGGCATGGTCGACCGGGTCGAGATGGCGGCGATCGCGAGCGAGGAACTGGGGTGGCCCGTCCGCGCGGAGGTGATCCCGCTGGAGGAGTGGGCGGCCCGGATGCCCGAGGGACCGGAGCGGGACGGGCTCGTACGGATGATGCGCCATTACGACACCCATGGCTTCCCCGGCGGGAACTCCCTGGTCCTCCGCGCGGTCCTCAGGCACGAACCGCGCACCCTGCGCGGCTACTTCCGCGAGCTGGCTCAGTCGGCCAGCTGAGGCGGCAGCGGTGCCGTGTGTGTCACGATCAGGCCGGAGACGGCTCGGGTGAGGGCGACATAGAGGCGGCGCAGGCCCGTGCGTTCGTCGGGTTCGCCGTCCACGACCGCCCGCGGCTCGTCCAGTACCACGTAGTCGTACTCCAGGCCCTTCGCGAGTGACGCCGGGACCAGGGTGAGACGGGTCTGCGCCGTCGTCTCCTCGCCGGGCGCCAGATAGCCGATGCCCGCCGTCGTCAGGGCCTCCGCGAGCGCCGGGATCCGGGCGTCCGCCGCGATCAGGCCGGTCGAACCCTCGTTGCGCAGCAACTCCGCACAGGCCGCGACGACTTCGGCCGTACCGGCGATCTCCCGGAGATCGAAGAAGCCCGGATTCTCACGGACCGACGCCACCGGGGTGAGGCCGGGGGCGATGTGCGGGAGGAGCCGGGAGGCGTACGTGATGACGTCCGTCGGGACGCGGAAACCCGCCGTCAGCTCCTCGATCAGGCCGTCCCTCTTGCCGAGGTGGGACAGGGCCTCGTCCCAACTCCTGGTCGCCCAGGGCGTGGTGCCCTGCGCCAGGTCGCCGAGGACGGTCGCCGAGCCGGTGGTGCAGCGGCGGCCGACCGCGCGGTACTGCATGGGGGACAGGTCCTGCGCCTCGTCGAGGACCACATGGCCGAGCGAGTGCGTCCGCTGGACCAGATCCGTCGTCTCGTCGATCAGTACGGCGTCCGCCGGCGACCACCTGGCCGACTTGACGCTGCGCACGGGCTTCGCCCACACGATCGTCTTCTGCTCGTCGCCGGTGAGGACCCCGTCCGCGTGCACCGCGAGGAAGTCCGCGTCCGTGAGCAGGCGCAGGACGAGCTTCGCCGGGTCGACCGGCGGCCACATCCGTTTGACGGCCGCCTTCACCGCCGCGTTGCGGGCCACCGCATCCTGCACCCGGTCGTCCGGCGCCTCGCCCGAGCGCTCCATCTGGACCAGCACGGCGTGTGCGATGCGCTGCGGGAGGGCCTCGCGAGCGGCGCCGTACCGGATGTCGCGGTCCAGCAACTCGCGGACGATGGTCTCCAGTTCGTACGCCGGGACGCGCCAGCGCCGGGAGCCGCGTACCACCACGACCGGTTCGGTGGGCATCGTGACATGCGCGTAGAGGGCCCTGCGCAGCACCTCCGCCATCCGCGCGTCGCCCTTGATGACCGCGGCGGCCGCGGTGTCGGTGCCGCGCACGTCGACGCCGTTCGCCACCAGGTCGTCCACGGTCGCCTGCCGGACCGTCAACTCGCCCAGCGCGGGGAGCACCTGCTCGATGTAGTGGAGGAAGGAGCGGTTCGGGCCGATGACCAGGGTGCCGGTGCGGGCCAGCCGATCCCGGTGGGCGTAGAGCAGGTAGGCGACCCGGTGCAGGCCGACGGCCGTCTTCCCGGTCCCCGGGCCGCCCTGCACGCACACCGTCCCGCCCAGCCCGCTGCGCACGATCTCGTCCTGCTCGGGCTGGATGGTCGCGACGATGTCGCGCATCGGGCCGACGCGCGGGCGCTCGATCTCCTGCTGCAGCAACTTGCTGGTCCGGGCCGCCTCGGCGGGGTCGGACAGGTGCTCGTCCTCGTACGCCGTGAGCTCGCCGCCGGTGTATCCGAAGCGGCGGCGCAGCGCGACGTCCATCGGGTCCTTCTTGGACGACCGGTAGAACGGCTGCGAGACCGGCGCACGCCAGTCGATGACCATCGGGTCGCCGTCGTGGTCGTGGACGTGCCGGCGCCCGATGTAGAAACGCTCCCCGTCGGCGCCCTCGGCCTGGTCGGCGCCGGGGGCGTGCAGGTAGTCGAGACGGCCGAAGAAGAGCGGGGTGTCGCTGAGGTCGGCCAGCGCCTTGATGCGCTCGTCGATCTGGCGGGCCAGGACCTCGGCGTTGACCCAGTTCGCGGTGACGTCGCTGATGTCCAGCGACTCGACGTCCTCGCGCATGGCGCGCAGGGCGGCACGGGATTCGGCGAGGTGGGAGCGCTCGCGGGAGAGGGGGTCCGCGAGCGGGGTGTCGAGCGGGTCGTGGGCGGGCGTGGACAAGGGGGTGCCTCCGAAGGCCTGCGAGTGGATGGCGCTCAGGTGTGGGTGGCGCACGGGTGGCGACCAGCCGACCGGTTTCCGTCCGGGCGGCGGCACTCCGGGAAAGGAGGCGGGCAAGAGCGGAGAGTCTAGTGAGGCGGGGGCGGGGAAGGCCAATGGATTTCCCGCGGCGCGCCGAGCGGCGCCGGCTGTGCCACATCCCCTAGGGGGAGCGTCACCGAGAGGGTCGGGCGGAGGTAGGGGGGCGGGTCCATCCGCGGGTGGACCGGCGGATGCCGGAAATTGGACCCGTGGACCGATGCCGTCCTTATGCCCGAAGTTCCACTATTGAGGCATGAGCGCAGCAACCATCACACCAACCCCCAGCCGTCCACCGGGCGCGACGGCCGTGGACGGAGCCCCCCATCACCGCCTGGGCGACGCCCTCCGCGCGATCAAGGTCTTCGTCAGCGCGGCGTTCAGCGTCGTCATACTCGGCGAGTACGGCGAGGAAGCGGGCATACGCCGCAGGTAACGACATAAGGTCACCTCCGTGCCGAACCGGACGGTGACATCATCCTCCCTCCTACCAATCCCTCTCCTGTCCATCTCCCTCCTGGCAGTCTCCCTTTCCTCGTTCACCGCCCTCTGCGTCTTGCTCCGCGCCCCGATGGCCGATCTGGTGGTCTACCGGGCCGAGGGCGAGGCCGTGGTCCACGGCGCCGATCTGTACGGCTTCACGGTCACCGAGTGGCGGCTGCCGGCGACGTATCCGCCCTTCGCGGCGGTCCTGTTCGTCCCGACGACCTGGATCCCCGTCCCGGCCCTGAAGGTGGCGTTCCTCGCGGGCAACGCGCTCCTCCTCGCCTGGCTCGTCGCCCTCTCCGCCCGGCTGGCCGGCCGCACGGCACCACCCCTCCCCGTGCTCTGCACGGCCACCGCACTCGCCCTCTGGCTGGAGCCGGTCTTCCAGACACTCCTCTTCGGCCAGATCAACCTGGCGATCGCCTGCCTGGTCCTCTGGGACCTCACCCGCCCGCCCGGCGCCCGCGCCAAGGGCCTGGCCCTGGGCATCGCGACGGGCATCAAACTCACCCCGGCGATCTTCATCGCCTACCTGTTCCTCACCGCACGCAGAAAGGAGGCGGCCACCGCGACGGCGTCCTTCGCCGCTACCGCACTGCTGGGCGCCCTTCTCCTCCCCTCGGCCACCGTGGACTTCTGGACGCGGCGCCTGTTCGAGCCGGGCCGGGTCGGCAAGGCCTGGATCGTCGACAACCAGTCTCTCCAGGGCCTGATCGCAAGGGTGTCGGCCACCGAGGCACCGGGCCTGGCCTGGGCGCTCCCGGCGACCGCGCTCGCGGCGACGGGCCTGTGGCTCGCGACCCGCACCCGCCGCGGCCATGGAGATCATGGAAACCTCGGGGACCGCTGGGGCATCCTGATCACCGCGTTCACGGCGCTGCTGATCAGCCCGATCAGCTGGTCCCATCACTGGGTGTGGTGCGTCCCGCTGCTGGCGGTGCTCCTGGCAGAGGCCCGAACGGCCCTCGCGCTCACCGCGGCCGCTCTCTTCACGGCCCGCACGATGTGGCTGCTGCCCCACCAGGGCGACCTCGATCTGCACCTGCCGTGGTGGCAACAGCCGTTCGCGTCGCCGTACGCCCTCCTGGGGCTGGCGCTGCTGGCGGGCGCGGCCGTCGCCCTACGACGGCACAGCCGCGCCCTGCCGGATCCTCAGCCCTCCGCGTCCGCCGCGCCTTCCGCGAGGATCTCGTCCGCGTCCATGATGCGGTAGGCGTAGCCCTGCTCGGCCAGGAAGCGCTGCCGGTGGGCGGCGAAGTCCTGGTCGAGGGTGTCGCGGGCGACGACGGAGTAGAAATGGGCCTGGTGTCCGTCGGCCTTGGGGCGGAGCACCCGGCCGAGGCGCTGGGCCTCCTCCTGGCGGGAGCCGAAGGTGCCCGACACCTGGATGGCGACCGTCGCCTCCGGCAGGTCGATGGAGAAGTTGGCGACCTTCGACACGACCAGCACGCTGATCTCGCCCTCACGGAAGGCGTCGAAGAGCCTCTCGCGCTGGGCGTTGGAGGTCTCGCCCTTGATGACGGGGGCGTTCAAGTGCTCGCCGAGCTCGTCGAGTTGGTCGATGTACTGGCCGATGACAAGGATCTGCTGCCCCGCGAAGCGGCGGACCAGCGCCTCCGTGACCTTCCGTTTGGTCGCGGTGGTCGCACAGAAGCGGTACTTCTCCTCGGTCTCGGCGGTGGCGTACGCCAGCCGCTCCGAGTCCGTGAGGTTCACCCGCACCTCGACACAGTCGGCGGGCGCGATATAGCCCTGCGCCTCGATCTCCTTCCACGGGGCGTCGAAGCGCTTGGGCCCGATGAGAGAGAACACGTCCGATTCCCGGCCGTCCTCGCGCACGAGGGTGGCCGTCAGCCCCAGCCGCCGGCGCGCCTGCAGATCGGCGGTGAACTTGAAGACAGGAGCCGGCAGCAGATGGACCTCGTCGTAGACGATCAGACCCCAGTCGCGGGAGTCGAAGAGTTCCAGGTGCGGGTAGACGCCCTTCCGCTTGGTCGTGAGTACCTGGTACGTGGCGATCGTGACGGGCCGGATCTCCTTCCGCGTCCCGCTGTACTCCCCGATCTCGTCCTCGGTGAGACTCGTCCGCTTCACCAGTTCGTGCTTCCACTGTCGCGCGGAGACGGTGTTGGTGACGAGGATCAGGGTCGTCGACTTGGCCTGTGCCATGGACCCGGCACCGACCAGCGTCTTCCCCGCCCCACAGGGCAGGACGACGACACCGCTGCCGCCGTGCCAGAAGTTCTCCACGGCCTGCTTCTGGTACGGCCGCAGCGCCCAGCCGTCCTCGGCGAGCTCGATCGGGTGCGCCTCGCCGTCCACGTATCCGGCGAGGTCCTCGGCGGGCCAGCCCAGCTTCAGCAGCGTCTGCTTGATCTGCCCGCGCTCGGAGGGGTGCACGGCGACGGTGTCCGGGTCGATCCGGGCGCCGACCAGCGGGATGATCCGCTTGGAGCGCAGGATCTCCTCAAGGACCGGCCGGTCGGTGGTGGTGAGCACCAGCCCGTGCGCCGGGTGCTTGGAGAGCGTCAGCCGGCCGTACCGGTCCATCGTCTCGGCGATGTCGACCAGCAGCGCGTGCGGTACCGGGTAGCGGCTGTACTCCACCAGCGCGTCCACGACCTGCTCGGCGTCATGCCCGGCCGCCCGCGCGTTCCACAGCCCCAGCGGGGTCACCCGGTAGGTGTGGATGTGCTCGGGTGCCCGCTCCAGCTCGGCGAAGGGCGCGATCGCCCGACGGCAGTCGTCGGCCCGCTCATGGTCGACTTCCAGGAGCAGCGTCTTGTCGGACTGGACGATCAGCGGACCATTCACGCGCGCACCCTTTCCCTTCGGCCCATGCGGCCATCGCCATGGCGGCCATCGTCATGGGCCAAAGTTCCAGTCTGCCTCATGCGCGGGCGATCACATGCGCCGCTCCACGGAACGCGCACCGCCCGCGCCCGGCTTTCGGGGCGTACATGACCGTCCCGTACAACCTTGGGTCCGTTTCGGGTGTCATGTCCAGGGGGAGCAACGCAGCGCGCGCGGCTCGGTGAGGAGGGGTGGGGTGACGTCCGTACGTATCTGGGGGCCAGGCGCCGGGGCGGTGGCGGTGCTGGTGGTGACCGGGGTGTGGGCAAGCGGATCGGTCAGCGTGGACGGCGGTCTGTGGGCGAAGGTTCGCCCCGCGATAGAGGCCCGGCTCGTGGCGCAAACCTCCGGCACCGGGCCCGGGGAGAGCGAGCCCGCTCTCAGGTCGCGGTGGTTCTGCCGGGCGGAGGCCCTGGAGCTGGCGGAGAGCGGGGGCCAGGTGCGGGCCGGTGTCAACACCCTGTGCCTGGAGTACGGCGTGCGCGCCGGCACCCTGGTGGAGTGCGGCGGCGCGCAGATACCGCAGGTGGTGCGGCTGGAGCGGGACTCGGCGAGCGGCGGCTACCGCGTCGTCTCGCAGGAGGAGCCGCCGGACGGCGCGGGCTACGGCGAGTGGACGGAAAGCCACTTCAGCCGCCACACCGAGTCCCGCCTCGACCAGGAGATGGAGTCCACCGGGCTGGAGACCGTGGCCCGCGCCCACTTCGGCTTGCCGGCGGAGGCACAGGTGCGGGACTGCTAGCCGCCCGCTCCGCTATTCCTCCCACACCTCCCACTCCTGTTACTCCTCCGCGAGTTCCGCCACCCCCGTCACCCGGTGCAGGGGGTAGGTGCGTACCTCGTCGGCCGTGTGGTCGTACGCCGTGACGAAGCCGCCCTCGACGCGGATCGGGGCGATGACGCGCTGGCTGGCGGTGCCCTCGGCGTTGACGTAGCCGATCCAGAGGGTGCCGCCGGTGAGGACGGCGGCCTGCATGGTGGCGAGGGTCTCGGCGGGGGCGGTGCGCGGGAGTTCGCCGCCGTTGACGGCGGTGCCGGTGGGCTTGCGCGGGGTGGTGGCGGCCAGGTCGCCGGCGCGGACCGCACGGATCGCGGCGGAGAGGAGGGTGCCGTCCGGCGGCGGCGGGCCGTCCGGGACCGGCGCCGGGGCGGTGCGCGGCGGCGTGCGGTGGGCGTGCGCGCGGGTGATCAGGACGTCGCCCTCGGCGGACTCGGCGGCGGGCGCGTAGCCCATCGCGCGCAGGCCTTCCAGGAGGGTGGCCGGGTCGGCCTGGGTGGCGAGCACGGTCGGGGCCAGCCGGCGCAGGCGCAGGGCGGCGGCCCGCTTGTCGGCCATGATCTCGTTCAGGACGGTGTCGTCGTCGCAGCGGACGTACGCCGAGGCAGCCCCCACCCGCAGATGGCCGTGCCTGCGGGCCACGTCGTCGATCAGGTACGCGAGCGGCTGCGGGACCGGCGTACGGGAGTGGGTGGCGAGAAAGGCGTGCAGATCGGTGGCGGTGCGGCCGGCGTCCAGGGCGCGGCGGACCGAGGCGGGCGTGAAGCGGTAGACCGTCGCGCCGCCCTTCGACTCGACGTCGGCGAGTACGTCCAGCGCTTCGGCGAGCGGGCGGTGCAGCGGGCCGGGGGCGACCGCCGTCAGGTCGGCCTGGAGCAGCACATGGTCCAGGGGCTCGGGCAGGAGTGGAGCGAGGAGACGGCCGGCGGCCGCGGCCGCGACGGCCTGTCCGGGCGGGGAGAGGGGTTCGAGCTCGGCGGGGCGGTGGTGGTGCACGGGGAGCTTGTCGCCGGGGCCGGAGGACTCCTGCTCCTTGTCCGCCTCCACCGGTGGCGCGCCGAGCAGCGCCCTGCCGTGCGCCGACAGCGCCCCGCGTCCCGTCACGCCGAGCAGCTCGGCCTCCGACAGGGTCCAGCGGGCCAGCCGGCCGCGCAGATCGTCGTCGCGTTGCTGCGGGCCGCGCAGCGGGCGTTCCCAGCGCAGCCGGGCCAGCAGCGAACCGGCGGCCGGTGCGGTGCCCTCCGGGAGCCCGGCCAGCAGGGACAGCACCCGGTGCCGTACCGCGGGCGCGGCCGAGCGGTCGAGGCCGGGGCCGAGCGCCGACAGGGCGCGGTCCTTGGCGTCCCGGCCGCCGACCAGGCCGGCGGTGCGGGTCGCGGTGAGCCAGGCCTGTGCGAGCTGGGTCCAGCGTTCGGCCGGGGGGCGCTCCAGCCACTCGTCGTAGGCGGGGGTGGCCGCGTAGCGTTCGTCTGCCTCGTCGTCGGTGGCGAGCAGGCCGGCCGCGTACGCCAGCTCCACCCAGAAGGCGGCGATCGGCTCGGGCAGGTCCAGGGCCACGGCCGTCCGCTTCAGATCCCGGACGCTGAGCCCGCCGGCCCGCAGCACGGCGGGGCCGCCCTCGTCCCAGTCCTTCAGCAGTTCCTCGACGGTCGCGAGGGCGGTGTACGCCTGTCCGGCCGCCGTCGCGTCCACAACCTGTGGACGGTGTGTGGCCGCCGGCTCGACCGCGGGCGGCACCGGCTCCGGCTCGCGGTGCGCCCGGCCCTCGCGCAGATGCAGGGCGACCTCGCGGGGCAGGACGACCGTGCCCGGCCCGGTCGGCAGCAGCAGGCCGCGGTCGAGGAGCCAGCGCAGATGGGCGGCCGGTTCGGGGGTGACGTGGCCGTACGGCGGCCCCCAGACGAGCCGGGAGAGGACCTCGCGGGACTCGGGGGGTGCGGCGGCGAGCAGCTTCGCCATCTTCTTCCGGTGGCCGAACAGCTTGCTGAGCGCGTCCACCGCGGACACCGAGTCGTGCGTCGAGGGCAGTCCGGCGGTGGTGACGATCTCCTGGATCCGGCCCGGCGACATGCCCGAAGTGGCCTCCCGCACGGTCGGGCCCAGCCCGGTCGGCGAGGGGTACTGCGGGGACGGGGCGAGCACCTCGCGCGCGGTCCGCACCAGCCGCAGCCGGTCGTCGTCGCCCCACACCAGCGCCTGGTCGCGGAGCACGCCGAGGGCGCGGGGCAGGGCGGCGGCGACCAGCGGGTCCCCGCCGTCCCCGGCCAGCAGGCCCAGCAGTTCCGGGTACGTCGCCGGGTCGCCGGCCACGGCGAGCGCCTCCGCGGTCTGCAGGGCGAAGCGGTCCAGGCGCTCCAGGGCGCGCAGTACCGAGGCGCGGGTGCCGGCCCGGGTGGCCAGCTGGGTGAGGTCGGTGGGAACGGGGGTGATGAGGTCGGGGCGGGCGCGCAGCAGTACGGCCAGGGAGGCGTCGTCCCTGGCGCGAAGCGCCTCCGCGAGGGAACGCGGCGGGGTGGCCGGGTTGCTCATCCGACCCACGGTAGCGGGTGCGGGGCGGGGACCGGGATCACTGTCCCGGGGCCGCTTCTGTGTAGAGGGCAGCCACAGGGAGAACGGAACGTTGCGCAGATGTCCCCCGCATGAACTTCGGCAGGAGGATCACGGCAGTTCCGGCAACACTCGCCACGCACTCGCCACCCTGGGCTCCCTGGCCACCGCGGGAAGTCAACTATGCGCCCGGCCATGGGGATTCGGGGGATGTGGTCATGAGAGCGTTCGGTGCCGAACTCGATTTCAACAACCTCGTCGCGATCGTCAGCGTCGCGATCCCGGTACTGGCCTTCTTCTGGGAGTTCGTCGTCATCCGCCGCAAGCGGCTCGGCTACCGCCTCCAGATGGACACCCTGGCCACGGACACCGCGCACGCGCCGAGCGCCGACGTGCTGGCGCGGATGCGCGACGACGGCCACGAACTGGTGGAGCCGTCGTTCGTGCTGGTGCGGATCGAGAACGCCGGCTGGCGGGAGATCGTCCCCGGCGACTATCTGACCCCGCCCGAGGACAAGACCGGCATCCGGGTGACGTTCCGGGACCGCCGGGTCGTCGGCATGGCGGTCACCGAACTCAGCCAGCCCCCGCTCCGGCACTTCTTCGTCACCACCCGCGACGGCAGGACCCAGGAGACCGACGGCTTCGGTAAGGACTGGGAGGACGGCACCGGTGTCATCCGGCTGCCCAAGGTGACGCTGAACCCCGGCGCCCACTACAAGGTGCTGGCGGTGCTGGAGCGCCGGGGCGGGAGCTCGCACGCGCCCTTCCCGGAGCCGGAGTTCCAGGCCGCGGTCACCGGGGACATGGACCACTCCTTCGCCTGGCTGCGCTGGCTGGCCCGGCTCAAGCTGGCGCACACCGAGGGCCACATCTTCGCCTCCGGGGCGGCGCTGGCCGGTATGGCCCTGCTGGCGGCGGCGGTCGTGCTCCAGGCAAGCATCACCCTGTTCTTCCCCGCCAGGCCCGCGCCGCTGGACTGCGTCGGCGGCACCCTGCACCTGTCGGGCTCGACCGCCTTCGAGCCGGCGGTGAGGGCGGCGGCGAAGGAGTACGCCAGGCTGTGCTCGGCCAAGGGCGCCGCCATCCCCGTCAGCGACGGCTCGTTCCGGGGCAGCGGGGCGGGACTCACCACGCTGGAGAAGGCCGGCAAACACGCCGGGATCTCCGGCAACGAGGGGCTCGGCGACCACATCGCCTTCACCGACGGCCCGGCCGGCAAGGGCCACCCCGAGGATCTGCCGCGGCCGGTGGTCTACTCCCTGTTCTCCCTCGTCGCGAACAAGGACGCGCACGTCAGCAACCTCTCCCTCCAGCAGATCCGCGACATCTACGCCAGGAAGATCACCAACTGGTCCGTGGTGGGCGGCGCCGACCTCCCCATCCACCTCGTCAACCGCTACTCCGACTCCGGCACCCGCAACGCCCTCGAAGAGCGCGTCCTGGCGGGCCGGCACGTGCCGGGCGCCGCGAACGGCGACTGCGCGGCCCTGGACCCGACCAGGCCCGGCGTCTGCGAGGTCGACGGCACCGGCACCATGCTGGACACCACGGCCGCGCAGCGCGGCGCCCTCGGCTACAGCGAGGCGGCCAGTGTCACCTCCGCCGACCTGGTCAAGCTGAACATCGGCGACATGCCGCCCACCCTCGAAGGCGTCGAGCACGGCACCTACCCGTACTGGCAGACCGAGTACGCCTACACCTTCGGCGATCCGCCCGCCGGCTCCGTCGCCGCGGCCTTCCTGCGCTACCTCACCGACCAGGGCGGCAAGGACATCCTGCGCGAGTACGGCAACCGGCCCTGCTCGGAGACGCGTTACCCGCTGGTGTGCCGGCCGACGTGAGCCCTGGCCTGCGCTACCGTCGTTCCGACGGGGTATCCGACGCAGCGGCCCCGGAGGGGACTTCGTGGGTATCGAGAGCGATCAGGTCGTCTACGAGTATCTGAGCCGCGTCGGTGACATCGCGCACCAGCGCCAGTTGTCGTCGGCCGACCGCATGCGGCTGGTGTCAGGGCTGCGCAACGAGATCGACCGGCACCGGGCGAAGACGACCGTCGACAGCCCCGCCGCCGTACGGCGCATCCTGGACCGGCTGGGCACGCCCGACGAGGTCGTCGAGGCGGCGGGGGGTACGACGGACACCGCGCCACCGCCGCCGGCGGCCGCGGTTCCCGCCCAGCGGGAGTCCGGGCCGCCCGCCGGGACCGAGGACCTGCGTCGCGTCGTACCGCGTCCCCGGCCCGCCGAGCCGGACGGCGCCGGGGACGGTCCGACGCCGCCCGACTGGTGGCGGGTGGACAGCAGCCCGTTCGGGGACGGGGACACGGTGCCCGGGTTCGTGGGCGGCGTGGAGATCCCGGAGATGCTCAGGAAGCCGCGGCTGCGGAAGGAGGAGCCGGAGGAGGCCGGGGAGGCCGTCGTACCGGCCGCGAAGGCGGAGGAGACCGTGCCGCCCGCCCGCCGCCGCCTCCGCGTGGTGCCCCGTCCCGCGGCCGGCTGGAGCAACCCCCTCCTGCTGCTCGCCGCGGCCGGGCTGGTCGTGGGCGCGGTGCTCGGCAACTGGTTCGCGCTGCTCCTCGGCTGGCTCATCGCCTACGGCTCCCGACGCCTCACCCCGACCGAGACCAAGCTGGCCGTGATGTGGGTACCCGGGCTGTCCGTGGCGGCCGGGGTGGTGTGGCTGTGGGGCCGGACCGCCGGCCGGTGGGGCGCCCCGATCGCCCAGGGACACATGAGCGACGCGATCGGCGAGACCTGGCCCTGGGTGGTGCGGGGGGCGGCGGTGGCGTCGGCGCTTTATCTGGTGTGGCGGTCACAGAGATCGCGGTAGGGGGCGCCGCGGTCCGCCGTCGGGCGGCTGCGGCTGCGGCTGCGTCGGGGCGTGTCGCGCCCACGCGGCGGAGCCGCAAGTCGACGCAGCCCGCGCCCCTTCAGGTGGGACCACCTTCTTGGGGCGCGGGGAACTGTGCGAACGGCCCCCACCGGCCCGCGGCCGCCCGGGCACAATGGCCCATATGACTTCTCGCGCCCTCACCGTCGGCTTCGATCTCGACATGACCCTCATCGACTCCCGGCCCGGCATCCACGCCTGCTATCTGGCGCTCGCGGAGCGGACCGGGGCGTACATCGACGCCGATCTGGCGATCACCCGGCTGGGACCGCCCCTCGCCGACGAGCTGATCCACTGGTTTCCGGCCGAGCGGATCGCGGAGGTGAGTGATCTGTACCGGACCATGTATCCGGAGATCGCCATCGCGGCGACGCCCGCCATGCCGGGAGCGCGGGAGGCGATCGCCGCCGTCCGGGACGCCGGGGGCAGGGCCGTCGTGGTCACCGCCAAGTACGAGCCCAACGCGAAGCTGCACCTCGGCCACCTCGGCATAGTCCCCGACGCGGTCGTCGGAGACCTGTGGGCCGAGCAGAAGGCCGAGGCGCTGCGCGAGCACGGCGCCGGCGTGTACGTCGGCGACCACGTCGGAGACGTCCGCGGCGCTCGTAGGGCGGGAGCCCTGTCGGTGGCCGTGGCCACCGGGCCCTGCGATGCCGAGGAGCTGCGCGCGGCCGGCGCCGACGTGGTGCTCGGCGACCTCACCGAGCTGCCCGCCTGGCTGGCCGGCTACCTGGAGGACGCCTCCCGCGCCTGACGGCGCCCCGCCGCGATCGACTGGAGCACTCCGGCGCCCGCGACCAGGAAGCCGACGCCCATGAGCATGCTCAGTACGTACATGTAGGTCGGAAAAGGCTTCGCACCGAGGAACAGCGGTATCACGGTGACGAGAGTGGCCACCGTACCGATGAAGAAGACCACGGCACCGGCGCGGATCAGTCGGTCACCGGGCGCGGCGGAATTCGCTTGGGTTTTGTCACGCACTCGACCAGGGTAGTTCCCTGCCCGAAGGAACAACCGGGCGACGTCTTGTCACGCGCCCGAAGACCATTAGCCTTGGTACCGGCGGGTCATGGTCGACCCGCCCGAGTGCTATCAAGAGCCGTTCCAGAGCTGTTGCATTCAGAAGTTTCCAGAGCAGTTTCCGACGAGATACGAGGACGAGGACAGACGTGCCTACCGGCAAGGTCAAGTGGTTCAACAGCGAGAAGGGCTTCGGCTTTCTCTCCCGCGACGACGGCGGTGACGTCTTCGTCCATTCCTCGGTTCTCCCCGACGGGGTCGACGCACTCAAGCCGGGACAGCGCGTGGAGTTCGGCGTCGTCGCCGGTCAACGCGGTGACCAGGCACTCTCGGTGGTCCTGCTCGACCCCACCCCGTCGGTCGCCGCCGCCCAGCGCAAGAAGCCGGACGAGCTGGCCTCGATCGTGCAGGACCTGACGACCCTGCTCGAAAACATCACGCCGATGCTGGAGCGCGGCCGTTACCCGGACAAGGCCGCCGGCGCGAAGATCGCCGGGCTGCTGCGCGCGGTCGCCGACCAGCTTGACGTGTAAACATGTAAGAGACGGACAAGTCGCGTGAGCGTGCAAGTCCGGTAAGTGCATTTACGGGAAATCGAGTGCGTGCGGACCGAGGGGCGGGACGAGTCCCTCGGCCGCCGCCCGCGTGAGCAGTCCGCGTACCGCCGCGTAGCCGTCCTCGCCGAGTTCCGAGGTGAACTCGTTGACGTAGAGCCCGATGTGCTGGTCGGCGACGGCCGGGTCCATCTCCTGGGCGTGCGCCATCACATACGGCCGGGAGGCCTCGGGGTCGTCCCAGGCCGTGTGGACGGACGTATGGATCGCGTCGGCGAGACGTGTGAGCGTCTCCGCGCCCAGCGAGCGCTTCGCGATGATCGCGCCGAGCGGGATCGGCAGGCCCGTCGTGTCCTCCCAGTGCTCGCCCATGTCGGCGAGCTTGTGCAGCCCATAGTTCTGGTAGGTGAAGCGCGCCTCGTGGATCACGAGCCCCGCGTCGACCTTCCCGTCCCGCACGGCCGGCATGATCTCGTGGAACGGCATGACCACGATCTCGCCGACCCCGCCGTCCGACAGCGTGTCCGCGGCCCACAGCCGGAACAGCAGATACGCCGTCGACTTCTCGCTCGGTACGGCGACGGTCCGGCCGGTCAGGTCCACCCCGGCCTCCCGGGTCAGCACCAGCGGCCCGCAGCCCCGGCCCAGCGCGCCCCCGCAGGGCAGCAGCGCGTACTCGTCGAGGACGTACGGCAGCACGGCGTACGACACCTTCAGCACGTCCGACTCGCCGCGCTCGGCCATGCCGTTGGTGATGTCGATGTCCGCGAAGGTCACGTCGAGGGCGGGCGCGCCCGGGACGCGGCCGTGGGCGACGGCGTCGAAGACGAAGGTGTCGTTCGGGCAGGGCGAGAACGCGATCCGCAGAAGGTCACTGGTCATGTGGGTTCCAACTCTCCAAAGCAGGCGCGAGCTTCCCGAAGGCTTCCGTCAGGGCGGCCAGGGCGTCCGCGATGCGCCAGGCGGCGCGGTCGCGGGGGCCGACGGGATTGGAGACCGCGCGTATCTCCAGCACGGGTACGCCGTGCCCGGCGGCCGCCTCGGCCACGCCGAAGCCTTCCATGGCCTCGGCGAGGGCGTGCGGGTGCCGGGCGCGCAGCTCGGCCGCGCGGGCGGCGGTTCCGGTCACGGTGGACACGGTGAGTACCGCGCCGGGGCGCGCTCCGGTCGCCCCTGCGGTGACTCGTACGAGTGGATCCGGCGGACGGTGGCTGACGGTCCCGAAGCCCAGTTCGGTGACCGGCATGAACCCGCCGGCCGTCTCGGCGCCCAGGTCCGCCGCGGTGATCTCGTCTGCGACGACCAGGGAGCCCACGGGGGCCTCCGGCTGGAAACCGCCGCCGATCCCGGCGGAGACGACCAGGGCGTAGGGCCGGCCGTCGAGGGCGGCGGCGGTGAGGGCGGTCGCGGTGCCGGCCGCGGCGAGGGCCGGGCCGACCCCGGCGGCGAGGAGGTCGTACCCCTCGCCGGTGCGGTGTAGCAGGGCCGAGCCGGGCAGCCGCACCACGGTCGTACCGTCCGCGAACGCCCGGGCCACCGCGTCCCGTTCGGCCGGGACCGCGGTGGCTACGAGGATGCGTGCGGCGGACGTGGTCAGGCGTCCTTCTTGAGCTTGAAGGACCACAGACCCAGCACCGACTTGTCGCCCTCCTTGATGGAGACCAGGGTCGAGTTGCCGGAGGCGCCGTACTGGGCGTTGAAGAACACGCTGCCCGGGATGGTGCGGTAGGTCTTGGTGCTGGAGTCGGTGAGCGCCTGACCGTTCATCAGGATCGTCCAGCCGTTGTCGGCGATCTTCGGGTCCACGCCGAAGCGGACGGTTTCGTCCGGATCCACCTTGATGGACTTGATCCCGGTGTCCTTCAGACAGTTCGCGAGGGAGGCCGTGTTCAGGGGCTTGCCGTCGTTGTAGCAGGTGGCTTCGGAGTTGACCGAGTTCGTACCGACGGTGATCGTGGCGATCGGCGACGGCTTGTCACAGGCCGACAGGACGAGCAGTCCGGCGGAAACGGCGCCGGCGGCGGCGACGACGCGGCGGCGTCGCGAGCGGGATTGCAGCGTGGTCATGGCCGAAGGCTATCGGGAGCTCTCGGCCCTCTCCCCATGTGGGGTACGGCGTGCCCGGTTCGTTACGCCGGCCGCCTCCCTCAGGCCACTCTCGGCCGGGTACGGGTGCCGTGCCGGGCCGAGCTCAGCAGGCCGCGCAGCGTGGTCAGCCAGCCGGCCGCCACGATCACGGCGGCCACCACCAGGCCCAGGGTGCCGTTCAGCGGCATCACGATGCCCACCGCGCCGCCGAACACCCAGGCCATCTGGAGCAGCGTCTCCGAGCGGGCGAACGCCGAGGTGCGCACCTGCTCCGGCACGTCCCGCTGGATCAGCGCGTCCAGGCACAGCTTGGCCAGCGCCTGCGCGAATCCGGCCACCGCGGCGAGGACGGCCACCAGGAAGGCGCCGAAGAACAGGGCCGCGACGATCGCCGTCCCCAGCACCACGGCCACCACCGTCACGATGATGATCTCCGGGGTCCGGGAGCGCAGCCAGGCCCCCACCGCCGTACCGAGCGCGTTGCCCGCGCCCGCCGCGACGCCCACTATGCCCAGCGACACCGCCGCGCTCTCGCCGGTCAGCGGGTGCTCGCGGAGCAGGAAGGCCAGGAAGAAGATCAGGAAGCCGGAGAGACAGCGCAGGGCCGCGTTCGCGCCGAGCGCGTGGGTGACGGCGGGCCCCACCGTCCGCAGCCCCGGCCGCTTCGCCCCTTTCCGGAGCGGGCCGTGCAGATGCTCCTCGTCGGCGGCGAGCAGCGCCACGTCCTCGCCCTTGGCCGAGTCGACCTTCGGGGGGAGGGAGAAGGAGAGAAACGTCCCGGCCACGAAGATCACGAAGGCGCCGTAGAGCGGCCACGGGTCACCGATGGCGTGCAGCCCGGCCCCGATCGGGGCGGCCACACCGGTGGCGAGCAGCCCGGCGAGGGTGACGCGCGAATTGGCCTTCACCAGCGAGAACCGGGGCGGCAGCAGCCGGGGCACGACGGCACTGCGCACCACTCCGTACGCCTTCGACGCGACCAGCACCCCGAGCGCGGCCGGATACAGCTCCAGGCTGCCGCTCGCCACCGCCCCCGAGATGATCAGCGCGAGCAGCGCCCGGGCGAGCATCGCGCCGGCCATCGCGGCGCGCCTGCCGTGCGGAAGCCGGTCCAGCAGCGGGCCGATGACCGGAGCGAGCACGGTGAAGGGCGCCATGGTGATGGCGAGGTAGAGCGCGACCCGCCCCCGGGCCTCGTCGGTGGGTACGGAGAAGAACACGGTGGAGGCGAGGGCGACGGTGATCATCACGTCCCCCGCGCCGTTGACCGCGTGCAGTTCGATCAGCTTGCCGAGGCCGGACTCACCGGCGCCGTGCGCGTGCGTGGCCTTGCGGATACCCCGGGCGGTACCGGTCACCGGCAAGTGCAGGGCACGCCCGACCGAGCGGACGGCACCGCGCATCCGGCCCGCACCGCTACCGACCCCGAGGGCACGTTGGGGGGACTTCGCGGTTGCCACGTCGTTCATAGTGCCCTGAGACGACTGTTCCTAGTGCACTTTGCGACCGAGCGAGTCGGAGAGGGCACGAGTGCTTACCGGCGCCGGCCGGGAGCCGCCGGGAGCCGCCGGGAAGGCGCGGCCGGGAAGCGCCCCTCAGGGGCGCGGGGCCGTATCGTTTGCGGCTCCGCCGCGTGGGCGCGCCCGGCCCCACTCACCCGCACCGGCCGACGGACCCGACCCGGCACCACCCACCGCCTTCGGCCCCGCCGCCGCGCAGGCTCCGTGCCGGACTGTCCCCCACCACCGGCGACGGGGTAGCGTGCCTATCTCAGCCATAAAGCACAATGGATGGCAGAGGTGCGCCCGAGAGCGATCGGACGCGGACGTCGATGCGGCCCACAGGTCCGCTCCGTCCGCCCCACCGCCGGAGGCAGCCGCACTCGTGAGACGGCGTAGGAGAGAAGCGATACCTGTGAGCGCAGCGACAACGCGAAGCCGCACCCCCGACCGTCTGTGCGCCGAGGCGGTCGACCTCGCCCGGACCGCCGCCGAGGAGGCCGCCGCACCCGGAGTGGTCGGCGAGCACGCCGGAGCGGTGGCGGACGGCGACCGCGTCGTCACGCACTTCTTCGAGTGCAAGGAACTCGGGTACCGCGGCTGGCGCTGGGCGGTGACGGTGGCCCGCGCCTCCCGCGCCAAGCTCGTCACGCTGGACGAGGTGGTCCTCCTCCCCGGCTCCGACGCCCTCCTCGCCCCCGAGTGGGTGCCGTGGAGCGAGCGGCTGCGCCCCGGCGACATGGGCCCCGGCGACCTGCTCCCCACCGAGGCCGAGGACCTGCGCCTGGAGCCCGGCTACACCGGCGAGGACGGGCCGGAGCCGAACTCCCCGGTCTCGGAGGAGATGGAGGAGCTGGCGGAGGCGGAGGACGCCGAGGTCACCGCGGGCACGCCCGCGCACCTTCCCACCGTCCCCTCCCGGGGCACGATCGCCTCGGTCGCCGAGGAACTCGGCATGCGCCGCGCCCGCGTCCTGTCCCGCTACGGCCTGCACATCGCCGCCGACCGCTGGGAGGAGTCGTTCGGCGCCAAGACCCCGATGGCCCAGGCGGCCCCCGCGACCTGCGTCAGCTGCGGCTTCCTCACCCCCATCGGCGGCTCCCTGGGCCAGGCCTTCGGCGTCTGCGCCAACGAGTTCTCCCCGGCCGACGGCCGGGTCGTCTCCTTCTCCTACGGCTGCGGCGGCCACTCGGAGGCCGCGGTCATGCCGAAGCCCCCGGCGGTGGCACCCCCGGTGATCGACGAGACCCGCGTCGACCCCTTCCCGCTCCGCCCCGCCTCCGACTCCGGCTCGGTACCGGCGACGGAGGACGAGACGTCGGCGGAGCTGGGGCACTCTTGACATGCTCCTCGCCCTGAAGGGCGAGGATTCTGGCCTTCTCGACTGGTTGCTGTGCCGCTACGCGGCACAGGGTTCGGTCGGGAATCCGTGGCTTCCTGTTTCTTCACGCTGTGCCGGGATTGCTCCTGGTCTTACCGGCGCTCCGCAGGCCGATACCGCCAGTCCGGCGGCCCGTTTGACGTTGATCGCGGCGTTGGTGTCCCGGTCGTGGACGGTGCCGCAGGCAGCACAGGTCCATTCCCGCACCTTCAGGGGTTTGGGTCCGTCCACGGCACCGCAGGTGGAACAGGTCTGGGAGGTCGGTGTGAACCGGCCGATCTTCACCAGGGTGCGGCCGTACCGGGCGGCCTTGTACTCCAGCATGTTCACGAACGACGACCAACCGGCGTCATGGACGGACTTGGCCAGCTTGGTGCGGGCCAGTCCCGCCACCGACAGGTCCTCCACGGCGATCCCTTGGTTCTCGGAGATCAGCTTCGTGGAGAGCTGGTGGTGGAACTCGCGGCGTGCGTCGGCCACCTTGGCGTGGGCGCGGGCGACCTTGAGACGGGCCTTGGCGCGGTTCTTTGATCCCTTCTGCTTGCGGGACAGCTCCCTTTGGGCCTTCTTCAGCTTCTTCTCCGCGCGCCGCAAAAAGCGCGGGGAGTGGATCTTCGTGCCGTCGGACAGGACCGTGAAGTGAGTGAGGCCGAGATCGATGCCGATGGTGTTGTCGGTTTCCGGCATCCGCGCCTGGGCGCCGACACGCCCGATTCCTGCCCGTCAAGGTACGACAGGGGGCCCCGGCCGACAATCGGGCCGGGGGGCCGGGTGTCCGCTTCTCGGTTGATCGGGTCGGGTGGGCGGGCGGGTGCGCGCCCGGCGCGCGGTACCTTCGTCCTCACGTCGACGAGGAGAGTGAACGTGAGCAAGTTCGTGCGGCCCGCCGCCGAGGGCGCCGACCCCTTCGGCACCGCCCGCCTGCGCCGCGGTGTCCTCGACGCCTGGGCCACCAGCCCCGCCCGGTTCCGTGAGGACGCCAACGCCGAGGAGGACCTGGTCCTCGGCGGCTACCGGGACCGGCTCGTCGTCGAGCTCGCCCAGAACGCGGCCGACGCGGCCGCCCGGGCCGGTGTCCCCGGCCGGTTCCGCCTCACCCTCCGCGACGGTGTCCTGTTCGCCGCCAACACCGGCGCCCCGCTGGACGCGGCCGGCGTCGAGTCCCTGTCCACCCTGCGCGCCTCCGCGAAGCGGGAGGAGACCGACAGTGCCGTCGGGCGGTTCGGCGTCGGCTTCGCCGCCGTGCTGGCGGTGACGGACGAGCCGGCGGTGGTCGGGCGGCACGGCGGGGTGCGCTGGTCGCTCGCCGAGGCCCGGGAACTGGCCGAGGAGAGTGCCGGGCACAGCGCGGGGCTCGGGGACGAGATCCGCCGGCGGGACGGCCATGTGCCGCTGCTCCGGCTCCCGTTCGCCGCCGAGGGCACCGCCCCCGACCCGTACGACACGGTCGTCATCCTGCCGCTCAGGGACACGGCGGCCACCGATCTCGCCGAGCGTCTCCTCGACGCCGTCGACGACGCCCTGCTCCTCGCCCTGCCTGGTCTGGAAGAGGTCGTGATCGAGACCGGCGACACCGTGCGTACCCTGCGCCGCGGCACCGACGGCGCGCTCACCGTCGTGGACGACTCCCAGGAGGGTACGACCCGCTGGCGTACCGTCTCCGCGCACGGCCCGCTCACCCCGGCACTGCTCGCCGACCGTCCGGTGGAGGAGCGGCTGCGCCCGCACTGGTCGCTGACCTGGGCCGTGCCCACGGACGCCGCGGGTGCTCCCGACCGCCCCCGCACCGCCGGCGTCCTGCACGCCCCCACCCCCAGCGACGAGCCTCTCGGCGTCCCCGCCCTCCTCATCGCGTCCTTCCCCCTCGACACCACCCGCCGGCACACCGCCCCCGGCCCGCTCACCGACTTCCTGGTGCAGCGCGCGGCCGACGCGTACGCCGAACTCCTCGCCCACTGGCGGCCGGTGGGGGAGGGGATCATCCATCTGGTGCCCGGCCCGCTCGGCAAGGGGGAACTGGACGGCGCACTGCGCCAGGCGATCCTGGAACGGCTGCCGCGCACCGCGTTCCTGCCGCCCGCCGTCGAGGGCGGCGACGACAGCGAACTTCCCGAGGCGCTGCGTCCGCGTGACGCCGAGATCGTGGAGGGGGCGGGCGCCGACACGGTGCGGGTCCTCGCCGAGGTGCTGCCCACACTCCTGCCCGCCGGCCTCGAGCGCCGGGTCGAACTGCGGACGCTGTCCGTCGCCCGCCTTCCGCTCGCCGACGCGATCGACCGGCTGGCCGGGCTGGAGAAGGACCTGGACTGGTGGTGGCGGCTGTACGACAGCCTCGCGGGCGTCGACCCGGAACGGCTGTCGGGCCTGCCCGTGCCGCTGGCTGGGGGCACCTCCCAGGCTTTCGGCACTGGGGGAGGACGGACCACCATCGGTCCGCGCCAGGTCCTGATCCCCACCCCGGACGCGGCCATCGACCCCGAGGTCCTCGCCCGGCTCGGCCTCAAGGTCGTCCACCAGG
Source organism: Streptomyces sp. NPDC005866 (assembly GCF_040629895.1). NCBI lineage: Bacteria > Bacillati > Actinomycetota > Actinomycetes > Kitasatosporales > Streptomycetaceae > Streptomyces > Streptomyces sp. NPDC005866. Next base: position 88,024 of record NZ_JBEXWP010000004.1, read on the forward strand.
ACGCCGCCCACCCCCTCCTGGAGAAGCTCGGCGCCCTCCCCGCGACCCCGCGCGCGGTCCTCACCACCCCGCAGGTGCGGGCTGCCGTGGCCGCCTCCCTGGACGACGAGGGAGGCGTGAACTGGGAGGAGGACGCCCCGGACGCCGAGGAGTTGGCGGACACGGTCCTCGCCCTGGTGCGGGACGCGGGCCTGGAACCCGGCGACGAGCCGTGGCTGGGCGCGCTCGCCCTGCCCGACGAGGACGGCGAGCCGGCCCCCGCCGGTGAACTCGTCTTCCCGGGCAGCCCGTTCGCCCGGGTGATCCGCGAGGACGAACTGGCTTCTGTGGACGCCGAATTGGCGGAGAAGTGGGGCGAACAGCCGTTGGCCGCCTGCGGAGTGCTCGCGAACTTCGCCCTCGTCCGCGCCACCGACGTCGTCCTGGACCCCGACGAACTGGAGCCGCGCGAAGGCGACTTCGCGGAACCTGATGACGCCGGCCTCCTTGACGCCGTCGACGTCTGGTGCGAGGACATCCTCGACCGCTTCCCGGACACGCCCGTCCCCCCGGTCGCCACCGAGCTGATCGCCGTCCGCGACCTCGACCTCGTCGACGAGGACCACTGGCCCGAGGCCCTCGCCCTGCTCGCCCAGCCGCCCCTGCGGGACGCCCTCACCCAGCCGGTGCGCATCCTGCTGCCGGACGGCACGCACGAGGTCGTACGGCCGTACACGGCGTGGTGGCTGCGCGGCCACCCGGTCCTCGACGGCCGCCGCCCCGCCGGCCTGCTGGCCTCCGGCGGCGACCCGCTGCTGCGCGGCCTCTACGAGGAGGCCGACGCGACCGGCTTCGAGGACGAGCAGGTGCTGCGGGCGCTGGGGGTGCGGACCTCGGTCGCCGCCCTCCTCGACGAGCCGGGCGGCGCGGCCGAACTCCTGGACCGCCTCGCCGACCCCGACCGGCAGGTCAGCGGCACCCAACTGCATGCCCTCTACAGCGCGTTGGCGGAGCTGGACCCCGAGCAGGTGACCCTGCCCGACGAACTCCGGGCCGTGATCGACGGCCGGGTGGAGGTCGTGGACGCGGCGGACGCGGTGGTCGTCGACTCGCCGGACCTGCTGCCGTTCACGACCGGTGTCCCGCTGCTTCCGGTACGGCCCGCGCGCGCCGCCGAACTGGCCGAACTGTTCCAGGTACGGCGGCTGAGCGAGTCGGTGACGGGGTCGGTCGACTCGGAGGGCACGGAACACGAGGTCCCCGAACCGGTCCACGTCCTGCTCGGCCCGCGCACCCCGGAGACGTACGTCGAACACGAGGAGCTGGTGGTCGACGGCGTCGAGATCGACTGGCGGCTCACCGCAGACGGCGTCCTGCACGCAGCCACCCTGGAGGGCGTAGCCGCCGGCCTCGCCTGGGCGGCCGGCCAGTGGCCGCGCCGCTTCGAGGTGGCGGCCCTGCTGGAGGACCCGTCGCGGACGGAGGAGCTGGCGCGGGACCGCTGGTTCGACTGAGAGGCGAATGAGAATGACCCGGGTCCCCCGCAGGTGCCCGGGCCATCACCGGTCAGGCCGGTCAGTCCGCTTCCATTTCCAGGAAGTACTCGAAGCGGTCCAGGTCGAGCGCCATGCCGGTCAGACGGTGGAAACCGGCCACGTGCTCCGGTCCCAGCGGATACACGTCGGTGAGCCGGTCCGCCGGCATCGCCAGCAGCCCGGCGAAGGCGTCGGCGCCCACGGACGAGACGTCGGTGACCGACTCGGGGGTGTCCTCGTCCTTGGCGTAGCGGGCGACGAGGTATCTCATGGGGTCACCTTCCGGGTTCCGTCCGTGGGCTTGGTCTGGGCACCAGTAAGACGGCAACCATGCCCATGAAAGTTCGTCACACAACTTTCGAATCTCGCACAACCTTTCCCCCCATCCATGGATCTGATCGGGCGAGTCAACAGACTCCCCGATCACTTTCATGGGGGAACGCATGCGTATACGCGCCACTGTGGCTGCCGTCTCCGGCGCCCTGGCCCTCTCCGCTTTCGCCATGCCCGCGGCGCAGGCCGCCGGCGGCTCGTCTTTCGGTACGGACGCCGCGAAGCTCTTCGCGGCCGCTCACTCGACGTCCGGCAAGACCGCTTTCACTGCCACCACCGCGGCGGACGTCGCTCCGTACGCCATGGACGTCACCTTCTCCAACGTGAAGATCGCCAAGGCGGTCAAGGTCGGTACGACCGCCCACGTCGCGACGTCGGTCACCTACACGCTGACGCACGCCGCCGACGTGGACGTCACCGCCGCCGACTTCTTCTCGGGCGCCTACATCTACAAGGGCTCCTACACCGACCCGGCCAACTTCCTGATCGGCGACAACCCGGCGAAGTGCACGGTGACCTCGGCGACCACCGCCAGTTGCAAGGGGAACATCGACATCTACCCGGGAGACGGTGAGCTGTCCAACTCCGACGCCGGCCTCTGGCACGCAGGTGCCCTGGCCATCGCGTACAACGGCCAGGACCCGGCCAGCGACGACTTCGACATCACCAAGGTCGGGTACGCCGACCAGGGCGCCCTCGGCAGCACCCAGGTGCAGCGCCTGTCCAGGCTGACGGTCAACGCCGCCCCGGAGCCGGTGAAGAAGGGCAAGACCGTCACGGTCACCGGCAAGCTGTCCCGCGCCAACTGGGACGACGGCAAGTACCACGGCTACGCCACCCAGTCCGTGCGGCTGCAGTTCCGCAAGAAGGGCTCCAGCACCTACACCACGCTGAAGACCATCAAGACGTCCTCGACCGGCACGCTGAAGACGACCACCAAGGCCACGGTGGACGGCTACTACCGCTACTCCTTCGCGGGTACCTCCACGACCCCGGCGGTCAACGCGACGGGTGACTACGTCGACGTGAAGTAGCAGTCCCGGCACCACTCCGGCCGTGGAGTAATCCCATGGGGACGTAATCCGGTTGCAAAGGAATCAAAATCTGACCGGATTACGTCTCACGCGTACAACCACTCCCACCCCTCGTGGATCTGATCACCCGAGTCAACAGACTCCCTAGATCACTTGGGCCCCGCGCCCACTGTTCCCACTGGGGAATCCATGCACATTCGTGCCACCGTGGCCGCCGTCTCCGGCGCCCTGGCCCTCTCCGCGTTCGTCGCCCCGGCCGCGCACGCCGCCGGCAGCTCGCCGAACGTCACCTTCTCCAACATGAAGGTCAACAAGGGCAGCAGCATGGTCGTCGGCACGACCAAGGCGTCTTTCTCGGTGACGTACACCGTGACGCACCCGTCGAGCCTGAGCGCCAGCACCTTCCAGACCGGCCCGGTCATCTACCGCGGCACCTCGATCACGTCGCCGAGCGACATGTTCATCTCCGAGGACCCGGGCACCTGCACCGCCGCCTCCACGACCGTCCTCAACTGCAAGGCCAGCCTGATCTTCACGGTCAACGGGGACTGGGACCTGGCCAACTCCGAGGCCGGCTCCTGGAAGGTCGGCGGTCTCGCCGCCGACAAGAACGGCCCCATCAAGTGGCAGGGCGACCTGGGCACCACCAAGGTCCTGCGCGCCGCCAAGCTGACGGTCAACGCCACCCCCGAGCCGGTCAAGAAGGGTAAGACCGTCACGGTCACCGGCACCCTGACCCGCGCCAACTGGGACACCCACAAGTACGGCGGCTACGGCAGCCAGTCGGTCAAGCTGCAGTTCCGCAAGAAGAGCTCCAGCACCTACACCACGCTGAAGACCATCAAGTCGTCCTCCACGGGCGCCCTGAAGACGACCACCACGGCGACGGTCGACGGCTACTACCGCTACTCCTTCGCGGGCACCTCGACGACCCCGGCGGTCAGCGCCACGGGCGACTACGTCGACGTGCAGTAGTCCCACCGGAACCGAGCGGCCGCCCCACCGGTGTCCCACCGGTGGGGCGGCCGTCCTTCAGCGGCCCTCGCAGTCCCCCGCAACCGCATCACACCGGGAAGCGGCGCTCGACCCACTTCCACAGGAACTCCAGCATCGCCGACGCCACCACCGCCACGCCCACCGCGGTCCACGGCATCACTTCGCCCACCAGCTTCAGCGCGAAGAAGCTCTGCAGTGCCGGAACTGCGAGTACGAACACGAAGGCGACGCCCATCGAGGCCACCAGGGCAACCCGCCACCAGGTGTAGGGGCGGGCGATGATCGCCAGGAGCCACATCGAGATCAGGAACAGCGTGAGCGTCGCCGCGCTGGTCTCCGCGTCCAGCGAGCCCGGGCCCGTGTAGTAGTGACGGGCGAGCAGATACGTCACGAAGGTCGCGGCGCCGGCCAGCACCCCGCCCGGGATCGAGTAGCGCATCACATGGCGGACGAAGTGGGGCCTGGCCCGTTCCTTGTTGGGGGCGAGAGCCAGGAAGAAGGCGGGGATGCCGATGGTGAGGGTGGACAGCAGGGTCAGGTGCCTGGGCAGGAAGGGGTATTCGACCTGCCAGCAGACCACGAGCACCGCGAGCAGGACCGAGTAGACCGTCTTGACCAGGAACAGGGTGGCGACCCGGGTGATGTTGCCGATCACCCGCCGCCCCTCGGCCACCACCGAGGGCAGCGTGGCGAAGCTGTTGTCGAGGAGGACGATCTGCGCGACCGCCCGGGTGGCCTCGGAGCCCGAGCCCATCGAGACACCGATGTCGGCGTCCTTCAGGGCGAGTACGTCGTTCACGCCGTCCCCGGTCATCGCGACCGTGTGCCCGCGTGACTGCAGCGCCCCCACCATGTCCCGCTTCTGCTGCGGGGTGACCCGGCCGAAGACGGTGCCCTCGTCGAGGGCGTCGGCCATCTCGCCGCGCCCGGCGGGCAGGTGGCGTGCGTCCACCGTCGTACCGTTCAGACCGAGCTTCGCGGCCACGGCACCGACGGACACCGCGTTGTCGCCGGAGATCACCTTCGCCCGGACGTCCTGGTCGGCGAAGTAGCGCAGGGTGTCCGCCGCGTCCGGGCGGAGCCGCTGCTCCAGGACCACCAGGGCGGTCGGCCCGGCGCCCTTCGCCACCTCCGGGTCGTCGAGGTCCCGGCGGGCGCGGGCCAGCAGCAGCACCCGCAGGCCCTGCTCGTTGAGGCGTACGGTTTCGGCCAAAGCCGGGTTGTCCGGAGCGAGCAGCACGTCCGGCGCCCCCAGCAGCCAGGTGCTCAGCTCCCCGTCGCCCTCGCTGAAGGTCGCCCCGCTGTACTTGCGGGCTGAGGAGAAGGGCAGCGACTCGACGCACCGCCAGTCCTCGCTGTCGGGGTAGGCGTGGATGATCGCCTGGAGGGAGGCGTTCGGGCGGGGATCCGACTCGCCGAGCGAGCCCAGCACCTTGCGTACGTACGTCTCGTCGAAGCCGTCCAGCGCCCGCAGCTCGGTGACGTCCATGCCGCCCTCCGTGAGCGTGCCGGTCTTGTCGAGGCAGACGGTGTCGACGCGGGCGAGACCCTCGATCGCGGGGAGTTCCTGGACCAGGACCTGTCGGCGGCCCAGCCGGATCACGCCGATCGCGAAGGCGACGGAGGTGAGCAGGACCAGCCCCTCGGGGACCATCGGGACGACGCCGCCGACCGTGCGGGCGACGGCGTCCTTGATGCCGTTGTTCTTCACGACGAGCTGGGTGGCGACCAGGCCGATCGCGGCGGGGACCATCATCCAGGTCACGTACTTGAGGATGGTCGAGATACCGGTGCGCAACTCGGAGTGGACGAGCGTGAAGCGGGAGGCCTCCTCGGCCAGCCGAGCCGCGTAGGCCTCCCGGCCGACCTTCGTCGCCGCGAACGCGCCACCGCCGGCCACCACGAAACTCCCCGACATCACCTGGTCCCCGGGGCGTTTGACGACCGGATCGGCCTCACCGGTGAGCAGTGACTCGTCGATCTCCAGGCTGTCGGCCTCGGCACACACCCCGTCCACGACGATCTTGTCGCCGGGCCCTACCTCCAGGAGGTCGTCGAGCACGATCTCGCTCGTGCCCACTTCCACCGCGGCCCCGTCGCGGCGCACGGTCGGCCGCGCCTCGCCGATCACCGCGAGCGAGTCCAGCGTCTTCTTCGCCCGCCACTCCTGGACGATGCCGATGCCCGTGTTGGCGAGGATCACGAAGCCGAACAGGCTGTCCTGGATGGGCGCCACGACAAGCATGATCACCCACAGCACACCGATGATCGCGTTGAACCGGGTGAAGACGTTCGCGCGCACGATCTCGCCGAGCGAGCGGCTGCTGCGCACCGGTATGTCGTTCACCTGGCCGCGCGCGATCCGCTCCGCGACCTCGGCGGTGGTCAGCCCGCTCGTCCTGGCCGGGGCCGGCAGCGGGACCGGATGCACGGGGTCGAGTTCGGCGCCCGCGTCGATGTGCGTCATACGTTCGACGGTACGTGCGGATTTGCACGTTCACCTGCCGAGTGCCCGGAAGATCCGACCTGGGGAGGAGGGAGGTCGTGCCCTGGTCGTACAGCGGCCCCTTGGCGCCCTGCACAGGGCCTAGAGGGCGCGGGCCGCTTCCGCTCGTTTGATGGCCGCGTCCCGCCTCTTCACGTACCAGACGCCGATCAGCCCGAGACCGCCGCCGGCCAGGCAGGTCCACACCCACCAGGTGTGCCCGTGGTCGGCGTACCAGCCGTAGAAGGGGAGCTGGACCAGGAAGAGGACGAACCAGACGATCGTGCCGCCGACGACGGTCGGTAGGACGGGGCCCTCCAGGGGCTCCGGCGCCTCGTGCTTGGGGGTCCACTTCGCCATGGGCACAGCTTACGAGGCACGCCGCCGAGCCGTGGGACCACCCGGGTCTACGCGCGGAGATAGCGATCCGGGCCTCATACGTTCATACTGAAACCGTTTGTGTCTGGCCACTTCTGCTCGTAGGAACCTCCAATGTCAACCCCGGCTTCCACTCAGGCCCCCGCCCCCGAACAGCCGGGTGCCAACCCCGCGTACGGCGCGCTCGACCGCTACTTCAAGATCTCCGAGCGGGGCAGCACCCTCGCCCGCGAGGTGCGCGGCGGCTTCGCCACGTTCTTCGCCATGGCCTACATCATCGTGCTGAACCCGATCATCCTCGGCAGCGCGAAGGACATGTACGGCCACCAGCTGGACCACGGCCAGCTGGTCACGGCCACCGTCGTCACCGCCGCCTTCACCACCCTGCTCATGGGTGTCATCGGCAACGTCCCGATCGCGCTCGCCGCCGGTCTCGGCGTGAACTCCGTCGTCGCCCTCCAACTGGCGCCCCGGATGTCCTGGCCGGACGCGATGGGCATGGTGGTCCTGGCCGGCTTCATCGTGATGCTGCTGGTCGCCAGCGGTCTGCGGGAGCGCGTGATGAGCGCCGTGCCCTACAGCCTGCGCAAGGCGATCTCGATCGGTATCGGCCTGTTCATCATGCTGATCGGTCTCGTGGACTCCGGCTTCGTCAGCCGTGTCCCGGACGCCGCCCAGACCACCGTCCCGCTCCAGCTCGGCACCGACGGTCATCTCGACGGCTGGCCGGTCCTGGTCTTCGTGCTCGGCTCGCTGCTGACCCTCGCGCTGATCGTCCGCAAGGTCTCCGGCGCGATCCTGATCTCGATCGTCGCGATGACCGTGCTCGCGCTGATCATCAACGCCGTCGCCCATGTGACGTCCTGGGGTCTGACCACCCCGAAGTGGCCGGGCAACCCCGTCTCGCCCCCGGACTTCGGCCTGCTCGGCAAGGTCAGCCTCTTCGGCGGCTTCGACAAGGTCGGTGTGCTGACCGGCATCCTCTTCGTCTTCACCGTCCTGCTGTCCTGCTTCTTCGACGCCATGGGCACGATCATGGGTGTCAGCGACGAGGCCAAGCTGACCGACGCCCAGGGCTATATGCCGGGCATCAACAAGGTCCTCTTCATCGACGGTGTCGCGGTCGCCGTCGGCGGTGCCAGCTCCTCCTCCGCCACCACCTGCTTCGTGGAGTCGACGGCCGGCGTCGGCGAGGGCGCGCGCACCGGCTTCGCCAACGTCGTCACCGGCGCGCTGTTCGCCGTGGCGCTGTTCCTGACGCCCGTCGCCACGATGGTCCCGTCCCAGGCGGCCACCCCGGCGCTGCTCGCGGTGGGCTTCCTGATCCTGGCCGGTTCGATCAAGGAGATCGACTGGGCCGACTACACCCTCGCGATCCCGGCCTTCGTGACCATGATGATGATGCCGTTCACCTACTCGATCACGAACGGCATCGGCATGGGCTTCATCACCTTCGTCGTGCTGCGGCTGGCCGCCGGCCGGGCGAAGGAGATCCCGGTCGCGATGTACGCGGTCGCGGCGGTGTTCACCTTCTACTACCTGATGCCGGCGCTGGGTCTCACCTGATCCTGATCCTGATAGGGCCGGGATCTCATGTGACCTTGACCTGATCGCCGTAGAACCTCTCCGTCTCCTCGACGGCGGCCGAGAACCGCTCGTCGAAGTCGTTGCGAATGAGCGTCCGGACCACGTAGTCCTGGACGCTCATTCCCCTTTTGGCCGCATGGTGCCGGAGCCGGTCGAGCAGCTCTTTGTCTATCCGCAGGCTGAGCACACTGGTCCCCATGCCTACGAGGGCGCCACATCCGTGCGCCCGATGCGTCACTTTCCGGATTGGGCTCACCCGTAAGGGTGACGAAGGGGTTCAGTGGCCGGGCTCACGGGCACATTGGCGCGTCCGGGTGGTCTTTAGTTAGGGTAATGAGTTACTCTAAAGACATGCCGGACCTTAACCATGGCGACGACGTTGCCGCCGTGAACTCCCTCCGCTCCGCCGTGATGCGACTCTCGCGACGGCTGAAGCACCAGCGGGTCGACGAGTCACTGAGCCCCACCGAGATGTCGGTGCTGGGCACCCTCTCCAACTGCGGCCAGGCCACCCCCGGTGAGCTGGCCCGCAAGGAGCATGTGCAGCCGCCTTCGATGACCCGCATCGTGGCGCTGCTCGAAGCCAAGGGACTGGTCCGTCTGGAGCCGCACCCCGAGGACCGGCGCCAGAAGGTCGTCACCAAGACCGAGCAGGCCGAGACGATGCTCGAGGAGAGCCGCCGCAAGCGCAACGCGTTCCTGGCCGGCCTCGTCGACGGCCTCGACGAGGACGAGTGGGCGAAACTCCGCGCCGCCGCCCCCGTCCTCGAGAAGCTTGCACACCTGTAAGAGCCCTTAACACCGCGAGTGAGCCGAAGGGGCGCGCCGGTGTCTCCCGACACCGGCGGGAAGCGCCCCCTGGGCGAACGAGCCAGAGAACGAGGAGGCGAACGCACTTGAGTTCGGGACCCGGAGCACCTTCCGCCCCCGCACCGACCGTCCCTACTATCCCCGCATCCCACAGGTCCTCGATGTTCAGCTCGCTGAAGGTCAGGAACTACCGCCTGTTCTTCGCGGGCCAGGTCGTCTCGAACATCGGCACCTGGATGCAGCGCATCGCCCAGGACTGGCTGGTCCTCAGCCTCACCGGCTCCGCGACCGCCGTCGGCGTCACCACCGCCCTGCAGTTCCTGCCGATGCTGCTCTTCGGCCTCTACGGTGGGGTCCTCGTCGACCGCCTGAACAAGCGGCGCGCACTCCTCGTCACCCAGATGTCCATGGCCCTCACCGGCATCGCGCTCGCGCTGCTGACCCTCTCCGGCCATGTCCACGTCTGGCACGTCTACCTCGCCGCCTTCGCCGTCGGCCTCGCCACGGTCGTCGACAACCCGGCCCGCCAGTCGTTCGTCTCCGAGATGGTCGGCCCCGCCCAGCTGCAGAACGCGGTCAGCCTGAACTCCGCGAACTTCCAGTCGGCCCGCCTGGTCGGCCCGGCGGTCGCCGGCCTGATGATCACCGGCGTGGGCACCGGCTACGCCTTCCTCTTCAACGGCCTGTCCTTCGTCGCCCCGATCGCCGGTCTGCTGCTGATGCGGGCGCGTGAGCTGTACGCCGTCAAGCGCACACCGAAGGGAAAGGGCCAGCTGCGGGAGGGCCTCCACTATGTGGCCGGCCGCCCCGACCTGACGTGGACGATCATCCTGGTCGGCTTCATCGGCACCTTCGGCTTCAACTTCCCCGTCTACCTCTCGGCCTTCGCGGACGACGTCTTCCACGCGGGTGCCGGCTCCTACAGCCTCTTCAACACCCTGATGGCGGTCGGCTCCCTGGCCGGAGCCCTGCTCGCGGCCAGACGCGGCACGGCCAAGCTGCGGGTGATGATCGCGGCGGCGGCAGCCTTCGGCGCGCTGGAGCTGGTGGCCGCGACCGCCCCCTCCCTCTGGCTGTTCGCCCTGCTCATGATCCCGATCGGCATGTTCGGCATGACGGTCAACGTCACCGCCAACACCAGCATCCAGATGGGCACCGACCCGGCCATGCGCGGCCGCGTGATGGCCCTCTACATGATGGTCTTCCTCGGCGGCTCCCCGGTCGGCGCACCCATCGCCGGCTGGATCACGGACGCGTACGGCGTCCGCGCCGGCCTCGCGGTGGGCGGCGCCATCGCCGCCGCGGCGGCCGTGGTGATCGGCCTCGTCCTGGCCCGCGTCGGCAACCTGCGTCTGGCAGTCGGCTGGCACGGCGGCCACCCGCGGGTGCGGTTCGTACCGAGAGAGACACAGGAACAGCTCGCACCGGCGGCCTGAGACCGCACGACACGGCCGGCCCGGAGGATCACAGCCTCCGGGCCAGTACCTGTCCCGGCCAGTCGGTCTGGAACGTGTAGGTGTCGGTGCGGAGGAAGCCGTTGCCCTCGTAGTAGCGGACGAGCTTGCCGTCGGCCCCCGCGTAGCAGTCCACCCGCAGCAGCGACACCCCGGCCCGCCGGGCCTCCTCGGCCGCGTGCGCCAGCAGGGTGCTGCCGACGCCATGCCCCCTGAACCGGCGGTCGGAGGCCAGCCAGTGGATGTACCGCTCGGGCTCACCGGGCGGCGGGAGATGCGACAGATGAGCGCCGGGCGCGTCGGTGAGCGTGAGCGTGGCGGCCGGTACCCCGTCGGCCTCGGCGATGTACGTCACGCCCTTGCCCATGCAGTGGACGACCGACTCCACCGTCTTCTCGTGCTCCGACAGCGGGGTGGTCCCCCACTGCTCGGTCCGCCCCTGGCCCACCAGCCACTCCACACAGCTGTCGAGCATGCCGAGTATCGCGGGAAGGTCGTCGGGCCCGCCTTCTCTGATGGTGATCTCCACCTCCCCATGATGGCAGGGTGGTCCGCATGAGACTCTTCGCAGCCGTGCTGCCCCCGCCCGAGGTGGCCGCCGAACTCGCCGCCGAGGTCGACCGGTTGCGCGAACTGCCGGGCGCGCAGGCGCTGCGCTGGACCGGCCGCCCCGGCTGGCACTACACCCTCGCGTTCTACGGAGAGGTCGACGACGGGGCCGTACCGGACCTGTCGGACCGGCTGGCCCGCGCGGCCCGTCGCACGCCGCCCTTCCGCCTGTCCGTTGCGGGCGGCGGCCAGTTCGGCCACGGCCGGGCCCTGTGGGCGGGCGCCGACGGCGACCTGGAGACCCTCCGCCTGCTGGCCGACCGCGCGGAGGCGGCGGCCCGGAAGGCGGGCGTACCGATGGGGGAGCACCGCCGCTACAAGGCCCACCTGACGGTGGCCCGCAGCCGGGACGAGTTCGACGTCCGGCCGTATGTCGCGCTGCTCGCGGAGTTCGCGAGCCGGACCTGGACGGTGGGGGAGCTGGCACTGGTGCGCAGCAACCTGCCGACGTCGGGGGTGCCGGGGGAGCAGCCGCGGTACGAGGTGGTCGGCCGCTGGGGGCTCGGGGCGGCCGGTTAGGCTCCTTGCCGTGGACCCGAAGACCCGGAACCGGATCATGGCCGGTGCGCTTGTGCTGTTGTTCGTCGTGGTCGCGGTGGCGTCGGCGATGAGATGAGGGGCGGCCGGGGAACCGCGGCCGGCCGTGTGACGCCGGCCGGGGGCCGAACGTGACCGGTCGCGCGGTTCCCCGCGCCCCTTACGGGGCGCTGCCCCTGACGTCGGCGTCGGCTACCAGGCGAAGGCCTCCGGAGAAGGACCCGGGCCCGGGAAGACCTCGTCCAGCCCCTCCAGCAACTCCTCGCTCAGCTCCAGCTCCACGGCCCTGAGCGCCGACTCCAGCTGCTCGCCGGTGCGCGGGCCGACGATCGGACCCGTCACCCCCGGACGCGTCAGCAGCCAGGCCAGCGCGGCCTCGCCCGGCTCCACCCCGTGCTTGTCGAGCAGGTCCTCGTAGGCCTGGATCTGGGCCCGGACGGCGGTGTTGGCGAGGGAGTCGGCGGCCCGGCCACCGGCCCGGCGCCCACCCTGCACCTCCTTCTTGATCACACCGCCGAGCAGCCCGCCCTGCAGCGGCGACCAGGGGATGACCCCGAGGCCGTAGTCCTGAGCGGCCGGGATGACCTCCATCTCGGCGCGCCGCTCGGCGAGGTTGTAGAGGCACTGCTCGCTGACGAGACCGATGGTGCCGTGGCGGCGCGCGGCGATCTCGTTCGCCTGGGCGATCTTGTAGCCGGGGAAGTTGGAGGACCCGGCGTACAGGATCTTGCCCTGCGTGACGAGGGTGTCGATCGCCTGCCAGATCTCCTCGAAGGGAGTCCGGCGGTCGATGTGGTGGAACTGGTAGACGTCGATGTAGTCGGTCTGCAGCCGCTTCAGGCTGGCGTCGACCGCGCGCCGGATGTTAAGCGCGGACAGCTTGTCGTGGTTGGGCCAGGCCTCGCCGTCGCCGGCCATGTTGCCGTACACCTTGGTGGCGAGCACGACCTTGTCGCGGTGCGCGGCGCTCTTGGCGAACCAATTGCCGATGATCTCCTCGGTCCGCCCCTTGTTCTCACCAAACCCGTACACATTGGCGGTGTCGAAGAAGTTGATGCCGGCGGCCAGCGCCGCGTCCATGATCGCGTGACTGTCGGCCTCGTCGGTCTGCGGGCCGAAGTTCATGGTGCCGAGGACGAGTCGGCTGACCTTGAGTCCGGTACGTCCGAGCTGCGTGTACTTCATGGTCACCCAGCCAACGGCGTGGAGTGCGCTCTAGGCAAGTGCCCCGGTCGACCGCCCTGGCCGCGAGGTTCGGCGACCAGCTCGGGATTGACGTCCGGGCAGGCCGAGGGCTGGGGCATGCGGGACAGGTCCTAGTCGGTGGGGAACTCGTCGGTCTTCAGCGTGAGGCCGACGACCGTCGCCGTGAGGTCCATGTCGTCGCCGAAGTCGACCTTCGTCTCGGTCGCGTAGTCGTCGCCCTTGGGGTTGGTGTAGACGTGGCAGCGACGCTGGTAGGGGTCGGCGATCAGGTAGACGGGGACCTCGGCGACCGCGTAGGCGGTCTTCTTGGGGCCGTAGTCGTTGGCCGCGGTGCCCTTGGAGATGACCTCGGCGACGAACTCGACGTCCTGGTGACGCCAGAGCCCTTTCTCGGTCCTGGCGGCGCCTTCGGCCATCACCGTCACGTCCGACGCGAACCCGTTGAGATGTCCCGGGTAGTCGATGCGTACGTCGGACTTGACCCGCTTCCGGGGGTACTTGGTCCGCAACTGCTCGACGATGTCCAGGATGATCTCCCAGTGGGTGTCCCGCTGCGGCGACATGAAGACGGTCCCCTCGACGATCTCGACCTTGTATCCCTCGGGGGCGGGCATCTTCTCGATCCGCTCGAACATCTCGTCGAGCGTGATCTCGTCGTCGCTCTCGGCCATCGCGATCCTGTCTTCGAGGACGGTCATCCTGGCGCTCCTCCCCGGCTGCCTCCGTATGTGCACAACCGCGCGGTTCAACGATACGCACGGTGACCGGGGAACGCTCGGATCCGGTCAATCCGCCCCGGCCCCGTACTCCTCGCCCAGGTCCCACCCCTGCCACATCGCCTCGGCGAACGCCTCGGCGATCCGGTGTTCGCCGTTCGCGTTGGGGTGGGTGCCGTCGTAGGTGTCGGTGTCGATGTCGTACGACCGCGGGGGCGAGGCCAGCAGGAGCGGTGAGCGCGGCTCGTCCAGGTCGGCGACCGCCTTCGCCAGCAACTCGTTGAAGAGGTTCACCTGTTCCGCGAACTGGGCGTCCGACGCGGCCCTGGTGTTCGGTATCACCGGCAGCACCGCCATGCGGATGCGCGGGTTGGCCTCCCGTGCGGCCGCGACGAAGGACCGCGCGTTCGCCGCCGTCTGCTCCGCGTTCGTGTAGAAGCCCAGGTCGATCAGGCCGAGGGAGACCAGCAGGACGTCGGCCCGGTGAGCCCGTACCGCCTCCCCGATCAGCGGGGCCATGTGCAGCCAGCCCTCGCCCCAGCCGGCCAGATGGGCCCGGGGGAAAGCGGGGTCGGCGTAGGCGTACGACGTGGGTGCCTCGGCGAGTTTGTCGTACAGCGTCTCGCGCGGGCCGACCAGCGTGAACGGGCCGCCGTAGGTCGCGCACAGGTGCTGCCACATGCGATACCGCCATGTGTGTTCGCCCGCGCTGCCGATGGTCACCGAGTCCCCGACGGGCATGAACCTGAGCATCCGCTCATGATGGACGATCAGGGGGACCGGCGGGGTGTGAGGACGGCCACGTCCCCCGTAGGGGAACACGGGGCGGGATGGCAGGCTTGGGCCCATGCGCCGACGATCGCTCGCCCTCCCCGCCGGAGCCCTTCTCGCCGGGCTCCTGCTCACGGGGGCTTTCGCCTCCGCCCCCGCCTCCGCCGCCGACGGCACCGGCGACGAAGGGTTCACGATCAAGGATCCGCGCATCACCGAGTCCAGCGGTCTCGCCGCCTCCCACCTGCACCCCGGCATCTACTGGACCCACAACGACAGCGACGACGGCCCCTACATCTACGCCGTGGACAGCGCGACCGGGAAGACCGTCGCGACGGTCACGCTCAGTGGCGTCGGCAGGCCCCGTGACGTCGAGGCCATCTCCATCGGCCCCGACAACCAGATCTACGTCGGTGACATCGGCGACAACCTCGACGGCAGCTGGCCGTACGTGTGGATCTACCGGCTGCCCGAGCCCGCGAAGCTCGTCGACCAGACCGTCCGGGCCACGCAGTACGTCGTCAAGTACTCGAACGGCGCCCGGAACGCGGAGTCGCTCATCGTCCATCCCAGGACCGGGCGCGTGTACATCATCGACAAGAAGGAGGACGGCGGGCATCTCTACGAGGGCCCGGCGACCTTGTCCTCCTCCGGCACCAACATCTTCAAACCCGTCGCCACCGTCGACCTCTGGGCCACCGACGCCGCCTTCTCGCCCGACGGCGGGCAGCTCGCCGTGCGCGGCTACTTCGGCGGCATCTACTACGACTGGAACGGCGGCGAGATCAAGCGGAAGGGCCGGCTCAACGTGCCGCTCCAGAAGCAGGGCGAGTCGGTCAGCTACTCCGCCGACGGGACCAGGCTGATGTACGGCAGCGAGGGCTCCGACAGCCCGGTGCAGGCCCAGGACGTGCCGGGCGGGGCAGCTGGCAAGTCGCCGTCCGGCAGCGGGAGTTCGGCCGCCGGCGGGGGGAGCGGCGGTGCCGCGAGCGGCGGGGTCAAGGTCGGCGCCATCGCCGTCGGCGTCGCCGTACTCGCCCTCTTCGGGCTGCGGCGGCTGCGGCGCACCCCCACCCGCCGGCACTGATCCGCCGCCCCGCTTCACCCATCCGGGTCACCGGCGGGGCGGCCGGGCGCCGGTCCGTGCAGGCTGGGAAGCGTCCCGCGGGACGGAAGTGGCAACAGGCGACCGGGTCCCGCCTCACGGAATGGGAGTACCGATGCGCCGCACCGCCCTGCGCCTGGCCGGGAACGTCTGCCTGGTCACGGCCGCCCTGGGCCTGACCGTCCCCGCGACCGCCGTCCCCGCGACCGCCACCGCCGAGTCCACTCGAACGGTCCGGGACGCAGCCTCCGCCGTCCCGCAGATCCGTTCGGTCAGCCTGCCGATCAGCGGCACCTTCGCCGGTCCCGGCGAGAAGGTCCGCATCCGGGGCACCCTCGACGTCACCGTCGTCACCGTCCCCGACGCCGCCGGCGGCGGCACCGCCCAGATCGTCAGCAGCCTGGACTACACCACCGGCACCGGCGACCCGAGTGGCGAGGCATACGACCTCGTCGGCGCGCAAAGGGACGACCTGCCCTTCTCGGCGGGGGCGACCACGACCCTCAAGGTCCGCCCTTCCTTCCTGCTGATCTCCCCCGTCGTCCCGCCCAACCCGGTCGTCCCGCCGAACCCGGTCCAGCCCGTCACGGTCTCGGTCACCGTCACCTCCGCCGGCGAGATCAACTCCATCACCGCCACGGTCGACACTCCCACGACCTGAGAGGACGGACCGGAAGCGTCGTACGTCCTGACGTAATGACGGTGTCAGAAGGGCGCCCGGTGCTAGTCAGTGCACCGGGCGCCCTTCACGGTCGTAGCCGCCGGGGAGTCAGAGCTTCTCGATCACGTAGTCGACGCACTTCGTCAGCGCCTCGACGTCGGCCGGGTCGATCGCCGGGAACATCGCGACGCGGAGCTGGTTGCGGCCGAGCTTGCGGTAGGGCTCGGTGTCGACGACGCCGTTGGCGCGCAGCACCTTGGCGACGGCGGCCGCGTCGATCTCGTCGGCGAAGTCGATCGTGCCGATGACCTGGGAGCGCTGGGCCGGGTCGGCGACGAACGGGGTGGCGTACTTGCTCTCCTCGGCCCAGCTGTACAGGCGGGTCGAGGAGTCCTTCGTACGGGCCGTCGACCAGGCGAGGCCGCCCTGGCCGTTCAGCCACTCCAGCTGCTGGTTGAGCAGGAAGAGGGTGGCGAGGGCCGGGGTGTTGTACGTCTGGTTCTTGCGGGAGTTGTCGATCGCCGTGGGGAGGCTGAAGAACTCCGGCACGTGACGGCCGCTCGCGTGGATGCGCTCGGCGCGCTCGATCGCGGCCGGGGAGAAGAGGCCGATCCACAGGCCGCCGTCGGAGGCGAAGGACTTCTGCGGGGCGAAGTAGTAGACGTCGGTCTCGGTGACGTCGACGGGGAGGCCGCCCGCGCCGGAGGTGGCGTCGACGAGCACGAGCGCGCCCTCGTCGGCCCCGGCGACCCGCTCGATCGGCATGGCGACACCGGTCGACGTCTCGTTGTGCGTGAAGGCGTAGGCGTCCACGCCGGCCTCGGCCCGCGGCTCCGGGTGGCTGCCCGGGTCGGAGGCGATGACGGTGGGTTCGGCCAGCCAGGGGGCGAGCTTGGCGGCCTTGGCGAACTTGGACGAGAACTCACCGAAGTTCAGGTGCTGCGACTTGCCGTCGATCAGACCGTGGGTGGCGATGTCCCAGAAGGCGGTGGAACCGCCGTTGCCGAGGACGACCTCGTAGCCGTCCGGGAGGGAGAACAGGGCGCTGATGCCCTCGCGGACCTGGCCGACCAGGTTCTTCACCGGGGCCTGGCGGTGGGAGGTGCCCATGAGAGAGGTGCCGGTGGCGGCGAGCGCGTCCAGCGCCTCCGTCCGCACCTTGGAGGGGCCCGCGCCGAAGCGTCCGTCGGCGGGCTTGATGTCAGCGGGGATCTGGATGTCAGCCACGGGGCGAGCGTAGTCGTTGGGGGAAACGTGGTCGAAATGTAGTCCGTCGGGTGAGACGGGCGGGTGCGGTGCCGCGGGACGGGGCGGTGGGGCGTGAGGCGAGGGCGGTGGGGGCGCGAGTCGAGGGCCGTGGGGACGGTTCCACAGCCGTCCGCGTCGCTGTCGGTGGTGGCGGGCAGACTGGGAGGCATGGTCGATCTGGAGGCTGAGCTGCGCAGGGCCGTCCGGGGCGAGGTGGGGTTCGACACCACGTCGCGGGCGCTGGTCACCATGGACGCGTCCAACTACCGGCGGGTCCCGGTGGGGGTGGTGGCCCCTCGGGACGCGGACGACGTCGCGGCCGTTCTGGAGGTGTGCCGCGCCCACGGGGTGCCGGTGGTCGCCCGGGGCGGGGGCACGTCGATCGCGGGACAGGCGACGGGCACGGGCGTGGTCCTTGACTTCACCCGCCACATGAACCGCCTGCTCGGCCTGGACCCGTCCACCCGTATGGCCGTCGTCCAGCCGGGGCTGGTCCTGGACCGCCTCCAGGAGGCCGCCGCCCCGCACGGTCTGCGCTTCGGCCCGGACCCCTCCACACACGGCCGCTGCACGCTCGGCGGGATGATCGGCAACAACTCGTGCGGATCGCACAGCGTGGCCTGGGGCACGACGGCGGACAGCGTCCGGGAACTGGACGTCATCACGGCGCGCGGGAAGCGGCTGCGGCTGGGACAGGACTGGGCCGGCGCACCGGAGGGCCTGCGCGAGCTGGTGGCCGGGGATCTGGGCCGCCTGCGCACCGGCTTCCCGGACCTGCCCCGCCGTATCTCCGGGTACGCCCTGGACGCGCTGCTGCCCGAGAAGGGCGCGGACGTGGCCCGTTCCTTCTGCGGGAGCGAGGGCACGCTGGGGATCCTCACGGAGGCGACCGTCCGCCTAGTCGGGTCACCCCGCGCGCTTGCGCTGGCGGTGCTGGGGTACGCCGACGAGAGCGCGGCCGCGGAGGCGGCGGCCGGTCTCCTCGCCTCCGCCCCGCTGACGGTGGAGGGCATGGCCGCCGACCTGGTGCGGTCCCCGGCCGGACTTCCGCGCGGCGGCGCCTGGCTGTTCGTCGAGACGGGCGCGGAATCGGCCGCGGAGGCACGCGCGCGTGCGGAGTCGATCGTCCGCGCGGCGGACGTCCTCGACGCGCTGGTCGTCACCGACCCGGCCCGGCAGCGCGCCCTCTGGCGCATCCGTGAGGACGCCTCCGGTACGGCGACACGGATGCCGGACGGCAGCGAGGCCTGGCCCGGCTGGGAGGACTGCGCGGTACCGCCGGCCCGACTGGGCGCGTACCTGCGGGACTTCAGACGCCTGCTGTCGGCCCACGGCCTGCGCGGCACCCCGTACGGGCACTTCGGCGACGGCTGCATCCACGTCCGTATCGACTTCGACCTGCTCAGCGAGGCGGGCGTGGCCCGCTTCCGCCGCTTCTCGGAGGAGCTGGCCGACCTCGTCGTCGCCCACGGCGGCTCGCTCTCCGGGGAGCACGGGGACGGCCAGGCGCGGGCGGAACTGCTGCCGAGGATGTACGGCCCGGAGATGGTGGCGTTGTTCGAGACTACGAAGGGAATCTGGGATCCGGACGACCTGCTGAACCCCGGCATGCTGGTGAGGCCTGCCCCCCTGGACACGAACCTCCGCTTCGCGGTCCTCCCCCGCGAGCCGCTGCCGGTGGCCTTCGCCTACCCCTCCGACAACGGCGACTTCTCGGCGGCGGTCCGCCGCTGCGTTGGCGTGGCGAAGTGCCGTACCCCTGCCGTGTCCGGCTCATCCGTGATGTGCCCGTCCTTCCGGGCGACGGGCGAGGAGGAGCACTCGACGCGCGGCCGGGCCCGGCTGCTGCACGAGATGCTGGCGGGCGAGCTGGTGACGGACGGCTGGCGTTCGACGGAGGTCCGCGACGCGCTGGACCTGTGCCTGTCCTGCAAGGGCTGCCGGTCGGACTGCCCGGTGGGGGTGGACATGGCGACGTACAAGGCGGAGTTCCTGCACCACCACTACGAGGGCCGCCGCCGGCCTTCGTCGCACTACAGCATGGGCTGGCTGCCGAGGTGGCTGGAGCTGACGGCCCGCACCCGCACGGCGTGGGCCGCCAACGCGCTCGCCTCGGTAGGGCCGCTGGC
This sequence comes from Streptomyces sp. NPDC005866, assembly GCF_040629895.1. NCBI lineage: Bacteria > Bacillati > Actinomycetota > Actinomycetes > Kitasatosporales > Streptomycetaceae > Streptomyces > Streptomyces sp. NPDC005866. Next base: position 107,597 of record NZ_JBEXWP010000004.1, read on the forward strand.
GGCGCTGGCCAAACGCCTGGGCGGCATCGCACCGGAGCGGCGCATCCCGCGCCTGGCGAGGGAACCCTTCAGCCGGTGGCAGCGACGCCGGCACCGAGGGCGCCTGCCCGGCCGGACGGCGGACGCGCGGGCGGGTCACCGCCCGGACTCCCCGGCTCCCAGGGCCTTCCTCTGGCCGGACACCTTCACCGAGTACCTGTCACCGTCCGTGGGCCGGGCCGCCGTACGGGTGCTGGAAGCGGCGGGAGTCGGAGTCCTGGAGCTGCCGACGCGAGACCGGAAGCCGCGGCGGTCCGGCCTGTTCCCCAGCCGACTCGGCCGCTCCTCCCGCGCCTGCTGCGGACTGACGTACCTCTCGACGGGCCAACTGGACCGCGCCCGCGCGGTGCTGCGCCGCACCCTGGATCTGCTGGAGCCGTTCCTGGCCCCGGAGACGGGGGACGCGCCCCTGTTCGTGGTCCTGGAACCCAGCTGCGCGGCGGCCCTCCGCGCGGACCTGCCGGAACTCCTCCCGGACGAGCCGCGCGCAGCCCGCCTGGCCGGAGCCGTGGTCACCTTCGCGGAGGCCCTGGAACGCCTGGCCCCCGACTGGAACCCACCCCACCTGAACCGCCCGGTCACCGGCCAGACCCACTGCCACCAGCACGCGGTACTGGGCGACGCCGCCGACCGCCGCCTCCGCAAGGCCGCCGCCCTCACCGGCGACCTGACCGGCGGCTGCTGCGGCCTGGCCGGCAACTTCGGCTTCGAAAAAGGCCACTTCGAGGTGTCGAGGGCCTGCGCGGAGGAACAGTTGCTGCCGGCCGTACGGGAGGCGGAACCCGACGCGGTGGTCCTGGCGGACGGCTTCTCCTGCCGCACCCAGCTGGAGCAACTGGCGGGGGTACGGGGGAGGCATCTGGCGGAGGTACTGGCGGAGGGGTTGGAGGGGGACGGGAAGTGACTGTGCGCGAGGCTGCGTTGAACCGGGTGGCGGTTCTCTCCGACATCCACGGGGTGTTACCGGCGCTGGAGGCGGTCCTCGCGGAACCGGACGTGTCCACGGCTGACCGCATCGTCCTCACCGGCGACATCACGGCGGGTCCGCAACCAGGCCAGGTGATCGACGCGTTGCGCGAACTGGGCGACCGGGTGCTGTGGCTGTCGGGAAACGCGGACCGGGAGTTGGTCGAGTACCGCCGGGGCGGGCGCACCCAAATCCCGGATCCGATAGGCCCGTTCGCGGCGAACGCGCTCACCGACGACCAGGTCGACTTCCTCGCCGCCCTCCCCAAGACGGCCACCCTCACGATTCGAGGCATGGGCCGGGTCCTGTTCTGCCACGCGACACCCCGCGACGACGAGGAGATCGTCCTGGTCGACTCCCCTCTGGACCGCTGGGCGGAGGTATTCGCCGGCGTCGGCCCCGACATCACAGCAGTCGTCTGCGGCCACACCCATATGCCGTTCACCCGCCTCGCCCACGGCCGCCTGGTCGTCAACCCTGGCAGTGTGGGCATGCCCTACGGCCGTCCGGGCGCCCACTGGTGCCTCCTGGGCCCCGGGACCGACCTGCGCCTGACGTCGTACGACATCCCGGCGGCGGTGGCCCGGCTCCGTGCCGAGTGCGGGTATCCGGACATCGCGGAGTGGGCGGACTGCTACCTCAACTCCCGGGTGACCGATACGGAGGCGTTGGCGGTGTTCGGGCCGAGGGACGGGAGGGCGGTGGCCACCGAGATTCCGTAGCAGCGGGCTCGGCTCATCCATGCCGGATGACCTCCGCCACCGCCGGCCCCCCGACGACGCGGTGGCGGAGCGACTTCCCCAGTGCTACGGGGAAGGGCAGCAGCGTTCCCCACCGCCGACCTCCCCCTGAACGGAGGTGAAGGGCCCCGGCAGCCGTGGCCCCTCACCTTCAGTTCAGCCGGCTCAGCCGTTGACCGCGGCTTTCGGCGATCCTGAGTGCGTCCTGGAGCGCTTCCGCCAGACGTTCGGCGAGGAAGCGGAGGTCGCCGCGCGGACTGTCCGGAAGCATGTCACGGGCGTGGGCGAGAAGTTGGGTGCCCATGCCGAGCTGGATTGATTCCGTCGCGTCGGCCAGGCGGGACAAGGGTCCGCCGTGATCGTCGGTGATCAGGAAGCAGGGCTTGCCCTCAGGGCCGGACCAGGGCAGCAGGCGTGGGTCGTGAGGTGGTTCGGGCGATTCCGGCGGTTCGGCTGCCGGTCTCATCAGGCGACCTCCGCCCCGTGAATCCAGTAGGAGCCGCTCACGTCCAGCCTCAGGGCGCCCGCGGCCAGGGCTCGCCGGCGCTGTTCGTGGGCGGTGAGGTACGGGCGTACGGACCGGGTGGCCGCACCGTCGAGCGGAGTGTCGGCGTCGAGGCCGTACGGCCTTCGGAGACAGGGAAGAACAAGGGCATTCCCCGGCGGGGGAGGGATGGTGGGCGACAGGCTGGGCGGTTGCGCGGGGTGCGCTACTCGTCCAGCCGGCAGGAGCCTCACCCAGGTGATAAGGCGGCCGATAAAGTCCGTCATGTCATCAGCTCCGTTCAGGTCAGCTGGTGGCCGCGCCCCCGGACGGCTCCACCCGTCGCGGGGGTCTTGTGGTCGCGGTCTACCGCAGTCTACCGCGGTCGCGCGGTCTACCGCAGAGTTTTAGCGTCAACCGCATGACTCCCCAGCTCGACCGAACCCGACCTGTCTGGCGCCAGGTCGCTGCAGTCATCACCAGCCGTATCGCTGACGGTGAGTATCCGGTGGGTGCCCGTGTGCCCTCGGTCGTAGAACTGTCTGCGGAGTTCGGGATTGCGTCGTCGACGGCCCAGAAGGCGTTGGCCCACCTCAAGGCGGAGGGGCTTGTCCGTGCTGAGGTCGGCCTCGGATCCTTCGTCGCCAGGCGGCCCGAGGGACCTTCCGAAGCGAGCGAGGCCTAGCACCTTCGGCTGCGAGGAGAAGGCGGCCCGTCGGCGGGCGCGGTGGCCCGAGCTGACCGCCCCGGAGCGGCGGTGAGCGTTTCCGTGACACGCGGTCCTCGGGCGGCGTGGGGGAGACAACCGCTGGGGGTGCGTCTGTTGTCCTTGACGTAATGACCGGTCCCGCAGCCGAGGAGTTCCCGCCGATGACAGCAGTCCTTCGCCTTCAGCCCATCACCCGTGCCGAGCATCTCGCCTTCGTCGGTTCCCGGCCGTCCGTCAGCCATATGCAGTTGCCGTCCTGGGGGGATGCGAAGCCCGACTGGCGGGCGGAGAGTCTGGGCTGGTTCGACGGGGAGGGGCGGGTTGTCGGGGTCGGGCTGGTGTTGTTGCGGGCGCTGCCCAAGGTGAAGCGGTATCTCGCCTATCTGCCGGAGGGGCCGGTCATCGACTGGCACGACCCCGGGCTGGAGCGCTGGCTCGATCCGCTGCTGGCCCATCTGAAGGGGCGCGGGGCGTTCGCGGTGAAGATGGGGCCGCCTGTCGTCGTACGACGGTGGAGTGCGGACGCGGTGAAAGAGGCCATCGCGGATCCGGCGGCGCGGCGGCTGCGGGACGCCGAGGCGACCTCCGAGGAACCCCGTGCCCTCGAACTCGCCGAACGGCTGCGCCGGATGGGGTGGCGGCAGGCGGAGGCGGGCGGGGAGGACGGGTTCGCGGCCGGACAGCCCCGGTATGTGTTCCAAGTGCCGTTCGCCGGAAGGGCGTTGGACGATATCCAGCGCGGGCTCAATCAGCAGTGGCGGCGCAACGTGAAGAAGGCCGAAAAGGCGGGCGTCAAGGTCGTCCGCGGTGGATACGAGGACCTGCCCGCCTTCTACACGCTGTACGCCGAGACCGCCGAACGTGACCGCTTCATCGCGCGCCCCCTCTCCTACTTCCAGCGCATGTGGACCGCCCTCACCTCCGAACACCCCGACCGTATGCGCCTCTACCTCGCCCACCACGAGGGCGACGTCCTCGCCGCCGCGACCATGCTCACCGTCGGCGAGCACATCTGGTACTCCTACGGCGCCTCCACCAGCCGCAGGCGCGAGGTCCAGCCCAACAACGCCATCCAGTGGCGGATGATGTGCGACGCCCACGAACTCGGCGCCGCGGTATACGACTTCAGAGGCATCACCGACACCCTGGAGGAGTCCAACCACCTGCTGGGGCTGCTCCGTTTCAAGGTCGGCGCCGGCGGGGAGGCCGTCGAGTACCTGGGGGAGTGGGACTTCCCGCTCAACAAACTGCTCCACAAGGCGTTCGACGTGTACATGGCCCGCCGCGCTTCATAAGCCGGCCAGCCCTGGCCCGGCATCTGAGCCCGCGGACATGGGCGGCCGACCGTCAGTTCGGCGGCGGGGCCCGGCTGCGGGGTCCGGTCCCCCGGCTCCCCGGGGGGACCGGCGGAAAAGAGGCCCGGCGGTCCATCGCCGGACCTCATTGGCCGCGACCGGCGGCAAGGCGGGTGTGCGGGCGGCCGGCGGTCAGGACAGTTCCATAAGGGGTTCACGTGCCTGTCCAAGTCCATTACCCTGGACTGAGCAGTGCACCGCAATGAACAACGAGCTCTCTGGACCGCCCGTGACCACCCCCAGCACCTCGCAGCCGGCACCCACCTCCACAGTCGTGTCCGCGCCCGCACCCGCACCCGCAGGCGGGCCGGGCAGTCGCCTCGGCTCGCTCGGTCCCGTCGGTCTGGTGCTGGCCGGCGGGATTTCCGTGCAGTTCGGCGGTGCCCTCGCGGTCACCCTGATGCCCAGGGCGGGCGCGCTCGGCGTGGTGACCCTGCGGCTACTCGCGGCCGCAGTCGTCCTGCTCGTGGTCTGTCGGCCCCGGCTGCGCGGCCACTCCCGCACCGACTGGGGGACGGTGATCGTCTTCGGTATCACCATGGGCGCGATGAACGGCCTCTTCTACGAGGCCGTCGACCGCATCCCACTGGGCCCTGCCGTCACCCTCGAAGTGCTGGGCCCGCTCGCCCTGTCCGTGCTGGCCTCCCGGCGCGCCGTCAACGCGGTGTGGGCCGGACTCGCCCTGGCCGGTGTCTTCCTCCTCGGCGGCGGAGGCTTCAGCGATCTCGACCCCACAGGTGTCGCCTTCGCCCTGGGTGCCGGTGCCATGTGGGCCGCCTACATAGTCTTCAGCGCCCGTACCGGCCGCCGCTTCCCGCAGGCCGACGGTCTGGCCCTGGCCATGGCGGTCGCGGCCCTGCTCTTCCTGCCGCTGGGCATCGCCGAGGCCGGCACCAAGCTCCTCGACCCGACCACCGTCGTCCTGGGCTCGTCGGTCGCGGTGCTCTCCTCCGTCCTGCCCTACACCCTCGAACTCCTCGCCCTGCGCCGCCTTCCCGCGCACACCTTCGCCGTCCTCATGAGCCTGGAACCGGCCATCGCCGCCACCGCCGGCTTCCTCATCCTCGACCAGGCCCTGACCGTCACCCAGGCGGCCGCCATCGCCCTCGTCATCGCGGCGAGCATCGGCGCGGTCCGCACCCAGGTGGGGCGCGGCCGACGGGCGGCGGCCGGCGTCGAGGCGGTGGCCGGCCTTCAGGCCGAAGGGAACGGCAGCGCGTCCTGATAGCCGTTGGACGGGCGCTGGATCTTCTTCACGGTCTGGGCGTCCAGCGCGACCGGCGCCGACTTCGTGCCCAGCTTCCCGCCGGGATGCCAGTTGCCCGTGACCGACACCCAGGTGTTGGCGGCGGGGATGCTGCTGCCGTAGATCCGCACCTTCACGGACTGCGCGTCGGCGGCGCAGCACGAGATGATGATCCGGGTCAGGTCCCAGCTCCCGCCTCCCGGAACGGGCGTGACCAGCCCGCTCATCTCCACGGTCCGCGCCTTGATGGCCAGCGTGCGGTCCTGCTGTACCCGGGTGGTGAAGTCCGTGAGGGTTCCTCCGCACGCCCCACACATCACTTCATCGCCGAATGTTCGCATCGAACATAGGGCATACGGAGGCCGGTGCCGCGACGGGGCGTCCCAAGGGGCGCTCCAGGGACGGCCCAGGGATGGGCCCAGGAAGTCGAGCAAATTCATGCAAGCGTGCTTGATTGTTTCTGGGGCCGCTGCCATGCTCCTCCCCATGTCCGAGCCGACGCCTGTCATCGACGACCTGCGTGAGGAGAGCACGGAACTCGACCGGCTGGTAGCCGAGTCGGGAACCGAGCGGTGGGCTCTCGCCACCCCCGTGCCCCGCTGGACCATCGCCCACCAGATCGCCCATCTGCACTGGACCGACCGCGCGGCACTGCTCGCCGTGACGGACGAGGACGGTTTCCGCGCGGAGGCCGAGAAGGCACTCGCCGCGCCCGACACCTTCGTCGACGAGGGCGCCGAGGACGGCGCGCGACTCCCGCCCGCCGAACTGCTGTCGCGGTGGCGCGAGGGCCGGACCGCGCTCGACCGGGCCCTGCGGGAGGCCGCACCCGGCACCCGCTTCCCCTGGTTCGGGCCACCCATGTCCGCCGCCTCCATGGCCACCGGCCGGCTTATGGAGACCTGGGCCCACGGCCAGGACATCGCCGACGCCCTGGGTGTGGTCCGCACCCCCACCGCCCGGCTCGGACATGTGGTCCGCATCGGGGTGCGCGCGAGGAACTTCGCCTACCTGGCACACGGCCTCACCCCGCCCGCCGAGGAGTTCCGGGTGGAGATCACCGGCCCGGGCGGCGAACTGTGGAGCTACGGCCCCGAAGACGCCCCGCAGCGCGTGACCGGCCCCGCACTCGACTTCTGCCTCCTGGTCACCCAGCGCGCCCACCGAAGCGACCTCGCCGTGCGGGCCGTCGGCCCCGACGCCGACCGCTGGCTCGACATCGCCCAGGCCTTCGCGGGGCCGCCCGGCACCGGCCGCACCCCGAAGGGCGGCACCGCGTGACCCTGCGCATAGGCAACGCCTCCGGCTTCTACGGCGACCGCTTCGACGCCCTGCGCGAGATGCTCACCGGCGGCGAACTCGATGTCCTCACCGGCGACTACCTAGCCGAGCTGACCATGCTCATCCTGGGCCGCGACCGGCTGAAGGACCCCGGCGCCGGATACGCCCGCACCTTCCTCCGCCAGCTGGAGGACTGCCTGGGCCTCGCCCACGAACGCGGCGTACGGATCGTCACCAACGCCGGCGGCCTCAACCCGGCAGGTCTCGCCGACGCTGTGCGGAAACTGGCCGACCGGCTCGGCATCCCTGTGCGCGTCGCACATGTGGAGGGCGACGACCTCACCGCCGCCCACCCCGGCAGCCTCGCCGCCCACGCCTACCTCGGCGGCTTCGGGATCGCCGAGTGCCTGCGGGCCGGCGCCGACATCGTGGTCACCGGCCGGGTCACCGACGCCGCTCTCGTCACCGGGCCCGCCACCGCCCACTTCGGCTGGCGGCCGGGGGACTACGACCGGCTCGCGGGCGCCGTCGTCGCCGGACACGTCCTGGAGTGCGGAACCCAGGCCACCGGCGGCAACTACGCCTTCTTCGCCGAAGCCGAAGCGGGGGCCGGCCGGGACATGCGGCGGCCCGGCTTCCCGCTCGCCGAACTCCACGAGGACGGCAGTTGCGTCATCACCAAGCACCCCGGCACCGGCGGCTTCGTCGACGTCGGCACGGTGACCGCCCAGCTCCTGTACGAGACCGGCGGCGCCCGGTACGCGGGCCCCGACGTCACCGCCCGCCTCGACACCGTACGGCTGAGCCAGGACGGCCCGGACCGGGTACGGATCGAGGGCGCACGGGGCGAGGCACCTCCCCCGACCCTCAAGGTCGGCCGCAACCGGCTGGGCGGCTTCCGCAACGAGGTCGTCTTCGTCCTCACCGGGCTCGACGTCGAGGCCAAGGCGGGACTGGTACGCGGGCAGATGGCGGATGCCCTCGCCAAGTCGCCGCCGGAGGAGGTGCGGTGGGAACTGGTGCGCACCGACCGTCCCGACGCGGACACCGAGGAGACGGCCAGCGCGCTGCTGCGGCTCGTCGTACGGGACCGGGACCAGGAGACCGTCGGGCGGGCGCTGAGCGGAGCCGCCGTGGAACTGGCGCTCGCCAGCTACCCCGGCTTCCATGTGCTTGCGCCACCTGGGAAGGGCGCACCCTATGGGGTCTTCGAGGATGTGTACGTCCCCCAGGGCGTGGTGCCCCATGTGGCCGTCCTCCACGACGGGCGACGGATCCCTGTGCCGCCGACCCAGGACACCCTCGTACTCCAGGATCCGCCGCAACCGCCGCTGCCCGAGCCGCTCCCGGCCGGTCCCACCCGGCGGGCGCCCCTCGGCCTTGTCGCCGGGGCCCGCAGTGGTGACAAGGGCGGGAACGCCAACGTCGGCGTCTGGGTGCGCTCGGATGAGGCCTGGCGCTGGCTCGCGCACACCCTGACCGTCGACGCGTTCCGGCACCTCATACCGGAGAGCGGCGAGCTGACCGTCACCCGGCACCTCCTGCCCAACCTCCGCGCCCTCAACTTCACCGTCGAAGGCATCCTCGGCCGGGGTGTGGCCACCCAACACCGTTTCGACCCCCAGGCCAAGGCCCTCGGCGAATGGCTTCGCTCCCGCCACCTGGACATCCCGGAGGCCCTGCTGTGACGGTCATCGAGACCACGCTCGACACCCACACCCCCGACTACCGGGCGAACCGCGACACCATGCTCGCCAAGCTCACCGACCTGGAGGCCGAGCACGCCAAGGCCCTCGCGGGCGGCGGCGAGAAGTACGTCGCACGGCACCGGAAGCGCGGCAAACTCCTCGCCCGCGAGCGCATCGAACTTCTCCTCGACCCCGACACCCCCTTCCTGGAGCTGTCGCCGCTGGCCGCCTGGGGCAGCGACTACGCCGTCGGGGCCTCGCTCGTCACCGGGATCGGGGTCGTCGAGGGCGTGGAGTGCCTGATCACCGCCAACGACCCGACCGTGCGCGGCGGCGCCAGCAACCCCTGGTCGCTGAAGAAGGCCCTGCGCGCCAACGACATCGCCCTCGCCAACCGGCTGCCCTGCATCAGCCTGGTCGAGTCGGGCGGCGCCGACCTGCCCTCGCAGAAGGAGATCTTCATCCCGGGCGGGGCCGTCTTCCGCGACCTGACCCGGCTCTCGGCCGCCGGAATCCCGACCGTCGCCGTCGTCTTCGGCAACTCCACCGCCGGTGGCGCCTACATCCCCGGCATGTCCGACCACGTGATCATGGTCAAGGAGCGCGCGAAGGTCTTCCTCGGCGGACCGCCCCTGGTGAAGATGGCCACCGGCGAGGAGAGCGACGACGAGTCCCTGGGCGGCGCGGAGATGCACGCGCGCGTGTCGGGACTCGCCGACTACTTCGCCGTCGACGAACCGGACGCGCTGCGGCAGGCGCGCCGCGTGGTGGCCCGCCTCAACCACCGCAAGGCATACGAGGATCCAGGTCCGGCGGACCCTCCCAAGTACTCCGCCGACGAACTCCTGGGCATCGTCCCCGGCGACCTCAAGATTCCCTTCGACCCGCGCGAGGTGATCGCCCGGCTCGTCGACGCCTCCGACTTCGACGAGTTCAAGCCGCTGTACGGGGCCAGTCTGACGACCGGCTGGGCCACCCTGCACGGCTATCCCGTGGGGGTGCTGGCGAACGCGCAGGGCGTCCTGTTCTCCGCGGAGTCGCAGAAGGCCGCCCAGTTCATCCAGCTCGCCAACCAGCGCGACATCCCGCTCCTCTTCCTGCACAACACCACCGGCTACATGGTCGGCAAGGAGTACGAGCAGGGCGGGATCATCAAGCACGGCGCGATGATGATCAACGCGGTCAGCAACAGCCGCGTACCGCACATCTCCGTCCTCATGGGCGCCTCCTACGGCGCCGGCCACTACGGCATGTGCGGGCGCGCCTACGACCCCCGTTTCCTGTTCGCCTGGCCCAGCGCCAAGTCGGCGGTCATGGGCCCGCAGCAGCTCGCCGGCGTGCTCTCGATCGTCGCCCGCCAGTCGGCCGCAGCGAAGGGACAGCCGTACGAGGAGGACGGCGACGCGGCCCTGCGCGCCATGGTCGAGCAGCAGATCGAGTCCGAGTCGCTGCCGATGTTCCTGTCCGGGCGGCTGTACGACGACGGCGTCATCGACCCCCGCGACACCCGCACCGTCCTCGGCCTGTGCCTGTCCGCCATCCACACCGCCCCCTACGAGGGCGCGCGGGGCGGCTTCGGCGTCTTCCGGATGTGAGGCTCATGATTTCCACTCTGCTGGTCGCCAACCGGGGCGAGATCGCCTGCCGGATCTTCCGCACCTGCGCCGAACTCGGCATCCGGACCGTGGCCGTGCACTCGGACGCCGACGAGAACGCGCTCCACGCGCGCGTGGCCGACACCGCGGTACGACTGCCGGGCGCGACACCCGCGGACACCTACCTGCGCGGCGACCTGGTGGTGAAGGCCGCCGTGAGCGCCGGCGCGGACGCCGTGCACCCCGGGTACGGCTTCCTCTCCGAGAACGCCGACTTCGCCCGGGCCGTCCTCGACGCCGGCCTGGTCTGGATCGGGCCGCCCCCGGAGGCGATCGAGGCGATGGCGTCCAAGACGCGAGCCAAGGAGCTGATGGGGATAGCGCCGCTCGGCGAGGTCACCGAGTCCGACCTGCCGGTACTGGTGAAGGCGGCCGCGGGCGGCGGAGGGCGCGGGATGCGCATCGTGCGCCGCCTTGAGGAGCTGAGCGCCGCACTGGACGGCGCACGCGCCGAGGCCGCGAGCGCCTTCGGCGACGGCGAGGTCTTCGTCGAGCCCTACATCGAGCGCGGCCGCCATGTGGAGGTGCAGATCCTCGCCGACGCGCACGGCACGGTGTGGCCGCTGGGCACACGCGACTGCTCACTCCAGCGCAGACACCAGAAGGTGATCGAGGAAGCGCCGGCGCCCGGGCTCCCCGAAGGGCTCACGAAGGAGCTGTACGCGCTGGCCGTGCGCGCCGCACACGCCGTCGACTACGTCGGCGCGGGCACCGTCGAGTTTCTCGTCGCCGACGGAAATGCGCACTTCCTGGAGATGAACACCCGCCTCCAGGTCGAACACCCCGTCACCGAGGCCGTCTTCGGCATCGACCTGGTCGCCGAACAGATCCGCGTCGCCGAGGGCCACGCCCTCCCGCTCCAGGCCCCCCGCGCGCACGGCCACGCGGTCGAGGCCCGCCTCTACGCCGAGGACCCCGCCCGCGACTGGACCCCGCAGACCGGCACCCTGTACCGCCTCGCCGTCCCCGGCAGCGTCCGCCTGGACACCGGCTACACCGACGGCGACGAGATCGGCGTCCACTACGACGCGATGCTCGCGAAAGCGGTCGCGCACGCCCCCACGCGCGCGGAAGCGCTGCGCACACTGGCGCGCGCCCTCGAAAACACCACCCTGCACGGCCCCACCACCAACCGCGACCTCCTCGTCCGCTCCCTGCGCCACGAGGAGTTCGCCTCGGCCCGCATGGACACCGGCTTCTACGACCGCCACCTCACCACCCTCACGGCGCCCGCCCCCGACCCGCACGCCCCCCTCGCGGCCGCCCTGGCCGACGCCCAAGGCCGCTCCCGCTTCGGCGGCTGGCGCAACGTTCCCTCCCAGCCGCAGACCAAGCGCTACCTGATGGCAGGCGAGGAGCACGAGGTCCACTACCGGCACGCGCGCGAGGGCCTCACGGCAGAGGGCGTACGGGTCGTGCACGCGGGCGCGCGTCTGGTCGTACTCGAAATCGACGGCGTGCGCCGGAAGTTCGAGGTGACGAGATACGGCGACCAGGTCCATGTCAACAACATCGCGCTCACCGCCCTCCCGCGTTTCCCCGACCCGAAGGCCCAGCTGGCGCCGGGATCCCTGCTGGCACCGATGCCGGGGACGGTGGTCCGGGTGGCGGAAGGGCTGACGGAGGGCACCACCGTGCAGGCCGGCCAGCCTCTTCTGTGGCTGGAGGCGATGAAGATGCAGCACCAGATCGCAGCGCCGGTCACGGGGACGCTGAGCGAGCTGAAGGTGGTCCTTGGGCAGCAGGTAGAGCCCGGCTCTCTACTGGCGGTAGTGCAAGCAACTTAGGGGCGCGGGGAACTGCGCGACCAGCCACCGACAACCCGCACGCGAAGGAGCCACGTTGACCCCCCAAATCGAAACAGACGAGCACAAGGCACTCCGTGCAGCGGTAGCCGCCCTCGGCAAGAAGTACGGCCGCGACTACATCACGACCGTCGTCTCGGAGGGCCGCCACCCCACCGAACTCTGGCAGGAAGCCGCGAAACTCGGCTACGTGGGTGTCAACCTCCCCGAGGAGTACGGAGGCGGCGGAGGCGGCATCGCCGAACTGTCGATCATCCTGGAAGAGCTGGGCGCCACGGGAGCGCCCCTTCTGATGATGGTCGTCACTCCCGCCATCTGCGGCACAGTGATCGCCCGCTTCGGCACCGACGCCCAGAAGACCCGTTGGCTCCCCGCGCTGGCGGACGGCTCACGCCTCATGGCCTTCGGCATCACCGAACCCGACGCAGGCTCCAACTCCCACCGCATCACCACCACCGCCCGCCGCGACCCGGACACCGGCGACTGGCTGCTCACCGGCCGCAAGGTCTTCATCTCCGGCGTCGACATGGCCGACGCCGTCCTGATCGTCGGCCGCACCGAGGACGCCCATACCGGACGCCTCAAGCCCTGCCTGTTCATCGTCCCGACCGACGCCGAGGGCTTCCACAAGCAGCCCATCGACATGGAACTCAACGCGGCAGAGAAGCAGTTCGAGCTGGTTCTCGACGACGTACGGCTGCCCGCCGACGCACTCGTCGGCGACGAGGACGCCGGGCTGCTGCAACTGTTCGCCGGACTCAACCCGGAGCGGATCATGACGGCCGCCTTCGCGATCGGCATGGGGCGCTACGCGCTGTCCAAAGCGATCCAGTACGCGCGCGACCGTACCGTCTGGAAGACCCCCATCGGCGCCCACCAGGCCATCGCACACCCCCTCGCCCAGGCGCACATCGACCTCGAACTCGCACGCCTGATGATGCAGAAGGCGGCCCATCTGTACGACGCAGGCGACGACGTCGGCGCGGGCGAGGCCGCCAACATGGCCAAGTACGCGGCGGGCGAGGCATGCGTCCGCGCGGTCGACCAGTCCGTGCACACCCTCGGCGGCAACGGACTCACTCGCGAATACGGACTCGCCTCACTGATAACGGCCGCGCGTGTGGCTCGTATTGCTCCGGTGAGCAGGGAGATGATTCTCAACTACGTCTCCCACCAGACCCTGGGCCTTCCCAAGTCGTACTAGGCCACTCACTGGCACCGGCAGCCGCCTGGAGGAACCGTGTTCCGCAGCGAGTACGCAGACGTCCCGCCCGTAGAACTCCCCATCCACGAGGCGGTGCTGGGCCGGGCCGCCGAGTTCGGTGACGCGCCCGCCCTGACCGACGGCACCGACGGCACCACCCTCACGTACGCACAACTGGACCGGTTCCACCGCAGGATCGCCGCCGCCTTCGCCGACGCGGGCGTCCGCAAGGGCGATGTGCTCGCCCTGCACAGCCCGAACACGGTCGCCTTCCCGACGGCGTTCTACGCGGCCACGCGCGCGGGCGCCGCCGTCACCACCGTGCACCCGCTCGCCACGCCCGAGGAGTTCGCCAAACAGCTCAGGGACTCCGCGGCCCGCTGGATAGTCACCGTCTCACCACTGCTGGAGGTTGCCCGCCGGGCAGCCGAACTCGCCGGCGGCATAGCGGAGATATTCGTCTGCGACAGCGCGCCCGGGCATCGCTCGCTGATCGACATGATCGCCGGGGACGCCCCCGAACCGCACGTCGACATCGACCCCGCCGAGGACCTCGCCGCACTGCCCTACTCCTCCGGCACCACCGGCATCCCCAAGGGCGTGATGCTCACCCACCGGCAGATCGCCACCAACCTCGCCCAGTTGGAACCCCCCGTCCCCACGGGCCCCGGCGACCGCATCCTCGCCGTACTCCCCCTCTTCCACATCTACGGCCTCACCGCGCTCATGAACGCACCTCTGCGGCTGGGTGCCACCGTGGTCGTACTGCCCCGCTTCGACCTGCAGACCTTCCTAGCGGCGATCCAGAACCACCGCATCACCGGCCTGTACGTCGCCCCGCCGATCGTCCTCGCCCTCGCCAAGCACCCCCTGGTCGAGCAGTACGACCTGTCCTGCCTGAAGTACGTCATGAGCGCCGCCGCACCCCTGGACGCCCGCCTCGCCGCCGCCTGCTCGCAACGCCTCGGCCTGCCGCCCGTCGCACAGGCCTACGGCATGACGGAACTGTCGCCCGGCACACACGTCGTCCCGCTCGACGCCATGCACCAGGCGCCGCCCGGCACCGTCGGCAAGCTCATCCCCGGCACCGAGATGCGGATCGTCTCCCTCGACGACCCGCACAAGGACCTCACCACCGGCGAACCCGGCGAGATCCTCATCCGCGGCCCCCAGGTCATGAAGGGCTACCTCGGCCGCCCCGACGCCACCGCCGCGATGATCGACACCCACGGCTGGCTGCACACCGGCGACGTCGGCCACGTCGACGCCGACGGCTGGCTGTTCGTCGTCGACCGGGTCAAGGAACTCATCAAGTACAAGGGCTTCCAGGTGGCCCCCGCCGAACTGGAGGCACTCCTGCTCACCCACCCGGGCATCGCCGACGCCGCAGTCGTCGGCGCCTACAACGAGGACGGCAACGAGATCCCGCACGCCTTCGTCGTCCGCCAGCCCACCGCCCCCGACCTCACCGAGAACGAGACCATGCTCTACGTCGCCGAACGCGTCGCGCCCTACAAACGCGTCCGCAAGGTCACCTTCATCGCCGGAGTGCCCCGCGCGGCCTCCGGGAAAATACTCCGCCGCGAACTGCGCGCACTGCGCGAACCCGGGCGGACCGGGGAACCCGGGGAGCGGCCATGACGTTGATCGGACAGACACGCGCGCGTGCCGTCGCCACCCTCAGCCTCGACTCCACCCCCAACCGCAACGCCCTGTCCGCCGCCCTCGTCACCGAACTCGCCGAGGCCCTCACCGACTGCGCCAAGGACCCCGAGATCCGCGCGGTCGTCCTCACCCATACCGGTACGACCTTCTGCGCCGGCGCCGACCTGCGCGACCCACCCCACCCCGACGCCCTAGTCGGCCTCCTCCGCCAGATCGTCGAACTCCCCAAACCGGTCGTCGCCCGCGTCACCGGCCACGTCCGCGCCGGCGGCCTCGGCCTCCTCGCCGCCTGCGACATCGCCGCCGCCACCACCGAAACCACCTTCGCCTTCACCGAGGTACGCATCGGAGTCGCCCCCGCGGTCATCTCCCTCACCCTCCTCCCGCGCACCGACCCCCGCGCCCTCGCCCGCTACTACCTCACCGGCGAACGCTTCGAAGCCCCCGAGGCCGTACGCCTCGGCCTGGTCACCACCACCGCCGACGACGTCGACACCGCCCTCGAACCCATCCTCGACGGCCTCCGCCGCTCCGCCCCCCAGGCCCTGGCCGCAACGAAACAGCTGCTCACAGCTAGGGTGCTGGAGACATTCGACCGGGACGCGGCCGCCCTGACCGCACTCTCGGCCCGGCTGTTCTCCTCCGACCAGGCCCACGAGGGGATGACGGCCTTCCTCGAACGACGGGATGCGGCGTGGGTGGTGTGAGTACGGCGGAACGCGCGCGCGGACCTCAACAGGACCGCGCCCCCAAACAGGACCGCAGCCGGGCCACCCGGCAACGGCTCCTGGAAGCCGCCGTGGCCTGCCTCGCCGAACACGGCTGGGCAGGCTCCACGGTCGCCGTCGTCGCCGAACGCGCCGGCGTCTCCCGGGGCGCCGCCCAGCACCACTTCCCGACCCGCGAGGACCTCTTCACGGCCGCCGTCGAATACGTCGCCGAAGAACGGTCGACAGCCCTGCGCGCCCTGTTCCCGCAGGGCGCGGCCCAAGACCGCCGAGCCGTGGTCCACGCCCTCGTCGACCTCTACACCGGCCCCCTCTTCCGCGCCGCCCTCCACCTGTGGGTCGCCGCCTCCAACGAGGACCAGCTCCGCCCCCAGGTCACCGAACTGGAAGCCCGAGTGGGCCGCGAGACCCACCGCATCGCCGTCGACCTCCTGGCCGCCGACGAATCCCGTCCGGGCACCCGGGAGACCGTCCAGGGCCTACTGGACATGGCAAGAGGCCTGGGCCTGGCCAACCTGCTGACCGACGACGGGGCGAGGAGAGAACGCGTGGTGGCCCAGTGGGCAGCACTGCTGGACGAGGTCCTGGGCTGAGCGCCACCCGCAGTCGCCCACGCGCCCCGGGCAGCCCCCTCAATGGGCGATATCCACATACCCCTCGATGTCCTCGGGCTTCCTCGGCCCCGGCCCCACGTACTCCGCCGACGGCCGCACCAACCGCCCCGTGCGCTTCTGCTCAAGAATGTGCGCGGACCACCCAGCCGTGCGCGCACACGTGAACATCGACGTGAACATGTGCGCCGGCACCTCCGCGAAGTCCAGCATGATCGCCGCCCAGAACTCCACGTTGGTGGCGAGCACACGATCCGGCCGGCGGTTGTGGAGTTCCTCCAGCGCCGCCTTCTCCAACGCCTCCGCGATCTCGAACCGCGGCGCCCCCAGCTCCCGGGCCGTCCGCCGCAGCACCCGCGCCCGCGGATCCTCCGCCCGGTACACCCGGTGCCCGAACCCCATCAGCCGCTCACCCCGGTCCAGGGCCTGCTTGACGTAGGCCTCCGCGTCCCCGGTCCGCTCGATCTCCTCGATCATCCCCAGCACCCGGGACGGCGCACCCCCGTGCAACGGCCCCGACATGGCGCCCACCGCACCCGACAGCGCGGCGGCGACATCCGCGCCGGTGGAAGCGATGACACGCGCGGTGAACGTGGACGCGTTCATGCCGTGCTCGGCGGCGGAGGTCCAGTACGCGTCGACGGCGGCGACATGCCTGGGATCCGGCTCACCGCGCCAGCGGATCATGAACCGCTCCACCACCGAGTTCGCCTTGTCGATCTCCTGCTGGGGCACCATCGGCAGCCCCTGCCCACGCGCGGACTGGGCGACGTACGACAACGCCATGACCGCGGCCCGTGCCAGGTCCTCCCGGGCCTGCGCCGCGTCGATGTCGAGAAGGGGCTTGAGCCCCCACACCGGGGCGAGCATGGCGAGCGCCGACTGGACGTCCACCCGGATGTCACCCGAATGAACAGGAATCGGGAACGGCTCGGCAGGCGGCAGACCGGGATTGAAGGCACCGTCGACCAGCAGCCCCCAGACGTTCCCGAACGAGACGTGCCCGACCAGATCCTCGATGTCGACACCCCGGTACCGCAGGGCACCCCCCTCCTTGTCCGGTTCGGCGATCTCCGTCTCGAACGCGACGACTCCTTCGAGCCCAGGTACGAAGTCGGACATGGGGCGGCTCCTCATGAGGTGTACGGCGGAGGCACCTGCACCATAACGCCGAGTGCCAGAGTTGGGGAGCCCCAGCGGCACTCAGTGCCACGATAGCTCTGCGCCACATGTGGCCCCGACCCATATGTGCATACGGCAAGATGACCGCGTGACCGACCCCGACGCCGCCGCCTCCGACCCCATCCTCAACCCCGCGCTGATGCGGAAGCACTATCGGGCCGAGGGCCTCGACGAGAACGACCTCGCCGCACACCCCATGGACCAGTTCAACCGCTGGTTCGAACAAGCCGCGCGGGCGGCCGCCGACGGCATGATCTACGAACCCAACGCGATGATCGTCTCCACCGCCGACACCGAGGGCCACCCCAGCTCACGCACGGTCCTGATGAAGCACTACGACACCCAGGGCTTCGTCTTCTACACCAACTACGACTCCCGCAAGGCCCAGGACCTCGCCGCGAACCCCCACGTCTCGCTGCTCTTCCCCTGGCACGCGATCGCCCGTCAAATCATCGTCACCGGCACCGCCCGCCGCACCGGCCACGACGAGACCGCCGCCTACTTCCGCACCCGCCCGCACGGCTCCCAACTCGGCGCCTGGGCCAGCACCCAGTCCTCGGTCATCCACTCCCGCACCGAACTTGACACCGCCTACGCCGAACTGAGCGCCCGCTATCCCGAGGGCGAACAGGTCCCGGTCCCCCCGCACTGGGGCGGCTTCCGCATCGCACCCCGCACGGTCGAGTTCTGGCAGGGCCGCCACAACCGCCTCCACGACCGCCTCCGCTACGTCACCGCCCCCGACGGCACCTGGCACGTGGAACGTCTCAGCCCCTGACATTCCAGCGGGCCAGACAACGCAGACGACCCGCGAGCTCGAGGTCCCTCCGCCATACGGCGAAGAAGCCGGCCGGACGTACCGGCGAGCTCGCGGGTCGGGTGACTGCCTGGGATTGGGCCGGCTGCACGCGTCTGTCACGTGCTGGTCCGGCACCGCACTGGGTGTGGTGACGGGCCGCTAGCCCGCAGCCACCTCACGCGTCCGGTTTTCATACATCTGCCGAACCACCTCCCTTCTCGTGTGCCCCACACACTAAGAAGCTGCCGGAGCCGGCTCAAGTGTTTTTTTGAGATGCCTGCCGCCACGGCTTCTCGCGGGTGTCGTCTAGCGTTTCGTACATGACAGTGCGGCAGGTGATTCTCGGTGGTTCCGTGTTCGAGGAGCGGATCGGGTATGCGCGGGCGGTGGTGGACGGGGACTGGGTGCATGTGTCCGGGACCACCGGGTTCGACTACGCCACCATGACCATCTCCGAGGATGTGGTGGAGCAGGCCGAGCAGTGTCTGCGGAACATCGGGGCGGCGCTGGCCGAGGCGCGGTGTGGGTTCAAGGATGTGGTGCGGGTGCGGTATCTGCTGCCCGCGCGGGAGGATTTCGAGCCGTGCTGGCCGGTGTTGCGGCGGGTGTTCGGGGATGTGCGGCCGGCCGCGACGATGATGGTGTGCGGGCTGGCGGATCCCCGGATGAAGATCGAGATCGAGGTGTATGCGCGGCGGGCGGCAGTGGGGGAGGGGGACGCGTGAGGGGTGTGCTGAGGGTCGTTCCCGTGGGCGGGGACGAGGCGCTGGAGGAGTGGCGGTACGTGCACAACGTCGCCGTACCGCCTGCCGCGGTGTGGGCGGGGAGGCGCGGGAGCGGCTGGCCCGGGGGTACAGGTTGGAGAACGCGTATCTCGGGGACGTTCTCGTGGGGTGTTCGACCGTGCGGCCCGTGATCGCGCGGGTGCTGCCGGGGTTTCGGCGGTGTGGGTTCGGCAAGTCGTTGTACGAGCGTGGGCTCGCGCACGCGCGCGTGCGGGGTGCCGAGGCCGTCGAGACGTGTGTGCCGGCCGTTGACGAGGACGGGCTGCGGTTCGCCGGGCGGTGCGGGTTCGTCGAGGTGGAGCGGTATGTGCTCGACGGAGGGAACGATGAGTGGGTGGATCTTCGGCTCGGGCTGTGAGCGGCGGCTTGCAACGATTCCTTCAATCTTGTGGGAACAAGGTGTGGGCTGCGTCACGTTCGAGTTGAATGAAGGGCAGCGAGTAACCGACGCGCCGTGCGTGCGGACGCAGCCGGATGGGGGTCCAGGTGAGTGCTTCCCGGCGTAGTGGGACCACCGACGAGCTGGGGCCCGACGAGCCCGAGCCGGAACCGGAGCGGGACGGTCCGGAGGACTCGGGCGGCTCAGACCTGCTCGCCGCCCTGCTTGACGGCATGGACGCGGCCCTGTGCGCCTTCGACGCGGACGGCGTCGTCACTCACTGGAACCGTGAGGCCGAGCGGATCCTGGGGTGGACGGCGGCCGAGGCGGTGGGACGGCACGGGTTCGCCGGTTGGGCGGTGCGCGAGGCGGATGCCGACGAGGTCGAGGGGCGGCTGCTGTCGGCCATGCACGCCCCGGGGCGCCAGGTGCACGAGTTCGCCCTGCTCACGAAGGACGGCGGGCGGGTGCTGGTCCGCACGCAGTCGGCGGCCGTGCGCGGCCCGGACGGGAAGCCGGCGGGTGTGTACTGCGCCTTCAGCGAGGTGCACACGCAGATCGACCTGGAGCGGTCGATCGCGCTGAGCGAGGCGCTGTTCGAGGACGCGGCCTGGGGTGTCGTACTCGTGGACGCGGATCTGCGGCCCGCCGTCGTCAACGCGCATGCCGCGCGGGCGCTCGGCATCGGGCGTACGTCGGGGCTGGGGCGCCCGCTCGGGGAGCTGCTCGCGCAGGGTGTGGAGGATCTGGAGGGCGCGCTCACGCATGTGCTGGCCGAGGGCGCGCCGCCCGCGCCGGCCGAGATGTGGGTGAGCGTGCGGGCGGAGGATGGCGGCGAGCAGCGGCGCTGCTGGCGGTCCGGGTTCCTGCGGCTGGCGTCACCGCTCGCGGAGGAGCCGGTGCCGCTCGGGGTCGGCTGGCTGTTCCAGGACGTCACGGAGGCCAAGCAGAGCGAGCAGGAGGCGGCCATGCTGCGCTTCCGCGCGAACCAGCTGCATCGTGCGGGCCGCGCGGCCGCCGAGTGCGAGGATCCGGTGGAGGCGGCCACCGTCCATCTGGACTTCGCGCTGGCCGGGTTCGCCGATCATGCGGTGGTCGACCGGGTGGTGGGCGGTGCCCGGGAGGACGGGGACGTGGGTCCGGTGCGGCTGGTGCGGATCGCGGCCACGCCCTCCGGGGCGCCGGGGCCGAGCCTGCTGACGGGCGCGGCGGGGCTGCCGGTGCGCTATGAGGAGGGGCATCCGGCGCTGCAGTGCGTGGCGCGGGCCGGGAGTGTGCGGGCGGACGCCGGTTCGGTGCCGGCGGACCGTGCGCGGGCGTGGGCGCTGGACCGTCAGTGGCCGGGGGACGCGGTGCACGCGTTGTGCGCGGTGCTGCGCAGCCGTGGGCGGACGCTGGGCGTGCTGACGTTCCTGCGTGGGTCGGGGCGCAGCCGCTTCGAGCGCGTGGACGCGACGTACGCGGAGGACGTGGCCGTGCGGATCGCGACGGCGCTGGATCTGGCTCAGCTGGCGAAGGAGCAGCAGCAGTAGAAAGAGCAGCGGCGGTGCGGCCGTAGCGGCGTGTCAGTGCTGGTAGAAGATCCGGTCGCCGTACTCCTGGAACATGCGGGCGTTCCACTCGTGGCCGCCGTCGACGTTGCCGGAGCGCAGCAGCGGGGGTTCGATGCCGCGGTCGGCGAGGGTGGCCGCGGTGGTGGCCAGCACCGCCTGGAGCAGGGCGCTGGTGACGACCGTGGAGGCGGGGGCGAAGGGCGCCGGGATGGTGTCGAGGGTGAGTTCGGCGTCCCCGATGGCGATCTTCGAGTCGAGTACGACGTCGCAGTGGTCCTTGAGGTACGTGCCGGAGGAGTGCCGGGACGTGGTCTGCGCGGCGTATGCCACGGAGGTCACGCCGATGATGTTGGCGCCGCGCGTGCGGGCGGTGACGGCCATCTCGACGGGCAGGGCGTTGCGGCCGGAGAGGGAGATGATCACGAGGGTGTCGCCGGCGCGCAGGGGTGAGGTGTCGAGGACGGCGGTGGCGAGTCCGTCGACGCGTTCCAGGCGGGAGCCGAGGGTGGCGGGCATCACGTCGACGCCGACGAGACCGGGGGCGGCGAGGAGGTTCATGAGGGCGAGGCCGCCCGCGCGGTAGACGACGTCCTGGGCGGCGAGGGAGGAGTGCCCGGCGCCGAAGGCGAACAGCCGGCCGCCGGAGGTGACGGTGTCGGCGAGGAGGGTGCCGGCGGCGGTGATGGCCTCGGCCTCCTCGTCGCGGACGCGTTGCAGGAGGCCGATGGCGGCGTCGAAGAACAGGTCGGCCGGTGTGCCGTCGCTCATGCGGTGCCCCTTTGCGCGGTCGACGCCGTTGTCTGTGTCGCGGATGTCTGTGTCGCGGATCACCCTCCGGTCTGGACCATCTCGGTGTCAATACGGCCGGGGGCGGCGGTGGTGGGCCGGGATGCGCGGCCCCTCCGTTCTCCCGGCGTCCCCCGCTTGTCAGTGGGATCCGGCAGAATTGGTGGCAGGGCCAGCGCACGCACGCACGCGGCCGGCTTCCGGCAGAGGTAATCGAGGGGCACGTATGTCCGGACTGATCGACACCACGGAGATGTATCTCCGCACCATCCTCGAGCTCGAAGAGGAAGGCGTGGTCCCCATGCGCGCCCGCATCGCGGAGCGGCTCGACCAGAGCGGGCCGACGGTGAGCCAGACGGTGGCGCGGATGGAGCGGGACGGTCTGGTGTCCGTCGCCAGCGACCGCCATCTGGAGCTGACCGACGAGGGCCGCCGGCTGGCGACGCGCGTGATGCGCAAGCACCGGCTCGCCGAGTGCCTGCTGGTCGACGTGATCGGCCTGGAGTGGGAGCAGGTGCACGCCGAGGCGTGTCGCTGGGAGCACGTGATGAGCGAGGCCGTGGAGCGGCGGGTGCTGGAGCTGCTGCGCCATCCGACCGAGTCGCCGTACGGCAACCCGATCCCGGGCCTGGAGGAGCTGGGCGAGAAGGACGGCGCGGTTCCGTTCCTTGACGAGGGCATGGTGTCGCTGGCCGACCTGGACCCGGGCGCGGACGGCAAGACCGTGGTGGTACGCCGGATCGGGGAGCCCATCCAGACCGACGCGCAGCTGATGTACACGCTGCGGCGGGCGGGTGTGCAGCCCGGTTCGGTGGTGAGCGTGACGGAGGCGGCCGGCGGGGTGCTGGTGGGCAGCGGCGGCGAGGCGGCCGAGCTGGAGGCGGACGTCGCCTCCCATGTGTTCGTCGCGAAGCGCTGAGCACTGAACCAGCTGAGCACTGAACCAGAGGGTCGTTCAACTTCCGTTTCTCGTGCGGAAGTTGGCGCCCTCCTTCGGTGTCGCTCCCGGGTTTGTCGAACGTGTCGAATCCAAGACCCGGTGCGCCGAATCGCAGCGCTCGAACGTTTCGCGTGCGAGGCTGTCGCGAGAGGCATATGACCTGAGGGGGCCGGGAGGATGTGCCGAAGGCATGGGAATGGATCTGGGGTCGGCCCCGGCACCCTTCGGTGCCGGGGCCTGTCCTCCCCAGTTCTGACCCGGAGCCCCGAGCTCTCAGGGTCATCCCCTCGGACCGTCTTCCCCGAGCGGTCCGCCCCCCGCAGAACAAATCCCCCTGGCGGCGCCGATCATGCCTGGGGAGGGGTCACTCGAACGAGGGGTGTTGCCCGCAGGGACCCGATTTTCGAATAGGTATTCGATAGTCTGCAGCGGTACCGAAGCATCACGAAGCGATACGAGGCGACACTAGGCACGCGGAGCTAGGGGGGTGCCAGGCCCATGGCACGACGCATCGACGTGACAGGAGCCGGCGGCGTATACCTCGCCGCCTGGGAGTTCGCGGACCCGCCCAAGAAGGACGATCCGGAGCCGCCGCAGGGCGACCGCGCCGACCCGGACCACTCGGTCCCCGGCGTGCTGTTACTGCACGGCCTGATGGGCCGCGCCTCGCACTGGGCCTCCACCGCCCGCTGGCTCTCCGACCGGCACCGGGTCGTCGCACTCGACCAGCGCGGTCACGGCCAGAGCGACAAGCCCCCACAGGCCGCTTACACCCGTGAGGCGTACGTGGAGGACGCCGCGGCCGCCATCGAGCAGCTGGGCCTCGCCCCGGCCGTGCTCATCGGCCACGCCATGGGCGCGCTGACCGCCTGGCAGCTCGCCGCCAAGCGCCCCGAACTGGTCCGGGGCCTGATCATCTGCGATATGCGGGCCTCCGCGCTGGGCGCGGCCTCGCAGCGCGAGTGGGCCGAGTGGTTCAGGTCCTGGCCCGTTCCCTTCACCACGCTCGCCGACGTACGCAAGTGGTTCGGCGAGGACGATCCCTGGGTGGAGCGGCCGAACCCGGCACGCGGGGAGTTCTACGCCGAGGTGATGCACGAGGGCGCCGACGGCTGGCGGCCCGTTTTCGACCCCGGCCAGATGCTGAAGTCCCGGGAGACCTGGGTGTACGACGCGCACTGGGAGGAACTGGCCCAGGTGCCGTGCCCCGCGCTGGTCGTACGCGGGGTGGACGGGGACCTGGGGCGTGCGGAGGCACAGGAGATGGTGCGGGTCCTTTCCAAGGGGGAGTACGCCGAGGTGGCCGAGGCCGGGCATCTGTTGCCGTATGACCGGCCGGAGGCTTGGCGGGCGGCTGTGGAGCCGTTTCTTGATCGGGTGGGGGAATGAGGGGCGCCTGTTGGTGGCGATAGCCGCACGTCGATACAGCCCCGCGCCCCTTCCGGGGCGCTGCAGTCACCCCCTGCTGACAGCTGTAAGGATCTCCGGCACGTAGGCGGCCGCGCGCGGTGCCGCCAGGCGCAGCCCCGTCCAGGTGATCGTCGCCCCATAAGCCGCCCCCACCGGCAACAACACCCACGTCCAGCCCGCCCCGCCCGCGCTCACGTTCAGTGCGATCGTCAGGGCGATGAGGGGGGCGCACAGCAGGGCCGCCGACACCATGCCGCCGAAGATCGCGATCCAGGCGAGGCCGGTCTGGCCGGGGGCGACGTTCTTGTGGCCTTCCTGGGGGATGGAGTACGGGAAGCGGGCCGACGTCCAGGCACCGGTCGCCAGCATCGCGCCGAGCAGGGCGAAGGACAGGCCGAGCACCTCGGGCAGCCGGGGCCAGTCGCCCAGCATGGCCGTGGTCAGGACGGTCACCAGCGTCGCGTACGGCAGGGTGATCACCAGCAGGGCCAGCGCCCGCCCGCGCAGTTCGACATAGGCGTCCCGCGGGGACGAGATGGTCATCGCGACCATCCAGAAGGCGGAGGTGTCCTGCCCGAACTGGTTGTACATCTGGATGCCGAGCATCCCGGCGGCGAAGCACGCGAAGTAGATGGACCCGGTGCCCTGCAGGGCGTTGAACACCGGCACGATCAGCCCGATGGCCAGCGAGGTCACCCACGCGGCCTTGGTCTTCGGGTCGCGCCAGACATAGCGCAGGCTGCGCGCCATCACCGTTCCGGTGCGGCCTGAGGGCAGCAGCCGGCCCAGGCCCGCGCCGTCGGAGGAACGGCTCCGCCCGGCCGAGTCGGGCGCCTGGAGCGTCGAGCCGTCCGGCGAGGTCATCAGCCGGGTCAGGGTCCGCGCCCACGCGCCGATCAGCAACACCAGCGCGACGACGGACAAGCCCAGTTGCGCGGCGGCCGTCCCGTACGACCCCTCGCTCGCCGAGTGCACGGCGCCGATCGCCGACGCCGGCGGCAGCCAGCCCACCACGTCGGCCACCGGCGCGAGCTCCCCGAGCCCGGCCGAACCCAGGCTCCGAGCCCCGAAGTTGACCAGTTGCGCGCCGATCGCGATGACCAGGCCGCTCAGTACGGCCAGGTCCCGCCCCTTGCGGCTGCTGAGCAGCCGTACGTTCGCGGCGGCCACGGCCCGCGCGAGGGCCACGCAGATCAACAGCGCGACGGCGACGGCGACGACCGCGACGCCGTACCCCGCCGACCCGTGCGCCACGGACACCGCACAGCCCACCAGCAGCAACAGCGAGAACAGCGGGCCGACACCGACCAGGGAGGCGGCCAGCAGGGCCCGTACCAGCGGTCGTGGCCGCAGCGGGAGCATCACCAGGCGGGTCGGGTCCAGGGTCTCGTCACCGCTCGGGAAGAACAGCGGCATCACCGCCCACCCGAGGGCCAGGACGGCCGCACCCAGCACGGCCACGGCATCCGCGTGCGCATGCCCGCGCAGCACGACCAGCCCCAGCAACTGCAACGCTCCGAACAGCAGCGCGATGACGGCCGACGCGACGAACGCGGCCCGCCGGCCACCGGACTGCCGAAGCCCGTTGCGCAACAGCGACAGCTTCAGCCGTACGACGGTGGAGGTCACATCCGTCATCGGGCCGCCCCGCCGCCCAGCCAGTCCAGGTCCGACCCGGCGTCCCGGCCGCTCGCCCCGACGAGTTCGAGGAACGCGGCCTGGAGGGTGGCGTGCGCCCCGCGCACGTCTTCCAGGGTGCCCGTCGCGCGGATCCGACCGGCGGCCATCACCGCCACCCAGTCGCACAGCGACTCGACGAGTTCCATGACGTGGGAGGAGAAGACGACGGTCGCGCCGGAGGATGTGTAGCGCTCCAGGACGCCCCGGATGGTCTGCGCGGACACCGGGTCGACGCCCTCGAACGGCTCGTCCAGGAAGAGGACTTCGGGGTTGTGGAGGAGAGCGGCCGCGAGCCCGATCTTCTTGCGCATGCCGGTCGAGTAGTCGACGACGAGTTTGTGCTGGGCTCCGGCGAGATCGAGCACGTCCAGGAGCTGGGTGGCCCGCTTGTCGACCTCGGCGCCGGGCAGCCCGCGCAGCCGGCCGCTGTAGCCGAGCAGTTCACGTCCGGAGAGTCGTTCGAAGAGCCGTAGTCCTTCGGGCAGCACGCCGATGCGGGCCTTCACCGCCACCGGGTCCCGCCACACGTCGTGCCCGACGACCTCGACGCTCCCCTGATCCGGCCGGAGCAACCCGGTCACCATGGAGAGGGTGGTGGTCTTCCCGGCTCCGTTGGGCCCGACCAGCCCGACGAACTGTCCGGCGGGCAGCGACAGATCGATCCCGCCGACGGCCACCTGTTGCCCAAAGCGTTTCCAGAGCCCACGAACACGAACGGCATCGGTCATACCAGAACCCTACGGCCAGGCCGATTTCAGGGGCACGGGGAACCACGCACCTCAGCGGTCCCGCCCGCACGCATAAGCCAGCGCCGAGATCAGCTCCTCCGCGTCCGGCAGCCACCTGTTCGCCGGCGTCGGCCGGCTCGCCCACTGCACCGCGCCCCGCGACCCGTACCGCGTCGGCGGTGCGGGCACGTACGCGCCCTCGCCCAGCGCCGTAAGGTCCAGCGACGCAGGCGACCAGCCCAGCTTCCGTACCAGATCCGGCACCTTCACCGCCGCACCCGGCAGCACGAAGAACTGCATCCGCCGGTCAGGGGTGAGCGTCACCGGCCCGAGCGTCAGCTCCATCCGCTCCATGCGCGCCAACGCGAGAAACCCGGCCGTCTCCGGGACGGACAACGCGTCGAAGGTCCGCCCCGTCGGCAGCAGGATCGACGCCGTCGGCTGCTTCTGCCACATCCGGCGCGCCACCGTCGTACTACCGGTCGCCTGCGTCGCCCAGTCCGGACGCGCCGCATGCGCGCCGGGCGCCGCGCACACCACCTCCCCGCAGGAACAGCGCTGCACCCCCTCGACCGCTTCCAGCCAGGTGCCCGGGAAGACGTCCCAGTGGCGCTCCTCGGCGTAGCGGACGGCGGTCTCCAGCAGCGATTCCCCGCGCTGCTTCGGAATCTGAGCGGCTTCGGTGCCGACGATCGTCTCTTCCACGCCCAACACAACTCCCTCACCCACCTGGAGTTACGGGCGTAGCGCGCGCGGGGGAGGAGCATCGATTCCGCAACCGGGGCGCATGGATGCACGTGTGGGGGCGCGCAGGAGGAACCGGGGCGTGAGCGGGTAGTCAGAAGTGGGGGGTTGGCAGCGGTCGTACCCGCAATTCCGCCGCCTTTACCCGGCAATCCTCGCATGTCCCGCATTTTCGGTATGTCCGCTGGGCAGTGATCGTCAAGGCCGGATCTTTTCCCTACAGGGAGTTCGCAGGGGGTACGCCATGGCCGCAAGGCCGCTTGTCGCGCGGCAGCCGAACGAACGGTTGCAGGCGCTCATCCAGGAGGCGGGGTGCTCGAACGCCGGGCTCGCCCGCAGGGTCAACATGTGCGGCGCGGAGCACGGTCTCGACCTGCGGTACGACAAGACGTCCGTGGCCCGCTGGCTGCGCGGGCAGCAGCCGCGCGGCCGGGCGCCCGCGATCATCGCCGAGGCGCTGGGCCGCAAGCTGGGCCGCACGGTCACGATCGACGAGATCGGCATGGCCAATGGCAAGAACCTCGCGTCGGGCGTCGGTCTCCAGTTCTCGCCGACGGTACTGGGGGCCATCGAGCAGGTCTGCGAGCTGTGGCGCAGTGACGTGGGCCGCCGGGACTTCCTGTCCGGCTCCTCGGTCGCCGCGTCCGCGTTGGTCGAGCCCAGCCGGGACTGGCTGATCTCGGCGCCGGACGCGCAGGTGGCTCGGCAGGCCGGGCCGAGGGTCGGGCAGTCGGACGTCGCGGCCGTGAAGGCCATGACACAGGCGCTCACCGACCTGGACCACCAGTACGGCAGCGGGCACATGCGCCCGGTCGTCGTGCACTACCTCAACAGCGTGGTCTCCGGGCTGCTCGCCGGGTCCTACCGGGAGTCCGTGGGGCGGGAGTTGTTCGCCGCCGTCGCCCGGCTCACCGAACTCGCCGGGTACATGGCCGTCGACACCGGTCAACCCGGGCTCGCCCAGCGGTACTACATCCAGTCGCTGCGTCTCGCGCAGGCGGCCGGCGACCGTGGCTACGGCGGCTATGTGCTCGCCGCCTCCATGAGCCATCTCGCCGCACAGCTCGGAAACCCGCGGGAGATCGCCCAGTTGGCGCGGGCGGCGCAGGAGGGGGCGCGCGGGCACGTGACCCCGCGCGCGGAGGCGATGTTCTACGCGGCCGAGGCCCGTGGGCACGCGTTGCTGGGCGACGCGCGGTCGGCGCAACTGGCGTCCGGGCGCGCGGTGTCGGCGATGGAGGCGGCCGATCCGTTCTCCGGGGACGACCCGGCGTGGATCGCGCACTTCGGCGAGGCCTATCTCGCCGACGAGTTGGCGCACTGCCACCGGGACCTGGGCCAGGCCGAGGCGGCCGCGAGGAGCGCGGAGCAGTCGCTGGCCGGGCACCCCCGGACGCGGGCGCGGCGCCGCGCGATCGGCTATGTGCTCCTCGCCACGGCGCAGGTGCAGCAGCGCGAGATCGAACAGGCCTGTGCCACCGGGCTGAAGGCGGTGGAACTGCTGGAGACCGTCCGTTCCAACCGGGGAGCCGAGTACCTGGAGGACTTCCAGCAGCGCCTGGAGCCATTCCGGGACGAACCGGTCGTCAGGGAGTTCGGCGCCCGCCTGGATCTGCAGGCGGCCGCATGAATTCATGCCCCGCGGCTGCGTGAACGTGTGGGAAACCACACCTTGCCGTTCAGGAGGCGGCATATACAGCGCACCGCGGGGCGGTTTTGTTACTGCTGTCACCGGGAAGAAGATCGCCCCCTTGGGCGCGTGGCACCCGGCTGAGGGGACCCGGTAGCGTGAGCCGACGATTCCCAAGGTCCCCCATTCGTAGGAGTCCCGGTGACGCAGAGTGGACAGGGCGAGCCCGCGCGCGAAGGCATCGTGCTGCCCTCCGACGGCGGCGAGCCCCTGCTGCCGGGCATGACGGGCGTTCCCGTCCCCATATCGCAGCCGCCCGCGCCGGCCCCGGCCCCGACCACCGCGCCCTCCGAGGGCCAGGCCTGGGGACAGCCGTGGGGGCCCGGCCACCAGCACAGCGCGCCGCAGCCCCAGCAGGGCTGGCCGCAGGCGGCCGGCCAGGAGTGGAACACCCCGGAGCAGCCGCCCGCCTGGAACGACCAGGCCCACGCCACCCCGTTCCCGTCCCAGTCCCATGCCTCCGGCGCCGGCCCGCTCCCGCCGGAGGGGGCGCCCGCCCCGTCGTACGGCGGCTACGAGCAGTCGTACGGCTACGGCGCGCAGCCCCAGCAGTCGTACGGCGCCCCGCTGCCCCCGGCCGCCGGCCAGGACCCCTACGGCGCTCCGGGCGCCGCGCTGCCGCCCGCCGTCCCGCACGGCAGCCACCCCGGCGCCCTGCCGGCCGCCGACGAAGGCGCCACCCAGTACATCCCGCCGGTGCCCGCCGCGCCGGTGGACGAGGGGGCCACGCAGTACATACCGCCCGTGGCGGCGGCCCCCGAAGGGGCCACCCAGCTGATCCCGCCGATGGGCCCCGGTGCGCTGCCGCCGGAGAGAACCAACGAGCAGACCACCTTCCTGGGCCGGCAGTCCGCCCCCGCCGCGCACCCCGACGCCGAGGCCACGCAGTACATCGCGCCGTACCCGGCCGGTGGCCCGCAGGACGCCGACCGGCAGCCGCCCGCCGAGTTCGACAACCTCTTCCGCAGCACGCCGGGCGGCGCGCCCCCGGCCGCGCCCACGGCCCAGATGCCGCGCTACCAGCAGCAGCCGCAGAACTTCCAGCAGCCGCCCGCGTACACCCCGCCCCCGCCGTCGTACGACGGGGACGGGGGTGGCCGGGGTGGTCGTACCAGGTCGAAGGTGCCGTTGATCGCGGCCGTCGGGATCGGGATCGTCGTCCTCGGGGTCGGGGCCGGGGCCCTGTTCAGCGGGGGCGGCGGGGGCTCCAACGACGCCAACAAGACGGTCGCCGCGACCGTCTCCGCCACCGACGGGTCCTCGTCGAGCGCGGCCGACCCGGCGAAGGCGCAGGCCACCGCCCTGGACAAGCTGCTCGCCGACAGCGGCAGCAGCCGGGCCACGGTGATCGGCGCGGTCGCCAATGTGAAGCAGTGCAAGAACCTGGACGGCGCCGCCGCCGATCTGCGCACCGCCGCCACGCAGCGCGCCGCGCTGGTCACCCGGCTGTCCAAGCTGTCCGTCGACAAGCTGCCGAGCAACGCCGAGCTGACGGCCGCCCTCACCGAGGCCTGGCAGGCCTCCGCGAACGCGGACAACCACTACGCGGCCTGGGCCGACCAGGCCAAGGGCAAGCACGGCTGCCGCAAGGGCCAGGCCCGCACCACCGGCCAGACCGCGGCCGGCAACCGGGAGAGCGGCACCGCCAGCTCCCAGAAGGTGAAGGCGGCCGCGCTCTGGAACACGATCGCCGGCAAGTACGGGCTGACCCGGCGGCAGCCGACCGAGCTCTGAGAGCGGGTCGGCCGGGAGAGCCGGTCAGCCGAGGTCGGCGTTCTCCAGGATCTTCGTCATGTCGAGGGCGTTCTTGTTCGCCGACCGGAGCAGGCCGTCCTTGACGGTCTGGACGTTCACGTCGGTGTTGGCCAGCCGGGAGAAGCCGGCCGCGGCCAGCTTGCCCTGGTAGGGCCAGGACAAGGGCGGGGTGAGGCCACCGGTGGAGGCCTTCAGGCCGCCGTTGAGGGTGCGGCGCACACTGTCGGAGCTGACCTCGCCGGTGCCGATCTTCTTCAGGACGGCGGTCAGGACCTTGTAGGCGACCCAGGTGGTCTGCACGCCGGCGTTGGCCGGGTCGATCCGGTTGTCGCCGAAGGCCTCCTTGCTGATGACCTTCTTCATCTCGTCCCACCGCGAGTCCGAGGCCACCGGGTACCAGCCGGTGATGTACGACCCCTCGTACGGGCCGGACGCACCGCCGGTGGAGTTGATCACCGTCTGGTCGACGCTGCCGACCTCGGCGGCCGTCTTCACCTTCGGGTAGTCCTGGCGGGCACGCTGGAAGCTGTCCATGAAGGTGGCCGTGCGGTCACCGAGCTCGGGCACCACACAGCCCGTCTTCAGCGAGTCCGAGGTGGCGTTCCCCAGCGCCTTCTGCGACTGCTGGTCGTACTCGCTGAGGTTCTCGGCCGCGCGCTGGTCGATCGACTTGGCGTGACCGCCGGCCTTGAGGCCCGAGTCGAGCAGCTGGGGCAGCTGGTCGCCGGCGATGCTGTCCGGGCGGACCAGGGTCACCGGGCCGCAGGAGCCGGCCAGCGCCTCCCCGAGTCCGGCCAGCAGGGTGAGCTGGCCGCCGTTGACGGGGTAGGAGACGGGGCTGGTGAACTCCTGGTTCGACGCCCCGTAGCCGCCTATGTAGGGGATGGCCGCGCCTTCCAGCGGGGCGAAGTAGGAGTCGCCGAACTGGCTGTAGGAGCCGACGACGGCGACGACGTTCTGGTCGGCCGCCTTCTGGGCGCAGTTCGCGGCGCCCACGCTGGTGTTGTTGTCGTTGCAGGTGAGCAGCTTGAGCTTGCGGCCGCTGATGCCGCCCTGGGAGTTGATCCAGCGGACGATGGCCGACGCCATGGCGGGCATGCCGGGCTTGTTGGTGGCGCTGGTGTTCTGGGGCGCCCAGGTCATCACCTTGATCTCGTCGTCCCCCGAGCCCGACAATCCTGGGATGACCCCACAGCCGGCGGCCAGTGACGCACAGGCCGTCATGGCCACCGCGGACATGGCGGAGGCTCTGACGCGCCGGTGAGTCGTGGGGAGGATGGTGCTGAGGGTGTGGCGCCTGCCGGTCATGGACACGCACGATTCCGTCACATCACTAACCGGCGAGTTCCCCATGATCAACAAGGGGTGACGTGCGGGTGAATTACGGGGGCCGGTTAAGAGCGTGTGGCGAGGAACGTACGATCGATGACCGTGCAAGGTTCGGAGAACTCTTCCCGTCGCGGCCGTCGCTCCTCCACCATGGGCGGCATGCCACTCAATGACATGCCGTGGTGGCGCTGGCGCAGCAATGTGCGCTCCGCGCTGCACATGCTTTCCGACCCGGACTTCCAGCGGAACGTCTGGCTGGCCGGCCAGGACGGGTACGGCGATGTGACCGACGCTGTCTACCGGCTGGTCGAGGACACCTGGCTCGACAACTGGTCCGCCGAGAAATACGTCGGGACGATATTCCGCGACTCGCAGGAGGCGGCGCTCGTCGACACCGCCGTGCTGCGGGTGCTGCGGATCATGCACCAGGTCGGGCCGGACGCGCCGGTCTCCGCGTACCTCGAGCACCAGGCGTGGCCGGACGCGGTCCGGGCGGCCCGGGACGCGCACGTGCGCCTGGCGGCGAGCGACGGCGACGACCCGGACATTCCGCCGCGCAGCCTCGAGGTGCTGCGGATCATGACACGGGCGGCGTGAGTCCGCGGAGCGGACGCGGACGCGGACTCTGAACGACGGGCCGGCTGCGGAGGTCCGCGGAGCGGACAGGGGCCGACGGGGGCGGCCGGGCATGAGATTCTGTGGTGCATGACTGAGCAGTCCACCCGAGCCCAGGCCGCCCTGGCCGACCAGTACGTCCTCACCCTCTCCTGCCCGGACAAGAAGGGCATCGTGCACGCCGTGTCGAGCTACCTGTTCATGACCGGCTGCAACATCGAGGACAGCCAGCAGTTCGGGGACCACGACACGGGTCTGTTCTTCATGCGCGTGCACTTCTCGGCCGAGGCGCCGGTGACGGTCGACAAGCTGCGGGCCAGCTTCGCGGCGGTCGGTGACTCCTTCCACATGGACTGGCAGATCAACCGGGCCGACGAGCGGATGCGTGTCGTCCTGATGGTCAGCAAGTTCGGGCACTGCCTGAACGACCTGCTCTTCCGCGCGCGTACCGGCGCGCTGCCGGTGGAGATCGCCGCGGTGGTCTCCAACCACACCGACTTGGCGGAGCTGGTGGGCTCGTACAACATCCCCTTCCACCACATCCCGGTGACGAAGGAGACGAAGGCGGACGCGGAGGCGCGGCTGCTCGAGTTCGTCCGTGAGCAGGACGTCGAGCTGGTCGTGCTGGCCCGCTATATGCAGGTCCTCTCGGACGACCTGTGCAAGCAGCTCAGCGGCCGGATCATCAACATCCACCACTCGTTCCTGCCGAGCTTCAAGGGCGCGAAGCCGTACCACCAGGCGCATGCGCTGGGCGTCAAGCTGATCGGGGCGACGGCACACTACGTCACGGCGGACCTCGACGAGGGGCCGATCATCGAGCAGGAGGTCGAACGGGTGGGCCACGGCGTCACCCCGGACCAGCTGGTCGCGATCGGGCGCGACGTGGAGTGCCAGGCACTGGCGCGGGCGGTGAAGTGGCATGCGGAGCGCCGCATCCTGCTCAACGGCCGACGGACGGTCGTCTTCGCCTGACGGATGTCACCGTAAGGGGCGCGGGGAACTGCGCGACCAGCCACGCACCACCCGCAGTCGACGTGCCACAGAACCACCCCGCTCCTTGGGCGAACGGGCGCCTACATCCTGCTCAAACTCGCCGCCGCGAACAGCACGTCCCTGATCGCCGCCCTGTCTCCCAGCTGCCCCGCGGCAGCGTCCTCCGGCGGTACGTGCCCCGCGGCCAGCCTGCAGAACTCCACGTCGTCCAGCGCCACATGCGCCACCTCGAACTCCGTCGAGCCCACCGCCCCCGGCGAGTCCAGCGGGATGAGCCACTCGCCGCCCCCGTTGCCCTCGATCTCCAGCCGCAGGCTTCGGCCCGGCTGTCCCGCGGGGACCAGGTGCGGGGTCGGGCCGGGCGCCGCCAGCCCTGCCTGCCGGCGCGCCGCCAGCGCACCGGGAAGCATCCGCGCCGCGAGGTCGATCATCCTGTGCAGATGCCTCGCGGCCGGCGGCCCGTAGGGATAGTCCACGGCATCCGCGATGTCCTCCGCGTGCACCCAGCACTCGAAGGCGCGGTCCAGCATCGCGTCGTGCAACGGCAGGGCGAAGTCGCCGTACGACACCCCGAGACGCCCGGCGCCGCCGCCGGTGAAGGAGACGGTCTGCACGAGCCGGTGGCTCTGCTCCCGCCAGGGACCCCGCACCGCACGGGTCGGCGGGAAGTGCGAGGCCTCCCAGAAGGCCTCGGTACGGGCGGAGGGGCCCTGCGCGGGCAGCTCTCCGACGGGGTCGTCCAGGCCGAGCGCCGCCGCCACCAGACCGTCCACGGACAGCAGGTGCGCGATGACCCCGGCGACCGTCGTACGGCGGCTCGTCGTCGCCGCGCCGTCGAACCAGCGCAGCCGTACAGGCGTGTGCCACTCCGCGTCGGCGATGTCCTGGAGGAGGGCGTCCAGGCGGGCGGTCTCGGCGTCGTAGGGCGCCGCCCACTCGGGGACCGGGATACGTGGCGGCCGGCGGTCCAGGCAGGCCTCCAGGACGCGGGTGCGCAGGCCGGGGTCGAGATCGAGGCTCTCCGGCTGGTGCAGCAGGCCGACCGCCTCGCGCAGCCGTCGCGCCTCGTCCGCACAGGAGCCGCAGTCGCCGAGATGGACCTCGACGGCGAGGGCCTCCGCCGCCGAGCAGGCGGCCAGCGCCCAGGCCCCGAGGAGCGACTTCAGGACATCGTGCGGCAACTCCAGCGGTACGGGCAGCAGCTCGTCCAGTTCGGGCAGCGGCCGCCCGCCGTCCTCGACGGAGGCCCGCGGCAGCGGTACGCGCGGCCGCCCGCCCGGCTCGGCGTCGCTGCCGGGCGGCACGTCACCGTCTCCGGAGCCCGTGCCGTGCGCCTCGAAGGGGTCGGTGCCGCTCACACCGCACCTCCGTATCCGGGCGGTCTCCCGGCGTCGTGCGCGGTGGACAGCAGTTGCAGTCCGAGGCGCAGCCGGCGGCGGGCCTCGTCCTCGGTGACGCCGAGGTCCACCGCGGTCCGGCGGTAGTCACGGCGCTGGAAGTAGGCGAGGTCCAGGGCGGCGCGCAGTGGGGTCGGCATGGAGTGCACGATGTAGTCCGCGCGGGCGGCGACGGAGGCGCGCCGCACCTTGCGCTCCAGCTCCTCCCTGGCCTCCGAGCCGGTGTCGCCCGGGGTGAGCGCCGCGGTCTCGGTGGCCCTGAGGCGCCGCACGGCGAGCCGGTGGGTCAGCGCGGCGACCCAGGAGCGCAGCGGGCCCTGCCTGGGGTGGTAGGCGTCCGGATGCTCCCAGACATGGGCGAAGACCTCGCGGGTTATGGAGTCGGCGGCCCCCTCGTCCCCGAGGACGCGGTGGGCGAGGCCGTGCACGAGCGAGGCGAAGCGGTCGTAGAGCTCGCCGAGGGCGGCCGCCTCGCCGCGCGCGAGTCGCTGCTGCATCTTGCGGTCCCAGCGGGGCGGTACGTCCTTCTTCGCCATGCGGCCCCCTCCCCGTGCCCGACTCCAGCGTGTCTCCACAGTCTCCTCGAATGTAGTCGGCACGTCCGACAGCGCACGCCCCTTTATGGCAATGCGCGCCCCCTGAGGGACCGCGGGTGGTAGTGGACCCCTCTTCATTCGTGCCCGATCGAACCCTCCGTTTCCGATCGAACAGGATCGTCAGTGACCGAAACAAGACCCTTCTTGATCGTCTCTCGTTTGTCATTCGTGGTTTCGGGGAACGGCCGCTGGGCAGCCGCGCGAAAAGAAGCGAAGGAACTGGCTCCGTTTCCGGGCGGTTCCGGAGATCCGGCGAGCGAAGGGCTGAGCCGTGGCTTTCAAGGTGACCGGCGTCGAACAGGGTGAGTGGGCCGTGCTCGGGGTGTCGGGCGAACTGGACCTGGTGACCTCGCCGGTGCTGCGCCAGCGGGTGCACGACGCGGTGGCCGAGGGCCATCACAGCCTGGTCCTCGACCTCTCCGACGTCTTCTTCTGCGACTCCAGCGGGGTCGGCGTCCTCATCGCGGCCCGCCGCCTGATCCGCTCCTGCCGGGGCCGGCTGCGGCTGATACTGCCCGCTCAGGGCGCGAGTGACGGTTCTCACGTCAACCGGGTCCTGGGCGCGCTCGGTGTACGACGGCTGTTCGACGTGTACCCCGACATGGACAGCGCGGTCAGCGACGAGGAGGGCCCGCTCTCGGCGTAGCCGGCTCCGCGCCCTCCATGGCCGGCGACCGCGGCGCACCCTTCATAGCCGACGATTACGACAGTGCCACATTGTTGTCGCAGAATTCCCCCGGTCTTGGCACAAGGGTCGTTTTCCGGCTCACCGGCCGCCGCCCGCGTCGTACGCTCGCTGGGAGAGGAACCCCCACGTCACGTAAGGCGGCCCGAACAGACATGGTCAGCACCGAGTACGAGCGACGGATCGCCGCCCGGTTCGCAACCTTCGACCAGGACGGCAACGGCTGGATCGACCGCGAGGACTTCAACTCGGCGGCCAAGGCACTGCTCGCCGAGTTCGGCGCCCCCGCCCGCTCCGACAAGGGCCAGGCCCTGTACGCCGGTGCG
This sequence comes from Streptomyces sp. NPDC005866, assembly GCF_040629895.1. Classification (NCBI taxonomy): domain Bacteria; kingdom Bacillati; phylum Actinomycetota; class Actinomycetes; order Kitasatosporales; family Streptomycetaceae; genus Streptomyces; species Streptomyces sp. NPDC005866. Next base: position 144,149 of record NZ_JBEXWP010000004.1, read on the forward strand.
GAGGCCTTCTGGCAGGGCATGGCGGCCATGGCGGACCGGGACGGCGACCAGCGCATCACCCGCGAGGAGTTCGTGAGCGGCGCGGTCAAGCGGCTGCACGACAATCCCGACCGGTTCGCCGAGATCGCCCGCCCCTTCCTGCACGCGGCCCTGGCCCTCGCGGACACCGCCGGCGACGGCACGGCGCCCGTCGCCGACACCGTGCGCGTGCTGCGCGTCCTCGGGGTCCCCCCGGAAATCGCGCAGACGGTCGCGGCCGGCCTCGACATCGACGGCGACGGGAAGGTCGCGGAGGCGGAGATCGTCCCGGCGTTCGCCCGGTACTTCACGATCCCGGAGTAGGGCTCCCCCGCCCGGGAATCTCCCGGCTCCCGGCCCGGAAGTCTCCCGGCTCCCGGCGCCGAAGTCGCCGAGAACCGCTCGCGCAGCTTGTACTTGAGCAGCTTGCGCAGGGTCTCGTTGCGCGGAAGGGCGGCCATCACCTCCAGCCGCTCCGGCAGCTTGTGCACCGACAGCCCTTCCCCGCGCAGGTACGCCACCACCTCCGGGAGCGTCAACGCGGCGGCCCCCGGCGGCTGTTCGACCACCGCGCACACCAGCTCCCCGCGCTCCGCGTCCGGCAGCCCCATCGCCGCGCCTCCCACCGCCGGATGCGCGGCGAGCAGGTCCTCGATCTCCTCGTCCATGGCCGAGAGCAGCCAGCCCCTGCCGTCAACTGACGAGTGGTCAGATCTTAGATACTGTCGCCTTGTCGGTCCAGGGGTGCGGACATCGCGGCGGCCCGGCTGCTCGCCGACGAGGCCGCCGTGCGCGGCGCCCGGGACTGCCTCCAGGTGCACGGCGGGAGGGGCTTCACCTGGGAGGCGGAGGTGCATCTGCACATGAAACGGGCCTGGTTAAGGGCTCAACGCGGTGAAGGTGTCACGGAGAGTGAGGAAAGCTCGCCGCCGCATTGCTCGGGTGAGTGTTCGAAACGGCTCTGGTCTGCGGAATCGGAGGTCCTGGCGCGCCGATGTCACGGATTGTGGCATATCGGCATCACGGAGCGTTGATATCGGGTTGTGTCCAACGCGTGACTCGTCACGGCCTGGAGTCGGGTGCCCCCTCGGGTACCTTCTGTGGGATGCGAGTGGTTCCGAGGACGAGCCATGCCGGCGGTGCCGTCGAAGCGGCCCCGCGGCTCAGGGTGCGCACCGCTGCTCGCAGGGCGGTAAGGGCTTGTGCCCCCGCTTGTTCGACCCCCCGCAGCGAGCGTCGCACAGTATGCCGTACGCGTACTCCTTCGCGTTGGAATATGCCCGAAGCGCTTGTTGGGGTGACTGTACGTCAACCATGCTGTCTCGCAAGGGAATCACGTTCCGTGACCCTTGCTCTGGCCGTTGTTCTGGCCATGCAGAAAATGGCTACGATCGTGGCCATCGTCGTCCTTGTCGTCGCGATCCTCGTCGTGGCGCTCGCTCGGCGCGGGTTCATGTGTCCGCCGGTTCGGATGGTGTGAGCGGTGCAGGTGCTTCAAGTGCAGCTGGAGATCCGGCCCGACCCCGCGGAGGTGGGACGCGCCAGGAGGTGGGCGCGCTCGCGCCTCGCCGGGTCCGCTATAGCGGCGGACGAGTCGCTGGCCGAGACGCTGATCCTGCTCGTCTCCGAGTTGGTCACCAACGCTGTCGTGCACACCGGCTGTCCGGCCGTGCTGCGGCTCTCGCTGCCGGGCAAGGACGGCAAGGGCGCCGGGGAATCCGTCACCGTACGGCTGGAGGTCGTCGACACCAGCGACCGCGCGCCCGTACCGCGGTGCGTCGACGGTGACGCGACCGGCGGCCGGGGCCTCGCCCTCGTCGACGGGCTCGCCGACCGCTGGGGCTGGAGCCCCGAAGGCGCCGGCAAGCGCATCTGGTGCGAACTCGACCGGTGTGCGGAATCCCGGCAGGGCGCGGCGGTGGCGTACGGAGGCGGGCTGACCTCGTTCGAGGGGCTGGCGTTCGAGGCGGTGTGATCCCGGTGTGCGGTGATGCGCCGGGGGATGCATCTGTGCGCGCCCATGATGAACCGGGGCATAAGTCCTAAAACCCTGAACAGGCGTTGACGCCTTGTGACCGTTTGCTCACGCTTGAGGTCTGCGATTCGCCGCGAGGGGACGGCGAGGGTCTTGTTGGCGGACGCCCTCGTCGAGCGTGGGTCGAGCCGGACGGAGGCGTGCGGGACCGGGCTCGGGGCGGGCCGGTGCGCGCAGCCGTCCGGATTCAGGGGGGAATGGGGGAGGGGCGGTGTCACGCCGGTTCCGGCGTGACACCGCCCCCGAAGAACGGCGGCACGCGAACGTCAGAGAACGGCCACGGGTGCGACCGGGGTGCCCGTCGCCCCGACGAACGGCTCCGGCATCGCCGACAGCAGGAACGCGGCCGGTTTCTCCACAGGCTGTGGACAACTCTTCGAGATTCCAGTTCTGGCCCTGCAGCATCCCCGTCTCCACCAGGTCCAGGGCGTGCACGGGCAGCCACAGGTCCTCGAACTCGGGCGGGAAGATCTCGAACGTGAGGGTGTCGTTGGCGAAGGCGGCCACATCGCGCGCGTGGAACCACTCCGGGGTGCGCACCGACAGCCCCGGCGACGGATAGCCGTACCCGTGGCCGCACGGGGGGTGCTCACGTTCTGGCGAACGGCCGGCCCTGACGAGCCGGCGGTTCTGACGAACCGGCGGTTCCGGCCGGTCACGAGGTCAGTGCGGGAGGCCGGCATCGCCGTGGCTCCGGGCTTCGCCGGCGGCGGTCCGGAAGGTCCGGCGGTAGGCGGTCGGGGTGACGCCGAGCGCTGTCTGTAGGTGCTGCCGCATCGACTGGGCCGTGCCGAAGCCGGCGTCCCGGGCCACCTGGTCGACGGAGAGGTCGGTGGACTCCAGGAGGTGACGGGCACGTTCGACGCGCTGCTGGGTGAGCCACTGGCCGGGGCTGATGCCGGTCTCCTCGCGGAAGCGGCGCGTGAAGGTCCGTACCGACATGGCCTCCTGCTCGGCCATGTCCCGCAGCTGGATGGGCTCGTGCAGGCGGCCGAGCGCCCAGGCGCGGGCCGCCGTGGTCGTGGCGACCTGCGGGTCGGGGACCGGGCGGTGGATGTACTGGGCCTGGCCGCCGTCCCGGTGCGGGGGCACGACCGTACGGCGGGCCACCTCGTTGGCGACGGCCGTGCCGTGGTCGCGGCGGACCATGTGCAGACACAGGTCGATGCCGGCGGCCACCCCGGCGGAGGTCAGCACGTCGCCGTCGTCGATGAAGAGGACGTCCGCGTCCACCTTGACCTGTGGGAACAGCCTCTGGAGGTGGTCCGCTTCGGCCCAGTGCGTGGTCGCCGGGCGGCCCTCCAGGTAACCGGCGGCGGCCAGGACGTAGACGCCGGTGCAGATGGAGGCGAGCCGGGTGCCGGGGCGGATGTGGGCGAGGGCGGCGGCCAACTCGGGGGTGAGGACGCCCTTCTCGAAGACCGGGCCCAGCTCGTACGACGCCGGGATGACCACCGTGTCGGCGGTGGCCAGCGCCTCCGGGCCGTGCGCCACGTGGATCGCGAAGTCGGCGTCGGTCTCGACCGGCCCCGGCGGCCGGACCGAGCAGGTCACGACCTCGTACAGATGCCGCCCCCGCGGGTCCTTGGGCCGGCCGAAGATGCAGTGCGGGATGCCCAGTTCGAAGGGGAGCAGGCCGTCCAGGGCGAGGACGACGACTCGGTGCGGGCGGAAGCCACGGTCACTGCTCATGGCCCGATTCTAGCGAATGCTGTCCTCCGGGCCACTCGATGGGATGGACGGGCCGGCCGAAGCTTGATGTCGTGACCCAGACAAGCGAAGCCGCCGCAGTTGCCCTTGAGGCCTCGAAGCCGACCCGCTCACCGCGTATCCACCGTGCCTGGTTCGTCGCCGCCGTCACTTTCGTCACGATCGTCGGCGCGGCCGCCTTCCGCTCCCTGCCCGGCCTGCTCATCGACCCCCTGCACCAGGAGTTCGACTGGTCGCGCGGCACGATCGGCGCGGCCGTCTCCGTCAACCTCGCGCTGTACGGGCTCACCGCGCCGTTCGCGGCCGCGCTGATGGACCGTTTCGGCATACGCCGGGTGGTGGCCGTGGCCCTGACCGTGATCGCGGTCGGCTCGGGCCTCACCGTGTGGATGACGGCCGCCTGGCAACTGCTGCTGTGCTGGGGCCTGCTGGTCGGCCTCGGCTCCGGCTCGATGGCCCTCGCCTTCGCCGCCACGGTCACCAACCGATGGTTCACCACGCGGCGCGGCCTGGTCAGCGGCATCCTCACCGCCGGCTCCGCCTCCGGCCAGCTGATCTTCCTGCCGCTCCTGTCCTGGATGGTCGAGACGTACGACTGGCGCCCGGCCGCCGTCACCGTCGCCCTCGCCGCCCTCGCGGTCGTCCCCTTCGTCTGGCTGCTGCTGCGCGACCACCCGGCCGACGTGGGCCAGAAGCCGTACGGTTCGGCGGACTTCGTGCCGAAGCCGGCGCCGGTCACCGGAGCCGCGCGCCGGACGGTCGGGGTGCTGCTCTCCGCCGTCCGCACCGGGCCCTTCTGGCTGCTCGCCGGCACCTTCGCGATCTGCGGCGCCTCCACCAACGGCCTGGTGCAGACCCACTTCGTGCCCGCCGCCCACGACCACGGCATGCCGGTCACCACGGCGGCCTCGCTGCTCGCGGTCGTGGGCGTCTTCGACGTCGTCGGCACGATCGCCTCCGGCTGGTTCACCGACCGCTTCGAACCCCGCCGCCTGCTCGCCGTCTACTACGCCCTGCGCGGCCTCTCCCTCCTCTTCCTGCCGATGCTGCTGGGCCCCTCCGTCCACCCCCCGATGATCTTCTTCATCGTCTTCTACGGCCTCGACTGGGTCGCCACCGTCCCGCCCACCCTGGCCCTGTGCCGGGAGCACTACGGCGAAGACAGCGCCATCGTCTTCGGCTGGGTCCTCGCCTCCCACCAGATCGGCGCGGCCCTCGTCGCCTACCTCGGCGGTGTCGCCCGCGACGTTTTCGGCACGTACGACATGGTCTGGTACGCCTCCGGCACGCTGTGCGCGGCGGCGGCCCTGATGGCACTGGTGATCCGGCGGCGGCCGGCGACCCTGGTGCCCGTTCTGGCTGTCTAGCCGTCCAGCCCGAACCGGCCGAGCCCGCCGAGCCCGGCGAATCGCCCCCGGTGGAACAGCAGCGGGCCGCCGGGGGCCTCGGCCGCGCCGAGCGCGTCGACACGGCCGGCCACGATCAGGTGGTCACCGCCCGTGTGCACCGCGTGGATCGCGCAGTCGATCCACGCGGCGCCTCCCAGTCGGGGCGCGCCCGACACCGGGGCCGCGTCGTAGGCCACGCCCGCGAACTTGTCCGCGCCGCACACCGCGAAGGCACGGCACAGCTCGCCGTGTCCGGCGCCGAGCACGTTGACGCAGAAGACGCCCGCGCGGGCGATGCGCGGCCATGCGGGGCGGTTGAGGGTGATGTGCCCGACCCGATTGTCAGTGGCGTGCAGTACCAATGACTCAACGGAAATTTCCGGCTCTTCGTTCTTTGAAGGCTCACGGGGGGAATTGAGCATGTTCATCTCAGCGGCACACCGCAGCGCGTCCAGCGCACGCTGTGTCAGGTTATTGAACTGACGCTGCGTCAGGAAGTGGTCCGCACGCAAAGTTGCGGGCGAAGGCGCCAGCCACCCGAGGGGGGCGGTGCGGCCTAAGCCGCCCGCTTTTGCTTGGCGAGGGCCCTCGCGATCTTCTCCGCGTCGATCGCCATCTCCCGGAACATGCCGCTGATGGGGTTGGTGTAGCCGATGAAGTGGAGGCCGGGGGCGTTCTTCGGGGTGCGGGGGCCGTGGGTGCCCGGGTTGCCGCTGTCGTCGAGGACGTCGAGGTGGCCGACCAGGCCCTCCAGCGCGCGCACGTATCCGGTCGCGGCGATCACCGCGTCGGGGGAGACGGGGGTGCCGTCGGCGAGGGTGACCTTGCGGTCCTCGAAGCCGTTGACGGCGGCCACGATCTCGACCCTCCCCTCCCGCACCGCGTCGATGAGGCCGACGTCCAGGATCGGGATGGCGCCCTCCTCGGCCCGGCTGTAGAGGCCGGTGTCGGGGCGGGGCAGGCCCTGGGCGGCCAGATCGGGCACGCTGACCTTGGCCAGCGTGCGGGCGAGCCGGTCGACGAGGGACACCGGGAGGCGTCGTACCAGGATCGCGTTGTACTGGGCGGCCCAGCCGGCGGTGGAGCGGCGCACGATGTGCGGGACGGTGCGGACGGCGAGCCGTACCCGGGAGGCGCCGCCCTCGGCCAGGTCGACGGCGATCTCGGCGCCGGTGTTGCCGGCGCCGACGACGAGGACGTCCTGGCCGGCGAAGGGTTCGGCGTCGCGGTACTCGCCGGCGTGCAGGAACCGGCCGCCGTAGGTGTCCAGGCCGGGCCAGTCGGGGATGCGCGGGGTGTGGTTGAAGCCGGTGGCGACCACCACCGCGGAGCCGGTCAGCTCACGGCCGCCAGTGGCGTGCAGCAGCCAGCGGTCACCGTCGGGCGAGGGCTCCACGCGGGAGACCTCGACGCCGGTGACGATCTCCAGTTCGTGGTGCTCGGCGTACTTCTCCAGATAGCGCACCACGTCGTCGCGGGAGACCCAGCGGCCGAAGCGGCGCGGTATGGGCAGCCCGGGCAGGGCGGAAAGGCGGCGGGTGGTGTGGAGATGGAGGCGGTCGTAGTGCCCGCGCCAGGACGCGCCCACATCGTCGGACTTCTCCAGGACGACGGCGCGAATGCCCCGGGCTCGCAGCGCGTACGCGGCGGCGAGTCCTCCGGGGCCGGCGCCGATGACGTATACGGGCGAGACGGAGGAGGGAAGCACGGCCATGTTGGGGAGCGTAATCACGCGCCACGTTGATGGGTCTCGGTCAAGACCGGAATTGATTGCGGATTGATCACACCCGTAGGAGAAGTGGGTGGGATTTGTGACGTAGCCCACTTGGTCTGAACGGATCGGTGTGAACGGAAGCGGAAGAGGGGGCTGCGAAAGGGTCATGAAAAGGCCCGCGCCGTCGGGCTCCGGTGCGCTGGAGCCCGACGGTCCGGCCCCGGTGGGCGGTGTCCTTGGACAGACGGGAAAAGGACACCGCGTTCGGGGAGGCTGTCGCGGTCGTGAGGGGCCTATCTCGATTGCGAGAGGCTCTTACTTCCCCAGCGGTGTCTTAGTCCCGCGTGGGCTTCTTGCCCTTGCCATAGCCCGTCACTGCGGCGATCCAGGTGATGAGGTCGCCCGGGTCGGTGTTGGCGCCACGGCCCTGGTCCCAGTAGAAGAGGTGGTTCACATCGTCACCGAGGTTGTCCAGGCGGGCGGCCAGGTTCGCGGAGATGACGTGCGAGGAGGCCCGCGCATGATGACCGAACTGGTGGACGCGCCCGAGCCGCGCGCGGGTCTGGAGCTGGAGGCCTTCCGGGAGGGCGTGCCGGTGTTCCGCCCCGTGGCGCGCTGAAACGGCGGCTGAAACGGCGGCGCGCTGAACGGGGGCGCGCTGAAACGGGGTGCGCTGCGAGGGAGACACGCGGATACGGGCTGGGCCACCACCCGGCGCAGAGGTTTCAATGGCCCCATGGCCGAGACCGACGAACAGCCCACCGCCAGCCGCCCCGACGTCACCCCGCACGGTCACGGCCTACGCCTAGACCGCTGGAACCCGGACTCCCAGGCCCACGCCGAGGCCTGGCTGCGTGGCCGTACCGACCTGGACTTCCTCCGCTGGAACACCCCGCTCAAGCCGGACATCGACCTCGCCGGCGCCCGTGCGGGCCTGCTGCGGCAGCGCGAACAGGCGGCCGTCGGCACCTCCGTGCCGTTCCGGATCGCGGACGCGGAGACCGGCGCGACCCTCGGCCACATCGGCATCAACATGATCGACCGGGTGTCCCGTTCGGCCCGGGTCGGCTACTGGGTGCTCCCCGAGGCACGGGGCCGCCGGGTGGCCACCCACGCCCTGACGCTGGCCGCCCGCTGGACCTTCACCGAGCTGGGGCTCTACCGCCTGGAGCTGGGGCACGCCCTCGGCCACGAGGCGTCCTGCCGTATAGCGCAGACATGCGGTTTCCCGTACGAGGGGACGCTGCGGGGCGCGATGTTCGAGGCGGGCCGGCCGAACGCGTTCCGGGACGCCCATCTGCACGCCCGCCTCGCCCCGGACCCGGAGCCGTCCCTGGATTAATTCACGTGCGGGGCGGGGCGATCGGCCGCGATCATCGACTATGGCCTCCCAAACGCCCGCACCGGACTGGCACTTCACCAGCGACGTGGACCAATTCCTCGCCCGCGCCCACGACTTCCTCCACTCCCGCCCGGACCTGCACACCGTCCATCTGACGGTGACCCAGCAGCTGCGGCCGGACGGCCCGTCGGCGTACGGCGACCAGCCCCCGTTCCTCGGCTTCCTGACCCGGAGCGACGGCAGCGTCGGCGCGGCACTGCTGCACACCCCGCCGCACGCCCTGCGCACCACCCGCCTCACGGCCGACGAGACCGAGGCGCTGGCCTCCCGTCTCCTCGCCCTCGGCCACCCGGTCCCCGAATTCGCCGCCGAACGCGCCACGGCGGAGGCGTTCGCGGCGGCCTGGGAACGGCGGACCGGGATGCCGGGGAAGCTCCACGACCTCGAACGGCTCTACCGGCTGGCCGAGTTGACGCCCCCCTGCCCGGTGCCGGAGGGCCGGGCGAGAGTGGCCGGCCCCTCGGACCGGGACCTGCTGATCCGCTGGTACGGCGGCTTCGTCGCCGACGCGGGCCTGCGGGCCGGCCGGGACGCCGGGGACTGGGCCGACTTCCGGCTCTCCTACGGCGGCATCACCCTCTGGGAGACCCCCGACGGCACCCCGGTGTCCATGGCCGGCGTGACCCCGGCGGTCGCCGGCCAGGCCCGGATCGCGCCCGTCTACACCCCACCCGAGCTGCGCGGCCGCGGCTACGCCGGCGCGGTGACGGCGGAGGTCAGCCGGGCGGCCCTGGCCCGGGGCGTCGGCGAGGTCCTTCTCGTCGCGGACCTCGCGAACCCGACGAGTAACGCGCTCTATCAGCGCATCGGCTACCGGCAGGTGGCCGACTGGGCGGTGTACGACTTCGGGGAGCGGGAGGTGTGAGGACGCCACTCACGGACCGGCGCCCGCGGACCGGCGCCCGCGGACCGCCACTCGCGGACCGCCACTCGCGGACCGCCACTCACGGACCGGCGCACGCGGACCGCCACTCACGGACCGCCACTCACGGACCGGCGCACGCGGACCGCCACTCACGGACCGCCACTCACGGACCGGCGCACGCGGACCGCCACTCGCGGACCGCCACTCGCGGACCGGCGTCCACGGGTAGCCGGCACTCAAGGCCACAGCAGTTGCTTCCGCCAAGCGCGGTTCCCTTCCGTGACGTACCGCAGGCGGACGTGCCGCCGTTCCGGGTCGCCCTGGAAGAACTCGGCCTCCTCCGGGCGCAGCCGGTAGAGGGTCCAGGTGGGGGAGGGGGCGGCCGGGTCGGCGCGGGCCCGTTCCCAGGCCGCCTCCGACTCCTCCCGCAGCTCCTGCAGCGAGGACAGGATCCCGCTCTGCCGGCCGGTGAGCGCCGCCGCCAGGGCGCCCGTCGAGCGGGCGTGCAGGTCTGCCTGCCCCTCCTCCGACGGGGCCGCGGTGACCGGCCCGCGAAGCCGGACCTGGCGGCCCAGCACCGGCCAGTAGAAGGCCAGTGCCGCGTACGGGCGGGTGCTCAACTGGTGCCCCTTGCGGCTGGTCAGGTGCGACGCGAAGGACCAGCCGTCGGCGTCCGCGCCGTGCAGCATCACGATCCGTACGTCCGCCCGGCCCTCCTCGTCCGCCGTGGCCAGCGACATGGTGTGCGGCTCCGGCTGCCCGGCCGCCACCGCCTCCGCGAACCACGTGGTGAAGAGGGGGAGGGGGGCATCGGGCGCCGACGCCGGGTCGAACGGCCGTAGCTCCGTGGTCTCGGGGGACCAGACCCGGAGCGACTTGAGGAGCGTGTGAAGATCCGTTGCTGCCATGTGCCGAGTATCACCGGGGGGGGGCCTCGCGCGGCCGCGCCATCAGCACGTCGTACGGCGGCTCGGCGTTCCCCAGGGTGCCCTGACCGCCGCCGCGGAGGGGATCCAGCTGCACGGCGGGATCGGCTTCACCTGGGAGCACGAGGCACATCTGTACTTCAAGCGGGCCGCCGGGGACGAGCTGCTGTTCGGGCCGGTGCACCGGCTGCGCGGGCACGCCGCCGACGAGGCGGAGCTGTTCGAGCTCGGGTGAACCACCGCCTGCCAGACAGGACCAGGGTGCGGGTTATTTCGTGGGCTTCTTCCCGGTCACGCCCAGGTGCACCAACAGCGCGAGGTTCGGCTTGAGTTCGGCCTGCTTCACGCCCCAGGACTGGAAGCCCTTCTGGTGCGAGGCGACCGCCGCGAGCATCGCGACCAGCGAACCGGCGATGGCCGCCGGGTTCACGTCCTTGTCGACCTTGCCCTTGGACTGCAACTCCTTGATGGAGTCGGCGAGGGAGTTGTTCACCGAGTTCAGGATCCTCATACGGATCTTGTAGAATCGTTTGTCCCCCTCGGCGGCGCCGAGGTCGACCACACGCAGGATCGCGTCGTGCTTGCGCCAGAACTCCAGGAATCCGTCCACGAGTTCCTGTGCGGTCGCCCAGCCGGCCTTGCCGACCCAGGAGCGCCCCTCCAGCAGCTGGGCCAACTGGCCGCCCTCCGTCGCCATTTGCTCGGCGATCTCCAGGACGGCGCCCTCGACGTCCGGGAAGTACTGATAGAAGGTCGCGGGCGAAGTACCCGCCTTCCGGGCGACATCGATGACCTTGACGTCCCGGTAGGGGGAGGAGCTGAGCATCTCGCTGAGGCAGTCGAGCAGCTTCTGCCGGGTCGCCTGCCCACGTCGGCCGGCCACTCGGCCGTCGACGGTACGCACTTGTCCTGTCATGCCGTCAGCTTACCGAGGGGTGATCGGAGCGCGATTCGGCCGACTGCAAATGGGGTGCACGGGTGTATGGAGGGGTGCCTGCGGGGTGCCACTCCAGGTGGTGCGGCTGGTCTGCGCGGTGCGGGCCGGGCGGTTACTTTGACGACATGGCCGAAAACAGGGCATCCGAATACACAGAGGGCGTCCCGTGCTGGGTGGACGTGCAGCTTCCCGACGTCGAGGCGGGCAAGCGGTTCTACGGCGGGCTCTTCGGGTGGACCTTCGAGGACGCCGGAGGGGGCTCCGTGTGGGCCCGCCTGGCCGGCGAGGACGTCGCCAGGCTGGCCCACAAGACGGACGGCCGGATGCCCACCGTCTGGACGGTGTTCTTCGCGACCCCCGACGCCCGGGACCTCGCCCGGCGGATCCTCGCGGCCGGCGGGCAGATCGTGAACGACCCGGCCCCCGTCCGTGACCTCGGCACCGCCGCCCTGGTCGCCGACCCGCAGGGCGCCGTCTTCGGCCTCTGGCAGCCCGCGAGCCACCTCGGGTTCGGCCTCCGGCACGCCCCCGGCGCCTTCGCCTGGGCGCAGCTGTACACCAGCGACACCGACGCGGCCAACGACTTCTACGGCCGCCTCTTCACCGACGCCCTCTTCGGCACCGACGCCGACCCGGACTTCGGCCGCGCCCCCGTCACCGACGTCTTCTACGCCAAGATGCCCCCGCATTTCGTCGTCCACTTCCGCACCGGGGACGTGGAGGCCGCGGTCGGGGCCGTGCGGCAGTTGGGGGGCCGGGTCCAGGCGCCGCCCTTCGAGACGTCGTACGGAAAAGTGGCCGTCGTGACCGACAATCAGGGGGCGTCCTTCGCGCTGCTGCAACGCTGAGGCCATAAAAGGGCGGCTCTCGGCGGATAAATGTCTCACTTTGCCACAGGACACCCCGATTGATCCCCGGGTTCGCAACCTGCGCCCGGGCCAGGAAGAATCGGGGTGCGTGCCGCCATGGCGGTGCGGTGGTGAGACGCTGCACGGGGTCGCGTACATATGTGGGTGGACGGGCCCGTACGGGGAGGTGGCAGGCAAGTGGTGGATCAGCTGACGCAGCACGATCCGCGGCGGATCGGGCCGTTCGAGGTGCTGGGACGGCTGGGGGCCGGCGGCATGGGGCTGGTCTATCTCGCGCGCTCGGCGTCCGGCCGGCGCGTGGCGATCAAGACGGTCCGGACCGAACTCGCCGAGGACCAGCTGTTCCGGGTCCGTTTCACCCGTGAGGTGGAGGCGGCCCGCGCGGTCTCCGGCTTCTACACGGCGGCCGTCGTCGACGCCGACCCGCGCGCGGCGGTGCCGTGGCTCGCGACCGCGTACGTGCCCGCGCCCTCCCTCGAGGAAATAGTGAACGACTGCGGGCCGCTGCCCGCCCAGGCGGTGCGCTGGCTCGCGGCAGGCGTCGCGGAGGCGCTCCAGTCGATCCACGGGGCCGGGCTGGTCCACCGTGACCTGAAACCCTCCAACGTCCTCGTCGTGGAGGACGGCCCCCGGGTCATCGACTTCGGTATCGCGTCCGGCGTCTCCAACACCCGTTTGACGATGACGAACGTCGCGGTCGGCACCCCCGCCTACATGTCCCCCGAGCAGGCCAAGGACTCCCGCAGCGTCACCGGCGCCAGCGATGTCTTCTCGCTCGGCTCCATGCTCGTCTTCGCCGCCACCGGCCACCCGCCCTTCCACGGCGCCAACCCGGTCGAGACCGTCTTCATGCTGCTGCGCGAGGGCCCGGACCTCGAAGGCCTCCCGGACGAACTCCGCCCCCTCATCGAGTCCTGCATGCAGATGGAGGCCACCGGCCGCCCCAACCCGGCCGACCTCCAGGCCCAGCTCGCCCCCCACCTCTTCGGCTCCGGCTCCGACGACAGCGGTACGGCGTCCGCGTGGCTGCCCGAGAAGGCGGTCGCGCTGATCGAGTCCCGCCGCGGCGGCCGCCCGGCCGTGAAAGCCTCCGCCAACCCGTCCGGCGGCCTCGGCGGCGGCAGGCTCGCCGTCCCGCCGCCGCCCGCCTACGACCCCGTCGTCCCGGCCCCGGTCCCGGTCGGCGCCCCGGCCCCCGGCCCCGACGGCGGTCCGGTCCGACTGGCCGGCGCCCAGGTGTCGATCGGCCCTGGCCCCCGGGTCGCGGATGCCCGCGCCGCCGCCGTCAAGGCGCCCCCGCCCGAGGCCGGCCTGGTGGCCAACTGGTCCCGCCCGCACCCCGGCGTCAACGGCGCCGACCCCGCCGTACCGCCCGTGCCCGTCCAGCCCCCGGAGACGGCGTCCGGCTGGCGCCCCTGGCGGTTCCGCATGTCCAACGACGTCTGGGGCACCCCGGCCGTCGACGGCGACCTCGTCTACGTCACCTCCTTCGAGGTACACGCCCTCGACGTCGCCACCGGCCGCCGCCGCTTCAAGACCCGTGACGTCGCCTGGTCCATGGCGGTCGCCGACGGCCGTATCCACGCCTCCGACGGGCCAACCCTGTTCGCCCTGGAGGCCCGTGAGGGCGGCGACCTGTGGCGGCTGTCCACGGACGCCTGGGTGTACGCCCTCATGGCCGACCGCGGCACCCTCGTCACCGGCACCCGCGGCGGCGGGGTCCAGGCCTGGGAGGCCGCCAACGGGCGGAAACTGTGGGAGCTGTCCGGCGCCCAGACCGACTTCGAGTCCCCCGAGTCAGGGCCCTCCCTGCATGAGGGCACGGTGTTCGTCTGGCAGGACGCACGCCTGCGTGCGCTGGACGCCCGTACCGGCGAGGAGCGCTGGTCCTACCCCATCGGCGACGCGGCCTCCTGCGGCGGCGTCCCGGTCCGCCTCACCCACGCCCCCGACGGCTTCGTGTACGCCTCCGCTGGCACCCGGGTCATCGCCCTCGACGCGGCGACGGGCCGGGTCCGCTGGCACTTCGAGGCGCCGGCGGTCTTCCTCTCCCCGCCGGCCTTCGTTCCCGGCCCCGCGGTCACCGGCGGCGGCGTCTACCTCGCGGACTATCTCGGCACCGTGTACGCCCTCGACGCCACCGATGGCCGCGACCGCTGGCGCATCGCCACGGAGGCCCGCGCGTCGATCGAGCCGGTGCTCGTCGCCGCCGGCCATGTGCACGTCGGCAGCGGCAAGGGGCTGTACACCCTGGACGCGGTCACCGGTACGCCCAAGTGGCGCTTCCAGGCGGGCGGCGACGTGGTGGGCGCGCCGGTGGTGGCCGAGGGCCGGATCCACTTCGGGTCCACCGACCATCTGCTGTACACGCTGAAGGCCGACGACGGGCGGCTGCGGTGGAAGCTGGCGACCGGTGGGGAGATCACCGGGTCGCCGGTGGTGCGGGACGGTGTCGTGTACGCGTGCAGCAAGGACCGGTGCGTGTACGCGCTGGACGCGGAGAAGGGGACGGGGACGGCGCGCACGGCGTGAGTGCCGCCCCTGAAGGCGCACCACTCCAGCGCCCCTTCAGGGGCGCGGGGAACTGTGCGACGAGCCACGACGCAAGGCGGCCAGCAGGTTCGGGTTGGCGAAGCCCCGACGGCCCGGATCAGCACATTGCCGCCGCCCGAGTCGCAGGCGACGTCGGTGAGCAGGCCGGTGCGGCAGAAGCCGGTCGGGGTGTCGTTCGTGAACTGGGAGAAGGCGCTGGTGCCGGCCGCCGCGAGCCCGGCCACGGCCATGAGGGCGACGGCCCGCCAGGACTCGGGCTGGGTACGGCGCACGCCGACCACCAGGTAGTACCAGGCGAGGACGGTCAGCAGGCCGCGCAGCGGGGCGGTGGGATGACCGCCGAGGTAGGTCGTCGCCACCGAGGCGACCAGCAGCAGGGCGACGGGCAGGTCCAGCCGGGTCCGGAAGTCCCGGAGCCGGGCCCGTGGCCGTCGCGGCACCGGCACCGGCAGCGCGATCAGCCCGGCGAGCAGGGCGAGGCGCGTCGGGGTGACGATGCCCACGATCGCGTCGTCGGGGAAGAAGTCGGTGGCCGCGTCCAGCAGTACGACGTCGACCACCCCCAGGGGGACGAACTGCACGAACTTGACGATCGCCGAGGACGGCCAGGAGCCCGGCACGCCCTCAGATCGGATGCCGATGCCATGACACCCGAGCGTGGCCCCCGGGTGCGAAACCCGGGTGACCGCCGAGCGAACGTATTCGAGCGACTACGGAGACGCAGCGCTTCGCTTCTGACGCCGGCGAGGAGGGCGGGCCGGCCGCCCGCCACGGAAACGCCGGCGCGTCTGACCCTCTCGCCGGACACACCTCGGCCGCGGCGGCTCCCCCTCGGCGCCGCCGCGGCCGGTCCCCGTCTGGAGAAAGGTCTGGTCAGGCGGTCTCGTCGGAGGCGTGGTTGTCCAGGAGAACGGCTGCGGCCTTCTCGCTCGACGCGTGGTTGTCCAGGGTGGTGATCCCGTCGTCCTCGGAAGGCGTCGCGGGCGTCGCCACAGGGGCCTCCGCCGTGTCGAGGAGGTTCTCCTCGACGGCGGAGGCGTGGTTGTCGAGCGGCTTGACGACGTCGGCGGTCTTCTCGTCCTGCGCCATGATGATCAACTCCGGCTGTTCGTGCTGAAAAGCTGGGAAACGGCCCGTCCGACGGCTCCCCCGGGGGCCGTCGGACGGGCGTGTGGGCCGTTCACCCTAATCGGTGAGGCCACTCCGTGATCCGTCTGCCCCCCGACGCGACGGATCGATGTACGTAAGCCTGCCGAGCCGCGATAAACGAACGATGAACGGTGCCGGCCGCTCCGCTACGCGGCTTGCGCCGGTGCCAGGAGAGAGCGCACCTCGGCCGCCTCGGCGGAGCCCAACTGTTCGTAGATGGAGAGGGCTTCACGCCAGCAGGCGTTCGCACGGTCGGGCTGGCCGAGCCTGGCCAGTGCCCTGCCGAGGACCGTGAGCACCGTCCCCCGACGCCACTCGCCACCGATGCCACGCAGCGCGATCGCCTGCTCCGCGTGCAGTGCCGCGGGGGTGAAGCGCTCCGCCGCCAGATGCACCTCGGCGATCCGGAAGTGCGCGACGCCCTCCCACAGGGGCTGCCGGTTGTCGTGGAACAGGGCCAGAGCGTCCGTGAGTTGGTCAAGCGCCTCGGACAGGCGCCCGGCCTGGGTGAGGGCGATGCCGAGGGCATAGCGACCGTTGGCGAGACGCAGGGTCAGGCCCATGCGGTCGTAGATGCCGATGCCCTGCTCGGCGAGTTCGATCGCGCTCGCGGTCTGTCCCATGGCCAGCCGGATCCGGGAGAGGTTGCACAGGGCGCTGGCCTCGCCGACGTTGTTGCCGTCGGCCCGGAAGTTGTCGATGGCCTGCTGGAGGTAGGTCTCGCCGTCAGCGTGCCGGTTCTGGTAGAGGGCGATGATGCCGCGGTCGTTGGGCGCCCAGCAGTTGGGCAGCGGGTCCTGGGCGTCGTCGGCCAGCTTCATGGCGAGGCGTGCCTCGCCGTCGGCCTCGTCGAAGCGGCCCGCGACCAGGTGCACATTGGTCAGCGTGGTGCGGGCACGGCCCTCCGCCCGGGCATCGCCGGCGGCATGCGCCGCGTTCCGTACGGCGGTCGCCGCGACCTCGTACTCGCGGGCGTTGGCACCCGACTCCGCGAGGTCCTTCGTGGCCCACAGGAGGTCCACCGCCCGGCGCAGCCTCTCGGGGCCGACGGACTGCCGGACACACGCCATCACGCAGTTGGCCTCACTGTAGAGCCAGTCCTGAGCCGCGCCCGGCGACGTGAAGACGAGGCCGGGGTAGGAGGTCGGCTCCAGATGGTCCACCAGCCGGTCCCCCGGCCGCTCGATCGCGTACACTCCCGCCGCCGTCGCCAGACAGAAGTCCAGCAGCCGTGACATCGCCCCCTCCCGCTCGCTCGGCGGTTGTTCGTCCCGTTCCGCGCACGCGCGCGCGTAGAGGCGGACCAGGTCGTGGAAGCGGTAGCGGCCGGGGGCCGCCGACTCCAGCAGGGACGTGTCGACCAGGGCCTCCAGGAGGTCCTCCGTGTCCTCCGCCGGGAGGTCCAGGACCGCCGCGGCCGCCGCCAGCGAGATGTCCGGGCCGTCCGCCAGGCCCAGCAGGCGGAAGGCGCGGGCCTGGGCCGGCTCCAGTTGGCCGTAGCCCAGTTCGAACGTCGCCTTCACCGCCAGGTCACCGGCCTGGAGTTCGTCCAGGCGGCGGCGTTCGTCCGCGAGCTTCGCCGCCAGTACCGAGACCGTCCAGGTGCGGCGGGCCGCGAGACGGGACGCGGCGATGCGGATCGCCAGGGGCAGGAAGCCGCACGCGGCCACCACGTCCAGGGCCGCCTCGCGTTCGGCGGCCACCCGCTCCTCGCCGACGATCCTGGTGAACAGCTGGAGCGCCTCGTCGGGGGACATCACGTCCAGGTCCACCAGGTGGGCCCCGGCCAGGTCGACCATGCGGACGCGGGAGGTGACCAGGGCAGCGCAGCCCTCCGTGCCCGGCAGCAGCGGCCGTATCTGGGCCGCGTCCTTGGCGTTGTCCAGGAGGACCAGGATCCGGCGGCCGTCCAGGACCGATCGGTACAGGGCCGCCCGGTCGTCCAGGGAGTCCGGGACGGAGGAGTCCGGGGTGCCCAGGGCGCGGAGGAAGGAGCCCAGGACCGTCTCCGGTTCGGCGGCTCGCGGGCCCGCGCCCTGCAGGTCCACGTACAGCTGGCCGTCCGGGAAGGCCCACCGGGCCTGGTGGGCCACATGGACCGCGAGGGTCGTCTTGCCCACGCCGCCGATCCCCGCCAGCGCGGACACGGCCATCACCCGGCCCTCCGCCGACGCCAGCACCTCGCCCAGTTCGGTGACGAAGGCGGCGCGGCCGGTGAAATCGGGGACGGTGGCGGGGAGCTGGGCGGGCCGGACCAGGGTGGCCGGGGGGTCCGCCGTGGGGGAAGAGGGTTCCGCCAGCGCCGGGTCGGCCTGCAGTATCCGCTGCTGCAGGTCCCGCAGGCCCGGGCGCGGGTCGACGCCCAGTTCCTCGGCGAGCAGACGGCGGGTGTCCGCGTACACGGCCAGCGCCTCCGCCTGGCGGCCACTGCGGTACAGGGCCAGCATCAGCAGTTCACGCAGGCGCTCGCGGAGCGGGTGGGCGGCCGTCAGCGCCGTCAGTTCCGACACCGCCTCCGCGTGGCAGCCCTGCTCCAGGTCCATGTCCAGGCGGGACTCGATGAGTTGGAGGCGCCACTCCTCCAGGCGGACCCGGTGGGCGTCGGCGTAGGGGCCGGGGACGCCGGCCAGGGGTTCGCCGTCCCACAGGGACAGGGCGCGCCCCAGCAACTCCCGTGCCCGGCGCAGGTCCCCGCCGCTGCGCGCCTTCTCCGCCTCCGCCGCCAGGTCCTGCGTCACCGCCAGGTCCAGGGCACCCTCGCCGAGGCCGCGCACCGCGTAGCCGCCGGACTCGCTGGCCAGGACGCCCGGGTCCAGGATCTTCCGCAGCCGCGACGCGTACGTCCGTACCGCCGCCAGCGCCTGCGACGGCGGCTCGGGGCCCCACAGCGCGTCGATCAGCTCGGCCGCCGTCGCCGTGCGGCCCTCGCGCAGCAACAGGGCGGCGAGCAGCGCGCGTTGCTGGGGTGAGCCGGTGTTGAGCGGCTGCCCCTCCCGCCAGGCGCGCACCGGACCGAGCACACTGAAGCGCAACGCCGCCGCCTCCGCCGAGGAGGAGGGTCGCCGCTGCTCCGGTACCCGCGGTCCACCGTCCATGCCCGTCCCCCTAGACATCCCGATCCACCCCGTCAGTTTGCCTTGTTCAGGGGAGTTGCGTCAGCCTGGCGAGACACCGATCACAGGGCGACACGCGGTGGTCCACATACCCTTCACACGGAAGTGGCCTCCCCGAGCAGGCCCAGTTCATGACGGAACGCCTCCGCCAGCAGATCCGCGTCCTGGGCACCGGAGTTGGTGCACACGCTCAGCGTGTGGCCGCGGGCGCAGCCGCCCAGCGCGAAGGTGACCGTGCCGTCCGGAGGCACCATGGGCACCACGGTGACCCGGCGCAGCGGGCGCCCGGCCAGCGTACTGCCGGACTCGCGGAGGTGGACGTAGGTGCAGGCGGCGGGCGCGTAGGCGGGGACGAACAGTCGCCCGCGGGCCAGCGCCCGGGCGGGGCCGGGCAGGGCGGTGAGGGCGGCCTCGAACACCTTCTCGGCCGTGCTCGACGGCCGGGTGACGGTCCGCAGCAGCCCGGTGCACGCGGCGGGACGGTCCGCCGGCGCCGCCAGGGCCACCGGCGCGGCCAGCCGGACATTGCAGAACGCGTTGCCCGGGAAGTCGCCCCGGTCGGCGGGGCGTTGATCGACCGGGACGGACAGCCGGACCGGCCCGGTCACCTCGGGGCCCGCGGGGGACGCCGACAGGCAGGAGCGCAGTACGCCCGAAACGGCCGCCAGGAATACCGCGTTGGTGGTCGCCGCCCCAGCGTGCCCGCGCGCGGCCCGCATGAGGTCCGGGGGCAGTCGTACGACGGAGTACGCCGTCCTCCGCTCGCCCTTCCCCGGCAACGGCACCGCGAGGCCGGCCGTCAGCAGCCCCGGCTGGGTGCCGGGCGCGGGCATCCGGCGGACCGCGCCCGGCCCGGCCGCCGAGGCGCCGGCGTCCACTGGCGCGCAGCCGTCCAGGAGGGCACGCAGCAGGGTGGTCAGCGACCGTCCGTCGAGCAGGCTGTGGTGAATAGGGAAGAGAAGGGTGAACTCGTCCTGGGCCGGCTGAGCATCCGCGGACGGGCGCGACGCCGGGTTCCCGACGGACGGCCGAAGTCGCTACTCCTGACGGGTGGCCTCCGCGGCCGGGGCGTGCCGGGGGCGGTCCGCGTGCCGTAGAAAGACGGAGCGAGTTGCCGACTGCGGGAGGACGCCGTGCCGAGTGCTGATCCGATCCTGGTCACCGGTGCCGCCGGTGGCGTCGGAGACGTGGGCGGGACCGTCGTCAGGGAGTTGCGCCGACACGGAGTTCCGGTGCGAGCCCTGGTGCACCACGACGACGACCGTGCCGCCGCTCTGCGGGCGGTCGGCGGCGTCGAGGTGGTGGCCGGTGACCTCACGCGCGGCGCGGACGTGGTCGCGGCACTGGCGGGCTGCCGCAGGGCCTACTTCGGGATGAGCCCGTCGCCCGACTACCTGGAGGCCACGGCAACCGTGGCGGCGGCGGCCCTTGAGAGCGGGCGGCTCGACCTGCTGGTGAACATGTCACAGATGACCGTCTCCCAGATGGACCTCACCAGCAGCGCGGAGTCACGCCAGCAGCGGCTGCACTGGCTCTCCGAACACGTCCTCGACTGGTCCGGGCTGCCCGTCATCCACCTCCGGCCGACGGTGTTCATGGAGAACCCACTCTTCGGCGTGCTCGCCACGGCATCCATCCAGCGCGACGACACCATCCGCCTCCCCTTCGGCAGCGCACGCACCTCGCCGGTGGCCGCCCGCGACGTGGCCGCGGTAGTCACCCGACTGCTGCTCGACCCCGCACCACCGCTCGGCCGGGTCTACGAACTGACCGGCGCCGCCTCCCGCGACATGACCGCGATCGCCGCCGAGTTCTCCGACGCGCTGGGACGCACCGTGACGTACGTCGACGTGCCGTACGACGAATGGGCCGAGCGCGACCTCAAGCCGCTGGGCCTGCCGCCGCACGTCTTCGCCCACGTCGCCACGATGGCCCGCCTGCACGGGGAGAACCGCTACGACCGGGCGACCGACGACGTGACGGAACTCCT
Organism: Streptomyces sp. NPDC005866; assembly: GCF_040629895.1. Lineage (NCBI taxonomy): Bacteria > Bacillati > Actinomycetota > Actinomycetes > Kitasatosporales > Streptomycetaceae > Streptomyces > Streptomyces sp. NPDC005866. The sequence continues at coordinate 164,818 of NZ_JBEXWP010000004.1, forward strand.
GGGCCGCCCGCCGTCGGGCATCGACAGCCTGGTCGAAGCCACGCCGGGACTGCGGGCCGGAAAGGGGTAGGCGCCGCACCCGCGACGCTCAGCCGTCCAGGTCCACCCGCACCGTCAGCAGGTTCGTCCCGAGCAGCCGTACGGCGGTGCTGTTGCCCCGGGGCAGGGTGCGCAGGCGGGCCACCGGGTCGTCGTCGGGCATGAGGTGGGCCGTACCCGCGTGCCACTTCCCGCGGATACGGACCCGCACCCGAGGGTCGGCCTTGATGTTGCGGACGTACTGGGAGTGCTCGCCGAACTCCGACACCAGCCAGAAGGAGTCACCGACCCGCCGGCCGCCGAGCGGCGTGCGGCGGGGCAGGCCGGAGGTGCGCCCGGTGGTCTCCAGGAGGGTCTGGAAGGGCATCAGCCGGGTCAGCGGGTTGGCGACATGGCGCTGGAAGGCGGTGGTGGCGCGGAAACGGGCGTCAGCGGGGCGTGGCATGGTCCGTGCGACTCCTTCGCGTCTCTGATCTCTGGCTCGCATGATTGCTGCCGTGGCTCCAATGGTCCCCGACACGCGCGCGACTGAGGCGGTGGGTGCGGATGCGGGTCGTGACCTGGAACCTGTGGTGGCGAATACAGCACTGTCGTGGTCGAACAGCTCAACATCAAGAACATGGTCAAGTCCGCCAGGGGCACCATGGAGGAACCCGGCAGGAACGTCACGCAGAAGTCCGGCCTGAACCGCTCCATCAGCCAGGAGGCATGGGGCCGCACCGTGACGATGCTGACGTACAAGACCGCCCGCCACGGCGGCACCCTGCACCAGGTCCCTGCCCCCGGCACCTCCCTGCGCTGCTCAGCCTGTGGTTTCACCAGACCGGGCAGCCGGGAGTCCCAGGCCACGTTCGTGTGCACAAACCCCGACTGCGGATGGTCGGGCAACGCCGACTGGAACGCAGCCCGGAACATCCTGCACCTGTACCGGATGGGCCACGCGCTCATCCCGGCTGCCGGGAGGGCAGTCGTCAGGCGTCCCCGGGGCGTCAAGCCCGCCACCGCAAGGTAGGCAGGAATCTGCCTCGTTTACGAGGGAGAGCACTTCAACGACGCCCCAGGAAGATCGGGTTGGTCAGCGCCGCCAAGCCTCCGGGTACCGGGCCCGCTGCCGTCTCGTGGCGGAGTTCCGCCCGGACGTAGGCCGCGTACTGCGGGGTCGTCTGCCATTCGACCACGCCCGAGCCGGCCACCGGGAGCGGGTCGCTGGTCAGCAGGACGCCCTGGTCCGTGACGAAGCGGACCGTGCAGCGCGGTACGCCGGAGGCCTCCAGGCGGACGGTCACCGGGGTGTCGGCGGCCACCTCCAGCCGCTCGCCGATCCCGGCCCGCTCGCCGCGCCCGCCCGTGACCGTGAAGTTCACCTTCACGTTCTTCGACTCGGCGATGTAGGAGCGGCCCGCGCGCAGGCCGTCCTGGATGGCCTCGCGGGTCAGGTCGTCGGCGAGGACGACGGTCTGGGGCATGCCGACGGCGTCCGGGGAGCGGTGCGCGTCGCTGTTGCCCATCGCGGGGAGCCATTCCCGGTCGTCGCGCACCGAGGCGACCAGTGTGGCGTCCCAGGCGGACAGGGCCACCTCGTCGTCGGGGGTGTAGGGGCCGTTCCACACCTCGACCGCGTCGGCGTCCCCGAACCCGAACTTCCAGGCGCAGCCGACACACGTGGCGTGCGGATGCGCCGGTACGACCAGACCGCCGGCCTCGTGGATCTGGCGGGCGAACCTGCCGAACCGGTTGTCCCGGGCGCGGTAGCGCCAGTCGACGAAGGTGCCCGGGTCGGTGCCCAGGGCGACTACATGGCCGTTGCGGGTCGTGATCTCCTCGCCGAGCATGATCAGCAGGTCGTCGCCGGCCTGGTCCGCCCAGTGCGCGTGCGAGGAGTGCGTGTTGTGCTCGGAGGAGTTGATGAAGTCCAGGCCGGCCTGGCGGGCCAGCGCCGCGATCTCGGCCGGGGTGCGGCGGCCGTCGGAGTACCAGGAGTGCAGGTGACAGTCGCCGCGGTACCAGTCCCGGCCCCGGCCCTTGGCCCGCTCCGGCGGGTACACCGGGCGGAGCGGGGTGCCGGGCTCGCCGTACGTCAGCGTGATCGTCAGCTCGTACGTCAGACCCTGCGGGGCGACCGTGTAGGGGCCGAGGGCGACATGCCAGGTGCCCGCGCCGACCGGGCCGGGAAGGTACCCGGGGGTCGCGTCGTCGGCGCGGACGAAGAACTCCGTGCGCGCGCCGCCCGACCAGCCCCGGAAGCCACTGCCGCCCAGTTCGGTGCCGTGCTGGTCGAAGAGGCCGATGTCGAGCGCGTTGCCCGCGGTGCCGGCCGGGACGCTCGGCCTGTCGTAGGTGTAGGAGACCTTGATCTCCCGGACGCCGGTGGGGACCTCGACCGGTACGTACACGAAGTCCGGGCAGCCGGGCGGCAGCGTGCCGCGTATCGTCCGGGTCTCCTGGTCCTGACCGTCCGCCGCTGCGAAGCTCACGGTTCCCAACGTAAGGGCTGCCGCCGCGCCCGTCACGAACAGCGCGCGTCTGCCGATGCCGTGCGTGTCCTCACACACGGGAGTGCCTCGGCCTCGGCACCGGTATCACCCTAGCCGGGCCGGGGTGGTGGGCGGCTGCGGGTGCGTTGTGGTTGCTCGCGCCCACGCGGCGGAGCCGCACATGTGAAGGAGCCCCGCACCCCTTCGGGGCGCCACCAGGCACCCCAGCCGTCCCGATCACCCCGAACGTATGCTCAAGGAATGACGACTTCCGCGACTTCTGGAACGTCCGGGACCTCCGGAGCCGGCCCCACCGAGAACTCCATGCGTCGCGCCCTCAAACGCGCCCGGGACGGCGTCGCCCTCGACGTCTCCGAGGCCGCCGTTCTGCTCCAGGCGCGCGGCGAGGCTCTCGACGACCTCGCCGCGTCCGCCGCCCGGGTGCGCGACGCCGGTCTGGAACAAGCGGGCCGCCCGGGTGTCATCACGTACTCGAAGAGCGTCTTCATCCCCCTCACCCGCCTGTGCCGCGACAAGTGCCACTACTGCACGTTCGTCACCGTCCCCGGCAAGCTCCGCCGGGCCGGGCACGGGATGTTCATGTCACCGGACGAGGTCCTCGACATCGCCCGCAAGGGCGCGGCCCTCGGCTGCAAGGAAGCCCTGATCACCCTCGGTGACAAGCCCGAGGACCGCTGGCCGGAGGCGCGCGAGTGGCTCGACGCGCACGGCTACGACGACACCATCGCCTACGTCCGCGCCATCTCCATCCGCATCCTGGAGGAGACGGGCCTGCTGCCTCACCTCAACCCGGGCGTGATGTCCTGGACCGACTTCCAGCGCCTCAAGCCGGTCGCGCCGAGCATGGGCATGATGCTGGAGACGACGGCGACCCGCCTGTGGTCCGAGCCCGGCGGCCCCCACCACGGCTCCCCCGACAAGGAACCCGCCGTCCGGCTGCGCGTCCTGGAGGACGCCGGCCGTTCCTCGGTCCCCTTCACCTCGGGCATCCTGATCGGCATCGGCGAGACCTACGAGGAGCGCGCCGAGTCCCTCTTCGCGCTGCGCCGCGTCGCCCGCTCGTACCACGGCGTCCAGGAACTGATCATCCAGAACTTCCGCGCCAAGCCGGACACGGCGATGCGCGGCATGCCGGACGCCGAGCTGGACGAACTGGTCGCGGCGGTCGCGGTGGCCCGCCTCGTGATGGGCCCGGCCGGCAACATCCAGGCGCCGCCCAACCTCGTCCAGGGGGGCACCTCCCAGACGGAGTCCGGGGGAGAGTACGAGCGCCTCATCGCGGCCGGCATCGACGACTGGGGCGGGGTCTCCCCGCTCACCATCGACCACGTCAACCCCGAACGCCCCTGGCCGCAGATCGAGGAACTGGCCCGGAAGTCGGCCGCCGCGGGCTTCGAGCTGCGGGAACGTCTCTGCGTGTACCCGGAGTTCGTCCGCCGCGGCGAGCCCTGGCTCGACCCGCGGCTGCGCCCGCACGTGGCCGCGCTGGCGGACCCGGAGACGGGCCTCGCGGTCCCGGAAGCGGTCGTCGAGGGACACCCCTGGCAGGAGCCCGAGGAGGTCTTCACCGCCTCCGGCCGCACCGACCTGCACACCACCATCGACACCGAGGGCCGCACGGCCGACCGCCGCGACGACTTCGACGAGGTGTACGGCGACTGGGGCGCCCTGCGCGAGGCGGCCGCCCCCGGCATGGCACCCGAGCGCATCGACACGGACGTCCGCCAGGCCCTGGCGGCCGCGGCCGACGACCCCACGAAGCTGACGGACACCGAGGCCCTCGCCCTCCTCCACGCGGACGGCCCGGCACTGGACGCGCTGACCAGGATCGCCGACGACGTCCGCAGGTCGGCGGTCGGCGACGACGTCACCTACATCGTCACCCGCAACATCAACTTCACCAACGTCTGCTACACCGGCTGCCGGTTCTGCGCCTTCGCCCAGCGCCGCACGGACGCCGACGCCTACACCCTCTCCCTGGACCAGGTCGCCGACCGGGCCCAGCAGGCATGGGAGGTCGGCGCGGTCGAGGTCTGCATGCAGGGCGGTATCCACCCCGACCTGCCCGGCACGGCGTACTTCGACATCGCGAAGGCGGTGAAGGAGCGGGTCCCCGGCATGCATGTGCACGCCTTCTCGCCGATGGAGGTCGTGAACGGCGCGACGCGCACCGGCATGTCGATCCGGGAGTGGCTGACCGTGGCGAAGGAGTCGGGCCTGGACACCATCCCCGGGACGGCGGCGGAGATCCTGGACGACGAGGTGAGGTGGGTTCTCACGAAGGGCAAGCTCCCCACCGCCACCTGGATCGAGGTCGTCACCACCGCCCACGAGCTGGGCATCCGCTCCTCCTCCACGATGATGTACGGCCATGTCGACCAGCCCCGCCACTGGCTGGGCCATCTGCGCACCCTGGCCCGCATCCAGCAGCAGACCGGCGGCTTCACCGAGTTCGTGACCCTGCCCTTCATCCACACCAACGCCCCCGTCTACCTCGCGGGCATCGCGCGCCCGGGCCCGACCATGCGCGACAACCGGGCCGTCACCGCGATGGCCCGCCTCCTCCTCCACCCCTGGGTGCCGAACATCCAGACAAGCTGGGTGAAACTGGGCACGGAGGGTGCGGCGGAGATGCTCCGCTCGGGCGCGAACGACCTGGGCGGCACGCTGATGGAGGAGACCATCTCGCGGATGGCGGGCTCGTCGTACGGCTCGTACAAGTCGGTCCGGGACCTGATCGCCGTGGCCGAGGCCGCCGGCCGTCCGGCGAAGCCCCGTACGACGGTGTACGGCGAGGTGTCCGAGGAGCGGCAGCGGGCGGCCGAGGCCTCCGACGGGCATCTGCCGGAGCTGCTGCCGGTGCTGGACTGAGCGGCAAGCGGGCGGGCAGCGCACAGTACGATGATCCGACCCCTGTGCGAATACGTAGGGGGCCTCATAACGGAGGAGATGCGTACCCGTGGCTGCCCGACTGCTGCCCTCCTGGGTCTGGGCCACCGGTCTGACGGCCGGGGCGACGGTGGCCGTCGTCTTCCTCGCCGTACAGGCCGACAAGGGACCGCACCCAACGGCCGCGGCGGTCCGCCCGTCGGCGAGCGCCCACCCCGCCGCGTCACCGGCCCCCACGAAGGCCCCCGAGGTACCGGCGGCCTCCGGCACGGGCCGCCGTATCGTCTACTCGCTCGGTGACAATCGGGTGTGGACGGTCGACGCGAGCGACAAGGCGATCCGCACGTTCACGGTGTGGCCGGGGACGGTGAGCCCCGACCCCGGCACGTACACGATCTCCAAGACCCTGTCGTCCACGACCGGCTCGGACGGCGTCCAGATCGAGCACATCCTCTACTTCGCCGCGAAGTCGGGACTGTCGATCGCCTTCTCCAACGCGGTCGACGGCTCCTCCCCACCGCCCGCCGCGGGCAAGCAGACCAGCGGCATTCGCCTGCACAAGGCAGACGGCACAGCCCTGTGGACGTTCGGCACGGAACCGAACACCAAGGTGACGGTCGTCAAGTAGCGGGCGGTGGCTCAGGCGTCCTGATCCCGGCCCGAAGGACTCAGCTGTACGACGATCAGCGCGATGCCGGTGAGCACCAACACCCGGGTCGCGGCGTCGAGCCCGTTCCAGGTCTTCGACTGCCACATGGAGAACCACTCACCGCCGATGGCGACGAACCCGGCACCGAAGAGCAGCACCAGCATCAGCAGACCGTACGTGGACAGGCGCCGCGCAAGCCCGTTGTCGCGCCGGAACCACAGCACGGTCCCGGCGGTGAGCACGAGCGCGGCCACGGTCTCCCACACGATGACGGCGACGTATGCGGTGTTCTGAAGCCCCTTGTTGCTAATGGCCCGCCACATCAGGTCGTCGTCCTTGAACGTCGTGTCCATGGCCAGCACATGCTGGACGAACGCCTGGTTGGTGCCGAAGTCGGTGATGTTCCCCAGGGCGACAAGGGCGATGTAGAGAGCGACGGTGCCGGTGAGAAGGGCAGCGGCGAGCGAGAGCGCACGAGGCGCGTGGGAGGTGGACATGTCACCGTCCTTCCCCGCCATCCCCGTTCACACCCTCTCGGCATCCCCCGGTTCGAGATGGCCTGGATCACTTGTGAGCGCGCCGAGGGTCAGTCGGTGTCCTTGGGATGGCGCGTGGACGCGTACACGAGATGGACAGTGCGGCGCGCCTCGTCGATGAGGTAGCGCACGCGACCGCCCACCGTCACCTCGTACTCCCACTGCGGGTACTCCTGACCGAGGTGGCCCGTGGCCAGCCGACCCCGCAGCCGGTGCTGGCGATCGGGGTCCGCCCGCGACGCGGGGTCGCTCCGCAGTGCCTCGAAGCAGCGCCGCGTGTTCCCCGGCGCCTCCGCGCCCAGCTCGCCCCAGCCCTTCGCCGCTTCGTTGGTCGCGAAGCGCAGGCGCCATTCGTCACCAACCGGCGGCGGAGCGGCGTCGTCGCCGCGCTTGGGGCTCACGGGGCGGTCACCTCGCCGTGGTCCTCGTCCGGCAGTCGCCGGGTGAGCTGGGCGGTGAGTTCGGGGTCGGCGAGAATCCGGGCCGTGGCGTGCCATTCGACGACGACCCGGTGGAGGTTGGTGTGAACGTCGAGCTGTGCCGCGTCATAGGTGGCGTCGATGAGCTCGGCGACGAACTGCTTCAGTTCGTCCGCCGACAGATGACGGACCCAGGGGAAGACCGAGGGGAGGGCACGCTGTATGGCTCGCTCGCCGGCGTCACTGCGGACGAGCGCGCCGAGAAGGCGGGCCGTGATGTCCGCCGTCTCCTCGCGTTGCTGGTCGTGGCGTGCTGTCGTCAGGTAGAGGTCCTCGCCGTCCCGGCGGGTGATGTGCACTCGCTGGGCTCGGTCGAGCGTTTCGGCGACCCGCTTGGAGTTCTTGGAGAGCTCTGAGAAGGCGACCGTGGGAGTGGACATGGTTCGACGATACTTCGGAACGTATTCCGAAGTCAATCGATGGGTTGGCCGTCCGGACGCCAGGGCCTCTGACAGGCTTGGCGTGAGCCGGCTGCGGAGGTGTGTGGATGGGGTCGACGCGACTATCGATGCAGGAGCTGATCGGGCGGCGCAGGAGGGCAGGGTTCGTCGGACGGGTTGACGAGCGGGCCGCCTTCCGGCGGAACCTCGACCTGGCGTCCGAGGACGAGCGGCACCGCTTTCTCTTCCATGTGCACGGTGACGCGGGAGTCGGGAAGACCTTCTTGGTAAGGGAGTTGGAGCAGATCGCCCGGGAGGCGGGCGCGCTGACCGCGTATGTCGACGAGGGCGCGGGCAGCGTGCCCGAGGCCATGACGGCCATGACACGTCAATTCGCCATGCAGGGGCGGCGGTTCAAGGAGCTGGAGCGGCTGCTGGCCGCGCACCGGGAGCGCCGGCACGAGGCGGAGGCCGCCCTGGTGATGGGCGAGCCCGCGGAGCCGGACGGGCCGTCGGCGGGCAGCCTCGCGGTGGCGCGGGCCGGGCTGGTGGGCCTGGGGATGGTCCCGGTGGCCGGCGCCTTCGCCGCCGCCCTGGACGCGGACCGGCTCGCCCAGGGCGCCGACCGGCTCCGGGCCCGCTTCCGCAGCCAGGAGGACGCCCAACTGGTGCTGTCGCCCGAACGGGCACTGACCCCGGTGCTCCTGACAGAGCTGGCCGGAGCCGCCGACACCGTCCCCTGGATCGTCCTCCTCCTCGACACCTACGAGCGCACCGGCCCGTTCCTGGACCGCTGGCTGCACGACGTCATGACCACCGACCGGTACGGCGCCCTCCCCGCCAACGTCGTCCTGGTCACCTCCGGCCAGCACCCTTTCGACACCGCCCGCTGGGGCGGCTTCGCCGACTTCATGACCGACCTGCCACTCGGCCCGTTCACGGAGGCGGAGGCGCGGGGCCTGCTCGCGGACAAGGGGCTACGGGACGAACCGGTGGTCACGGAGGTGCTCCGGCTCAGCGGCGGACTCCCCGTCCTCGTCACGGCCCTCGCCGAGCAGCGCCCCACCGCCCCGGACGACGTGGGCGACCCCAGCGCCACCGCCGTGGAACGCTTCCTGAAGTGGGAGCCGGACCCGGCACGCAGGTCGGTGGCGCTCGCCTGCGCGCTGCCCCGGCGCCTCGATCTGGATGTGTTCCGGGCGGCCGTGGACTGCCCGGACGAGGACGCCGACGCGCTCTTCGGCTGGCTGCGCGGCCTGCCGTTCGTGACCGATCGCCCCGACCGGATCAGCTACCACGGCCTGGTCCGCGAAGCGATGCTCCGCCTGCGCCAGCGGCACTCCCCACGCGACTGGACCCGGGACCACGAGCGGCTCGCGGAGGCCTACGGCAGCTGGCGTGCGGAGGCGGCGAGCGGCATCCGGCCCGGGGCGGAATGGGACCACGAGCCATGGCGCGAACTGCTGCTGGAGGAGACGTATCACCGGCTGTGCGCGCGGCCGCATACGTCGCTTGCCGCGGCACTGAACACTTTCCTGCTCGCCTGCGTCGCGGATCCTGCGGCCGGCCGTCGCTGGACGATGACGCTGGTGGAAGCGGGCGTCACCGCCGACGCCCCGATCGTGCGGGACTGGGGCCGTCGCCTGAACGAGGCCCTGGCCGGCGGAGTGACCAGGGCCATGGACCTGCTCCTCGCCGGGCCCGAACTGGACCGTGCCGGTCGGGCGCTGGCACACGTCGTCCGGGGCCGGGAACTGCGGAACGCCGGCGACTTCGGCCGCTCCCTGGCCGAGTACGACCGAGCGATCGAACTGGATCCGGGGCGGCCGATGGCCCACTACGAACGCGGCATCGTCTGCCGGGCGTTGGGTGACTTCACCGGGGCTGTCGCAGCTCTGGATCGTGCGGAGGAACTGATGCCCGACACCGCGCTGTTCATCGCAGCCCGGGGCGAGACCCACCGGCAGGCGGGCCGGAACACAGAGGCGCTGGCCGAGTTCGACCGGGCCCTCACCCTGGACCCGACCGACGCTGACACGCTCGCCTGCCGGGGAGTGTGCCAGTACACGCAGGAGCATTACGACGCCGCCCTCAGCGACTTCGACCGCGCGCTGAGCCTCGACGAGGGCCACCTGTGGGCGCGGGCACGCAGGGCGCGCGTGCACCTTGCCAAGGAGAAGTGGGACGAGGTTTTCGCTGACCTGGACGAGGCGGTTCGGCGTGCACCCGACTCGCCCTGGCTGGCCTCCGAACGCGGCGACGCCTACCGGCGGGCGGCCCGGTACGAGGACGCGGTCACCGAACTCACCCGAGCCATCACCCTCTTGCCCGACTACCCCTCGGCCCTTGCCGGCCGTGGCGCGGCCCTCCACGAACTGGGCCGCGACGAAAAAGCCCTGAGCGACCTCGACCGAGCCATCGAGCTGGCTCCCGCCTACTCCTGGGCCCTGGCGACCCGGACCCGGGTACGACGCGGGCTCGGCGACCTGCCAGGCACACCTGACGACCTACGCCGAGCCGAGGCGCAGGACTAGGACTGGCCTGACGGGACGACCCCGACGAACGCCGACCATGCACGGCTCGTGAACGCGAGCCGGACGCCGTCCTGGTCCTTGGAGTCGCGGACGTGGACGGTGGTGTCGGCGGGGGCTATGGCGACCTCGACGCACTCGGGGCCTTCGTTGCCGCTGTAGCTGCTGTTGAACCACTTGAGGGCGGTCATGTCTCCCACTCCAGTCCTTTCTCGATGAAGGCCAGCGATTCTTGGGGCATGAGCGCCTGGGCCCGGATCATTCCATAGTGCTTTTCCAGGGTCTGGGCCTCACTTGGATCGCTGATCAGCCGACTGATGAACTGGACCTCCAAGTGCCCCAGGGTCTTGCCGTCTCGGAGTTTCAGCAGCTGAAGCGAGCCGCCCATGCCGGCGTGGTCCTCACAGTCCGTGGGCATCAGTGGCTGGAGCGTGGCGTGCCGCCCACAGCCGTCGTACGCGCTCTCACGACCGACCTGCCCCAGGATCCGATCAAGCACCCGGCCGCCTTCCTGGCCCGTCGCCTCGCCAGCCAGCTGCCACCCACCTTCCGGTCCCGGTTCCGGTCCCTCGGGACACGTCCGCGCCGGCCCGCCCGGATCCGTCCCAGACGTGCGAGGGCTGCGAGCGGGCGTTCCGGCCGGCCCGTCCCGGCCGCTGCCGCGACTGCCGGGCACGGGCCGAGAGAGCCGCTTGACCAGCAAGCCCACTTCAGGAAAGGGACACTTCCCGATGACCCACACGTTCAGGCCCACGGACAAGGCACGCATCTTTGCGGGCCACGAGGACCTTGCCCGGTGCCCGGGGCTGTCCCTCATGCCGATGGGCGTCGGCATCCACCTCCGGACGCTGCCCGAGGGGGCTGCTAAGAGCGTCCGGGCGCTGGCAGCGCAGCTCGGAGACAGCGAGTTCGAGATCGCCGCCGCCCTCCAGGAATTGAGGGATCACGGCTTCCTGCCCAAAACATGACGGCCGAACGTTCAGGACCGCTGATTCCCATGCCCGAGCTGACGCCGGACGCGTTGCGGGCGGAGGTGGCGCGGATCGCCCCGAGCCGGATCCCGGCCCTCACCCAGCACCTCTTCGAGGCGGCGACGAACGCGCAGCAGACCCAGAGCCTCGCCCCGTTGCGCGCCTTCGTGCACTCGTGGGCCGTGTTCGCGGCGATCCAACGCCATCCGGACCGCGCTGCACGCCTGCGTGCTCTGGGGCGGATCGTGGACGCGGTGGAACAGGATCCGACGGCCGCCATCGCCGAGATCCGCGCGATCCGGGAGGCGGCCGAGGCGGAGGCGTGTACGTGTGCAACGTCACCTGGTACGGCTGACCACCACCGCGCCGTCTGAACGACCCCGCCCACACCCCCGGCCTGGCCGAAAACAGGCCACTTGGAGCACACAACCCCCACTTCGCATACCTAACTGCGCCCTGAACGGATCATTCCCGGTCGATTACAGTGCTGTGCTGTCGCACGTACGGACGGTGCCCGGGAGGAGGTCATGGTGGGTGTGACACCGGGTGCCGTCTGGGGTCGGGCCGAGCAGCAGGACTTCCGGAGCCGGGTGCGGGGCACATTGCTGGGCGCGGCCGTCGGGGATGCCCTCGGCGGGCCCGTGGACGGGCTGACCCTTGAGGAGATCCGGACGTCGTACGGGCCGGAGGGGGTGGTCGACCTCGGGTTCGGGCATGGGCGGCGCGGGGCCGTGACCCATCACACCCAGCTCAACCTCTTCACCGTGGACGGATTGATAAGAGCCCAGGTGAGAAGGGATACCGGCGCCTGGCATCCGCCGACCGACCTGCATCGCGCCTATCGGCGGTGGGCGGCCACCCAGCGGGACTGGGGGCCCGACGAGCGGCGGAAGGACGACGGGTGGCTGGCGAGGGAGGAGTGGTTGTACGCGCGGCGAGATCCCACGCGGGCGCTGCTGGTCGGCTTCGGGGACGAGAACATGGGGACGTTGGAGTCGCCCAAGAACCCGGGTGACGTGGGGCCCGAGGCCGTCGCCCGTTCCGCGCCGTTCGGGCTGCTGGTGGGGTGGGAGCCGCAACTTGTCGTACAACTCGCAGTGGAGTGCGCGGCCCAGACTCACGGGCATCCGACGGCTTGCCTGTCCGCCGGCGCGTACGCCGTGATCGTGCACGGGCTGGCCCGGGGCGACAGTCTCGACGCCGCCGTGCAGAAGACACTGGCACTGCTCGCCGCCCGGCCCGGGCATCAGCCCGTCTCCGACGCGCTCCAGCACGCGCTCGGCGCCGTACGGCAGGGGATGCCGTCCCCGGCCCGCGTGGAGGAGCTGACCGGGGACGGCGCCGCCGACGGGATGCTCGCCGCCGCCGTCTACTGCGCCCTCGTCGGCGAGGACGTACGGCACGGGCTCTGCCTGGCCGTCAACCATGCCGGCCCCTCCGCCGTCGCCGGCGCGCTCACCGGCGGCCTCCTCGGTGCCCTGCACGGCGAGACGGCCCTCCCGCCGGCCTGGGTGGCCGAACTGGAGGGCCGTCCTACGATCCTGGAGCTGGCCGACGACTTCGCGATGGAGATGACCCAGGGGCCGGCCCTGCACAGCCCGGCGGGCGCGGCCCCCGGATGGCTGGCCCGCTATCCGCGGGGCGCCTGAGCCGTTCGTAGACAGTCAGTCCCGCACGACCTCGCCCCCGCCTGCCGGGGCCTGCGCCGGTACGGGGATCGACGCCGCCCCGTCCCCGTCCGTGTTGACGGTCTCGATGATCGCGAGGCGCTCCGGGGTGTCCTCCGGCTTCAGATAGCCGATGAGGATGTAGAGGACCAGCGACACGGCCAGGGGGACCGACACCTGGTACTGCAACGGCACGCCGCCGTCGACGCTCCAGTTGATCGGGTAGTTGACCAGCCAGAAGGCCAGCAGGCCCGCCGCCCAACTGGTGAGCGCGGCCGTCGGGCCGGAGCGGCGGAACGTGCGGAGCAGACCCAGCATCATCGGGATCGCGATCGGTCCCATCAGACCGGCCACCCACTTGATGACCACGGTGATGATGTCCTTGAAGGTGGGGGAGTTGACCTGGGTGGCCACCGCCATGGACAGGCCGAGGAAGACCACCGTCGTCACGCGGGCCGCGATCAGGCCCGAGCGCTCGCTCCACGCCCGCGCCTTCGACGACAGCACCGGCGCCACGTCCCGGGTGAAGACGGCGGCGATCGCGTTGGCGTCGGAGGAGCACATGGCCATCGTGTGGGAGAAGAAGCCGACGACGACCAGGCCCAGCAGACCGTGCGGCAGGAGCTGTTCGGTCATCAGGCCGTAGGAGTCGGAGCCGTCCGGCTTCTGTGCGTGGACGAGGAGGGGCGACATCCACATGGGGAAGAAGAGGACCACCGGCCAGATCAGCCAGAGCGCCGCGGAGAGGCGGGCGCTGCGCTCGGCCTCCTTCGGTCCGGCCGTCGCCATGTAGCGCTGGGCCTGGTTGAGCATGCCGCCGTTGTACTCGAAGAGCTTGATGAAGAGGAAGGCGAGAAGGAAGACCGTGCCGTAGGGGCCCACCAGCGGCTTGCCGTGGCCGTGCAGGGCCGGCTGGTCCCAGGCGTCGAAGAAGCCGATGCCCTTGTCATTCAGCTTCAGGACGACGGCGACGAACATCGAGACGCCGGCCAGCAACTGGATGATGAACTGGCCCAGTTCGGTCAGCGCGTCCGCCCACAGGCCGCCGATGGTGCAGTAGACCGCGGTGATCGCGCCGGTGATGAAGATGCCCTGGTTGAGGGACACACCCGTGAACACCGACAGCAGGGTCGCGATCGCGGCCCACTTGGCGGCCACGTCCACGATCTTCAGCAGCATGCCGGACCAGGCCAGCGCCTGCTGGGTGGACAGGTTGTAGCGGTTCTTCAGGTATTCGAGGGGGGACGCCACATGGAGGCGGGAGCGCAGGCGGTTGATACGCGGTGCGAAGAGTTTCGAGCCGATCGCGATGCCGAGCGCGATCGGGAAGGACCAGGTGATGAACGACGTCACGCCGTAGGTGTAGGCGATGCCCGCGTACCCGGTGAACATCACCGCGCTGTAGCCCGACATGTGGTGCGAGATGCCGGAGAGCCACCAGGGCATCTTTCCGCCGGCCGTGAAGAAGTCGCTGACGTTGTCCACACGTTTGTGCGACCAGACGCCGATCGCGACCATCACGCCGAAGTAGCCGATGAGCACGGCCCAGTCGAGCCCGTTCATACGCCCCCCTTCCAGGGTCCGCCTACTGAACTCCGCTCAGCTGGCTGGCACTTCGCATAAGCGGAGCCAGGACGAGGAAGGCCGCGAAGTGCCCGCTCATCGTGGGTTCGGTCACACGGGCACGACAAGCGGGCGTAAGGTCAAGGGGCAGTAAAATCGTTCTGCTTTCTGACCTTGATTCATGTGTATGAACGATCTGGAGCGCCCCGGCGGCCGGAATCATTGCCTCAGCGCATCAGCTCCCCCGCGTTGACCAGCAGCGACTGTCCCGTGATGGCCCGCGCTAGGTCCGACGCCAGGAACACCGCCGCGTCCGCCACATCCCCGTCCGTCGCCAGGTCCGGCAGCGCCGTCCGCCCGGTCAGCCGCCCCAGCACCTCGTCCTCCGGCACCCCCTCCGTGTGCGCCGTGAACTGGACGTACGCCTGCACCGGCGGCCCCCGCATCCAGCCCGGCAGCACCGTGTTGACCCGGATCCGGTACGGCCCCAGCTCCCGCGCCAGCGAGTACGTCGCGCTGGTCAGCGCCCCCTTCGAGGCGGCATACGCGGCCTGCTTCACCTGCGAGGGCGCGGCGACGGCCGACTGCGTCCCGACGAAGACCACAGATCCGCCGCCCGCCTCCTTCAGTGCCGGCAGGCACGCCCGGGTCATCCGCAGCGTCCCCAGCAGGTTCACGTCGACCACCGAGGCCCAGGTCGTGAAGTCAGCGTCCTCCAACCCCGCCCAAGTACGAGTCCCAGGCGGCCACGTGCACCACCGCGTCGATGCCCCCGAAACGCTCCCGGGCCGACGCCGCCAGCGCCTCGCCCTGGCCCTCGTCGGTGATGTCGAGGGGGCGGTACGCGGTCCGGCCGCCCTCCGGATCGATCCCGGCCGCGCGCTTGGCGAGGTTCGCCTCGGTCCGCGCGCCGAGCACGGCGTTCCCGCCGTCCCGTACGAAGTCCGCCGCGACCTGGTGGCCGAGCCCGGCACCGACCCCGGAGACGACGACCGTCTTGCCCATGAGCAGAGACATCGATGACCTCCCGGCTCTGGCGCTCTATCTGACGGAGCGTCGGGGTATGGGCGAGCGCAGACGGAAGGAAGGGAGGGTGCATGAGTGAGGACACGCGTAGCGATGTGTACGCCGAGCTGGCCGCCGTCGGCCCGTACGGCGTCCGCCCTGGCCACGCCCTCATCACCATGGTCGAGCCGCACCCCGGCCACGAGTACGCGTACAACCGCTCGTCATAAGCGGTCTGTCCGCCACACCACCCTTGACCCTGGCCAGAGCGTTGGACTGCTCTGTGCGCTCACGGGGTCGAATCGGGGTCGAATCGGGTGGGCAGGTCGTTCCACGGACCTTCTCACCCTCACGCCGCGGTGGTTGGCCTCAAGCTGAACTCCGGCGTGGTCGACGGAGCTGTCGACCGGATCGCGCCAGCTTTGACCTCACCGGCCGCATCCCGGAGCCAAGCTGCCCATGTTCGACCAGGACGAGGGCCTGCGGCATCAGGTGTTCCTCACCGGCACCCCTTACCCCGATGGCGGCTCCGCACAGTTCCTGGAGGACCGTCACCGCGGCCATGCATGCGTCGAGGACCACATCCGGTGCGGCAGGACCACCGGCTTCGGCCGCCTCCGGGACTTCAACGTCAACGCAGCCTGGCTCGAACTCAGCCTCGCAGCGATCGACCTGCCGGCCTGGATGCGCGTCCCGCTGCCGGACGGTGGACTCGCGGCTGCCGTGCCGAAGAACTCGCCACGGCTTTCCACCGCCTCACCGCACTGCCCCGTCCCACTGGCTGACCGGCAAACCCCTGCCCGCCCACGACCCGAAAGACCTTGGAGAACCCGGCCACCACGCTGGGACTCCGCCATGACCAAGCAGTGAAAACACTCGCCCACCCGACAGTTGACGATCAGAGACGCCTCATCACCCCAACCGAAACGGCGACGTTAGGGATCGCTGAGCGGAGCCGCATCGGCCGAGATCCCGTTTACAGCAGCCTTGCGGAATTGAGAGTGCGCGGAGGGGATTTCCTTCGGCCTACCGAGTGAGTTTTCGATCCAGACCCCTGGTAAAAGGTTGCTCCGCGGACAGTATCGTCCTGAGGCGCGGTAGCGTGTCGCCGCGCGAGTGCACAACCGCGCGCCCATACCTGGAACTGCCGAGAGGTGACCGCCATGTCATTCCTGGGAAAATCTCTTCGCACTTTTCCCGCCGTCACCCTGGGAGTTGCACTTCTGGGGATGAGTGTCGGTCCCGTGCAAGCGGTTCCAGTCGGGCACCAGAAAACACAGAAACCCGCCCGGGCTTCCGACAAATGGCGCGAGACGGCCGTCCAGTACGCGGACGCCCACTGGAACTGGACCACATGGGACGACAGCACCCCCCGGGCGAAGGACGGCCAGGCTCAACCCTATTTCGAGTGCGCCGAGTTCGTCGCTCGCGCTTTTGCCGCGGGCGGCCTCGTCCCCGGACTGAAGCCGGGTGATCCTCAGGACTCCTATTACCACTACAAGGCACCGAACGGTAAGGAATACGATCTCCTGCTGATCTCGGACGTCATCGGCTACCGAAGCCTGTACGACTTCATTATGGACTACGATCTCGGCGCGGACGTCGGTAACGATCCCGCCAAGGCTCAGCCCGGCGACGTGGTGGTCATCTTCAACTCGGACTACTCGGACAAGCTGCACACGGGTCTCGTGGCGCAAGAGGTGAAGGGCGACGCGGATTCGACCGTCGACGCCCACAACAAAGCGCACTACCGACGCACGTACCAGAAATTCGACGCGGACGGTTACGCCCACGTCATCCATATCGATCCGGGCGTGATCAAATCACAGAAGCCCGCCGTTCAGCCGCCCTCCGACCCGGACCTCATCCGATCCCACGCCAGTCACGCCCGCCCCGCCTAAAGGCTGTCGCGTAACTGGTGTGATGCTTGGTGCGTTGCTCGGTCATGGGTGAGGTGATCTCAGCGGATGATCCGAAGTGGATCGAGCCGTTCTCCGGGCTGACCGGCAGATTCTCGAAAGCCAGACGACCGACCCCGCGTTGGACGGATGACGGCGTCGTTCTCCCTGACTTGCCGTCCGGCCGGGGGGACGCCACGGGCCGCAGGTGACGACGGGGCAGAGCGACCTGCAGAATGTCATCCCTGTCGCTTTGCCGTCTCCGTTGGCCGCCAGAAGTCGGTCCCGGGCGGAGAGGACAGAGAGCCCGTCGTGATACTGGGCATGGCGTCCTCTCCGTGCGAGCGAAGGTGAGCCGCGTTCTTCCATGAACCGCAGCACCCCGGCCGCTCGCTCGCTCACCCGCGCGGAGTCCTCCTCGCCTTGCCTCTGACCCTCGACGACGCCGGACAACTGCCCATCGTCGCCATCCCGTTCAACTTGCAAGCGAGCGTCGCGGAGGCTTGGGTTGGCGAGGGCTTCAATCGTGTCCGTGTCGTGTGCACGCAGGGCTCCGAGGACCTTTGCAAGGGTGCCGTAGGCGTCCGAGGTGAGCAATTGATTCGCGTCCTCGTCCGGCTCCAGGAACAGCGGCACGATCAGCGTGGCGAGTTTTCCGGAACCTGGCTGCATACGTAGCGCTCGCCCGACCATCTGTACGATATCGATCATGCTGCCGCGCGCGTCGGCGAAGAGCACCGCGTCGCATTCGGCGGTATCGACGCCTTCCCCGAGAACTCGAACGGAGCTCAACACCCGTGAAGCAGCGGGCATCTGACGGCTTTTTCCGAGGAAACCCGAGGCCAATTCATCCAGCACCTGGCGGCGGTGGCCAGCCGAGTGCTCTCCGTACAACCAGTCCGCTCACACCCGCTCGGCGGGTGGGAAGGTGTCGGGGGCGTCTTCGGCGAGCCGGGCCGCGATCGCCGGCACGCCGGCCGCCATTGCCTCCGCCTCCCGGCGGGCCGTCGGGCCAGGGCGGTGGAGTCGATGCCGGCGGCCGCGCCGGTCTCAGTGGTGGGCCACTCCTAAAGCGCCGGGCCGGCGGGTACTGAGTGGTACGGCAAGGAGACAACACAGCGGTGCCCGAATGCCGGTGAGGACTGCCCAGGTTCAGGCATCAGGTGGAGCCCTTCCGGCCGTGCCCCAAGGTCAGGTGCGCCCGCAGGACCCGGAGCGCGGTCCTTGCCCGCTCCCCGCGCCACGGTGTTGCACGGACCGGTATGTGGCGGAGCTCAGGGAAGCCAGGTAGCAGCTCCGCCTCTCGACCGGCCGAGCCGGATGGGAAGGCTAAGGCTTTTTGAGTTCGTCGGGACACGGTGTGCCCCGCGGCAGCTGGTAAGGAGCCGCCAGCCGGTAGGTCCCCGCCTTCGGCGCGAGCAGCATCGTCCACCTGTCGCTGTTCGCGTCCTCCGGCGTCTCCATCAGGCAGCCGTTGACGTTGGCGTACGTCTTCGGCTGCCCGTCGGCCCGGTGCTTGGACGCCTGGGTCTCCTGCGGCGGCTTCAGGCTCTTGCCGTCCGCGCCGACGATGCTCAGCCACGGCGAGTACGGGATCCGGATCAGGATCCGGCCGGCCTTGCGGACCTCGATGGTCAGCTCGCCCTGCTCGGCGCTGTCCACCACCGCGTTCGGCTCGGCGAGCGGCGCCGCGTCGGTCACCCGGAACAACTGCCAGTTGGCGTCGCCCCAGACCTGCTTCAGGTACGGCATCCCGCGCTGGACCAGCGCCCGCTCGCGTTCGCCGCCGTCGCCGTCGGGCTCGTCCTTCGGCAGCACCACGAAGTGGACGGCCCAGCGCTGCAGCCACTCGTGGTAGTTCGCGGAGTTGAGGGTGTCGTCGTAGAAGAGCGGGTTGCGCTCCATGTCGGCCTGGCGGTTCCAGCCGCGGGCCAGGTTGACGTACGGCGCGAGCGCGGACGCCTCCCGGTGCGAGCGGGCCGGGACCACCTCGACACGGCCCTTCTCGGCGCCGACCTGCTGGAGCTGGTGGACGAGCGGGGCGAGTTCGCGGGCCCAGGACGCCGCCGGAGTCGTGTGGACGATGTCGTCGACCGACTTGAAGCCGATCCAGCCGACGAAGCCGAGGAACGCGAGGACGGTGACGTAGAACTTGCGCGAGCGCGGCCCGGTGTACGGGAGCGCCGCGATCAGCGTGGCGCCCGCGAACAGCATCGGCAGCCGCGCGATGTTCGAGCCGATCTGCGAACTGACCACCCACACCAGTACGACCCCGAGGCTGTACACGGCCGCCGTCAGCCGGACCGTCTTCCACTCCTTGGGGACGAGGAAGAGGCAGAGCAGGCCGTACAGCAGGGGCAGGAGCGCCGAGGGGATGGTCATCGGCTGGGTGCCGGCGAACGGGAACAGCCAGGCCGAGACGGCGACCACGGCCGCGGGTGCCAGGCCGAGCGCCCAGGCGCCGGGGCGCCGCTTCTGCAGGAACAGGGCGACCGCGACCAGGCCGACGAAGAGACCGGCGACCGGGGACGACATGGTGGCGAGCGCCGCCAGCGGGGCCGCGACCAGCGCCTTCGCCCAGCGTTTGTGGCGCCAGCGGTACGGCCAGCAGAACACCGCCCCCACCGCGGCCAGCGCGAACATCGTGCCGAGCCCGAAGGTGACCCGGCCGGACAGGGCGTTGCAGATCAGCGCGAACACCCCGGCGAGCGCGGCCCACAGCGGGTTGCGCACCGCGCGGCTGCGGATGAGGAGCAGAGCCAGCAGCCCGGCCGAGACCGTGCCGGCGATCATCATCGTCGTACGGACGCCGAGCAGCGACATCAGGTACGGCGACACCACGCTGTACGACACCGGGTGCATACCGCCGTACCAGGCGAGGTTGTACGCCGAGTCGGGGTGCCGGCCGACGAACTCGGCCCAGGCGTCCTGCGCCGCGAGATCCCCACCACTGTTCGCGAACGTGAACAGCCAGATGATGTGCAGGATGCCGGCGAGGGCCGTGACCGACAGCACCGGGTGGCGCGACGGCCACCCGCGCAGGGGTTCGTTCAGGTCCAGGAGACGGCGGATCCTGCTACTACGCCGCGTAGTCGGCAGCCCCTGCGCGCTCTGCGTACTCTGCGTGGTTTCTGCACGCTGCGTACTGGGCGCGCCGTGCGGGCCGGTCTCGGGCAGGGCTATTCGCGAGCCGGGCACCGGGCCCGGATCGGCGTCGTCGGCGCGTGTCGGCTCCGCTGTGGCCACCTGAAGGCACTCCCCGTGTCCCGTCTTCTGTTCTCGGCCGCGTTCCCCGGTGTTACCGGCCGCTTCTCGTCCAGTTCGCGGCCGTGTCCCGACGACCGGCGACCTGCCCCGATTCGTGACGCTAGCACGCACCCCGCCGCGGGGCCCTGGGGTGGGCCGCCATCGGCGGGGTGCGGGGGCGGAATGCGTGTCTTGTGTCAGCCGAGGCGGGTCAGCTTGCTCGAGAACCCGGGCTCGGCCAGATCCTTCTGGAGGGCGACCGGAACCTGGACCGCGGAGCCGGAGCCGTCACCCACGGTGAGGGTGCCGACCTTGGTGCCGGCCTTCGCGGTGTGCGGCACGTCGGCGGCCTCGAACGACAGCTTCACCTTCAGGCCCGACCAGCCGACCGCGGCCACGTCCTTGGTCGCCACGACCGGGGTACGGCCGCCGAGACCGTCGTCGACATAGCCGACGACATCGCCCTTCTTGTAGATCGTCGCCGACTCCAGCGCGCCCTGTGCGGCCCGGATCAGCTTGTCGCCGCCGGTGAGCGCGGCGCTGAGGATGGTGTTGTCGGTGCCGCCGGCGGGCTGCCGGATGACCGCGCCGATGATGGTGCGGGTCTCGGCGCCGACCGTCTTCTTCGCGGCGAACACCAGGTTGCCGAGGGCGGAGGTGGTGGTGCCGGTCTTGATGCCGACGACGTTGTTGTGGCCGACCAGCTGGTTCCAGTTGGAGTGGTTGGCACCCTTGTAGTCGTCGTACGACATCATCGCGGCGACCTCGCGGAACGCGGGCTCCTGCGCCATCGCCGCCTTCGCCAGCTTCACCTGGTCCACGGCCGTGGAGACGGTGGAGTTGGTGAGGCCGGAGGGGTCGGTGTACGTCGTGTTGGTCATGCCGAGCTTCTTCGCGGTGGCGTTCATCTTCGCCACGAACGACTTCTCGGAGCCGGCGTCCCAGCGGGCCAGCAGCCGTGCCACGTTGTTGGCGGAGGCGATGAGGATGCCCTCCAGGGCCTCGCGCTGGGTGATCGAATCTCCGGCCGTCACGTCGACGGTGGACTCCTGACCGGCGTTCGCCTGGTCCTGGGCCGCCTGGTCGACACTGATCTTGGGGCCGGCGGCGCCGCTCTTCAGCGGGTGGTCGCGCAGGACGATGTACGCGGTCATCACCTTGGCGACGCTCGCGATCGGCACGGGCTTCTGGTCGCCGGACGAACCGAACGAGCCGATGCCCTGGACGTCCAGGGCGGCCTGACCGTCGGCCGGCCAGGGGATGGCCGCCTTGCTGCCCTGGAAGGTGTACGCGTCCTTCGCGGTGAGGTCGAGGGTGGGCTGCGGGAGCGGGCGGACAGTCTGTACGACCGCAAAGATGATCAGGAGGACGATGACCAGGGGCGTCCAGATCTTGACCCGCCGGACGATGGTCCTGACCGGGGTCTCCGGCGGCGGGGGAGTGTTGGTCAACTCGGCGAGCAGGTCCAGCGGGGGCTTCGGGGGGAGCGGCTGCTGGGTGGTGCGCTCGGGGCCGATCTGGGGGATGGCGGTGGTGCGCGTGGTGGAGGCCGTCCCGGGCTTCGCGTCCGGCTGGGGGGTGGATGCGGTTTTGGGTGCGGGTTTGGGTGCGGGTTTGGGGGTGGGCTTGAGGTCCGACTTGAGGGCGACGAACTTGCTGGTGCGCTCGGGGTCGTCGGACTCGGGAGTCCTGGGCTTGGACTTGGACTCGGGCTCGGAGCCCAGCTTGAGCATGGTGGTGGGCTGGTCCACCTGCGGTGCGCGGGGTGCCTTGAGCGTGGTCGTGGGCTGGTCGACGGCGGCCTCGGCTTCGCCTTCGAAGGCCGTGGTGTTCCCACCCGCACCACCCGTGCGGGTCTCGTCGTCGGCTGCGGGTGGCCCCTGCGGGGTGCCTTCGCCGTCGGCGGGTGCGGGTTCGTCGTCGGTTGCGGTCTTGGCGTTCCCACCCGCACCACCCGTGCGGGTCTCGTCGTCGGCTGCGGGTGGCCCCTGCGGGGCGTCCTCGCCGTCGGCGGCCGCGGGTTCGTCGTCGGGGGTGGCGTCCTCGGGCTCGGCGGCGGCTTTGGGCTTGCCTTCGGAGGTGGCGTCCTCGGGCTCGGCGGCGGCTTTGGGCTTGCCTTCGGGTGCGGCGTCCTCGGGCTCGGGAGTTGCCTTCGGGGCGTCCTTGGGCTCGGCGTCCTTGGGCTCGGGAGTTGCCTTCGGGGCGTCCTCGGGTGCGGCGTCCTTGGGCTCGGCGGCGGCCTTGGGCTTGCCTTCGGGTGCGGCGTCCTTGGGCTCGGGAGTTGCCTTCGGGGCGTCCTTGGGCTCGGCGGCGGACTTCGGGGCGTCCTCCGGCTCGGTGTGCTCCGGCTCGGTGTGCTCGGGCTCGGCCTGGTCCTGCGGCTCGGCCTGGTGCTGCGGCTTCGCCTCGGTCGTTGCCTGAGGCGCCGTAACGGGCTTGTCGGTGTCCTCCGGCGCCTCCGGGGCCTTCTGCCCTTCCTCGGCGCCCTCAGGGCCCTCCTCGGCCTCCGTGGCGGCCGCCACGGGCCGCTCCGACGCCTCCGCGTCCTTCCCGGGGTCCTCGGCACCCTCGGCTCCCTCGGCCGGTGGCCCCGTGCGCACCCACGCCGCCACCGCCTGGCGGAGCTTCGTGTCGTCCTCGTCGGCCGTCTTCAGGTCCCGTACCGAGAAGATCCGGGTCGCGGTGTCCACGCCGCCGGCCGTCTCGTTCTCGTTCCCCTCCTCGGCGGCCACCGTCAGTCGCGGATCGCGTGGTTCGGGAACCGTTCCCCCGCTCCCCGACGTCGGTTCTGCCGACGACTCGCGCTGCTTCGACCTGTCGGGGGACTCGCCCGCCACCGATGCCTCCTCCACGCTCCGCACGTTGCCGTGCGCTGTCCGAACCATGTACCAGTGTCCTGTGTGCGGGCTTAGCCCCTGCGGTAGACGAGAACGACATACCTTCGGTTCCCTTACAAACCGGTCACGCACTCTCGACAGACCAATGTGAGAGGGGTCACCCTGTCATTCATCCACGCGGGGAGGCATGGATGGGCAGGAGCCGCAGAACACTTCCGGAGGAGCTTCTGCTGCTGGCACTGGACCCGACCACGGGTACCACTGCACAGCCGCAGTCGCTCGACCTCGGTCTGGCCGGAGCACAGCTAGTGGAGCTGGCGCTGGCCGGACGGATAGCCCCAGACGGGGATCGTATCGCCGTGGTGCAGCCACGGCCGACTGGAGATCCGACTTTGGACTGCGCGTTGGAGTTGCTGCGAAGGCGTGGCGCTCCCGTGCGGGCTGTGAACTGGATCGGCGGGCCACGTCTGGGACTTCGCCAGACGTATCTCTCGCATCTGGAGCGGTGCGGCATGGTGCATGCCGTGGCGGGCCAGATGTGCGGGGTGCTGCCGACGACTCGTTATCAGGCGACTGACAACGAGATCTGCCGGGACATCCGTGGCCGGCTGGATTCGGCGATCCGCACCGGCGTACCGCCGGACCCGCGGACCGCGGCGCTCGCCGCCCTGGCCCACGCGGTCGGTCTCGGCAAGCACCTGTATCCGGGGAACGAGGGACGCTCCTCGCGTTCCCGGCTGCGGGACCTGATCCGGCACGACCCGATGGGCGGGCTCGTGGCCCACGCCGTCATGGACGTGCAGAACGGCGCGGGCGCCCAGCCACGCCGTAGCCCGGCCGCCCCGGCCGGGCGGCAGACCGGACCAGTTGCCAGGTCCGGTGCGCCGGAACCCGCCCGCGGTGTTCCGATGCAGCCGCACCGAGGTGCGGGCGCGATGGCGCGAGCCGTGGTGCACTGAGCCGCAGTGCCACGGCAGCGACAGCCGGCAACACAGCACCCCTGAGACCCGGTTCGGGAGCCGCTGGTCCGAGCGGGGCGGTGAGGCGCACGCAGTACGCGCCCCGCCGCCCCGCTCGGCTTTCCTCGTCCCACCGTCCTCGTCCGGAGTCCGGGGAATCCGGCTGGGGAATCCGGAGCGTGCCCGAACCGACGCGTACGCGCCGCATATCCACCGTTTCTCAGCGGTAGGAAGCACCTTGGTGGCAGTCTGCTCAACAGCAGATACACAAAGTGGTAGTTACAGGCAGACAGCCGGAGGTGCACGTCCCGTGGCGTCCAATGTCAATCCCACCGTCAGGCGGCGCCGGCTGGGCCAGGAGCTGCGCAGGCTCCGCGAGCTCAAGGGCATGACGGCGGAGGAGGTGGCCGAGCGGCTGCTCGTCTCCCAGTCGAAGATCAGCCGGCTGGAGAACGGGCGCCGGAGCATCAGCCAGCGCGATGTCCGCGACCTGTGCGGGGTCTACGAGGTCGAGGACCAGCGGGTCGTCGAGTCCCTTATGGAGATGGCCAGGGATTCGCGGCAGCAAGGATGGTGGCATGCGTTCGGGGACATTCCGTACAGCGTCTACATCGGCCTGGAGACGGACGCCGAGTCGCTGAGGGTCTACGAACCCCAGCTGGTCACCGGTCTCCTGCAGACCCGGGCGTACGCGGAGGCCCTGGTGCAGGGCGCGTTGCCGGAGACCTCCGCCGCCGACATCGAGAAGCGGGTCCAGGTGCGGATGCGGCGACAGGAACGTATCACCGCCGAACACAACCCCCTTCGCCTGTGGGTGGTACTCGACGAGGCCGCGCTGCGCCGGCTCGTCGGCAACAGGCTCGTGATGCGCGAGCAGCTGGAGTACCTGATCGAGATGTCCCAGCAGCCGCACATCACCGTCCAGGTGCTGCCCTTCGAGGTGGGCGCGCATCCCGGGCTCAACGGCCAGTACGCGATCCTGGAGTTCGCCGACGCGGCCGACTCCAGCGTCGTCTACCTGGAGGGCGTGACCAGCGACCTGTACCTGGAGAAGGCCCACGACGTGCAGAAGTACGCCGTGATGTACGAGCACCTGCGGGCCCAGTCGCTGAACGTCGAGGCATCCCGGCAGTTCATCGCCGACGCGGCCAAGGAGTACGCCCGCTGAGCCCTCCTGGGAGCTTCCGGGAGGCCTCCAGGGGGTCTCCAGGGGTCTCCATGGGCCTTCCGGAGGGGCGAGCGCCGGATCGTACACCGGCGCAACGCTCCAGCGGAAGTCTCCCCTGGAATATGCCATCCGGTCGAGTGAACGAGTGCTCCGGGCGAGGGAGTTGGCTAGTAGCGTCGATCACGCCAGCCGGTCAAGAGGGTTGGCGTGAATCGCTCTACAGCAACACCACAGCAAGCACCACAGCAACTCGCTACAGGAGTGGACATGGCACTGCTTCAGGGCGCCACGGAGACGTGGACGAAGTCCTCCTATTCCGCAGGGAACGGGGCGTGCGTCGAGGTGAAGTCGCCGACGACCGCTGGACTCGCCGTACGCGACTCCAAGGTTGAGGAGGGCCCGGTCCTCGCGTTTCCGACCGGCGCCTGGAATGCCTTCGTGGCTTCGGTCAAGGCATAAGGGGGCATTCGCTGACCCACCGCTCGCGCTCCCGACAACGACAACTGCACAAGCATCACCCCAAGAGCCCTCTCGACTAGCCCGCCGTCCTTGCCGAGGGGGCTCGGCTTGTGCCATCGACGATCACGTCGACCAGACGATCGCGTCGATTAGACGATCGCGTCGACTACCGGACGGGCAGTTCCTCGTCCTTCACGCCCACATCCTCCGTCACCGAGCGCCTGTGGCCCGGCGCGACCAACGCTCGCCCCTGCCCCAGGGGGAAGGTCAAGCGGCGGGAACGCCGACGGCGGTCACGGGACACCGTCTCCCATGACCGCCGCCGGGCCTGCCTGTCTGCCGGAGTCAGCCGATGGCCTTCTCCACCGCGGCCACGACCTCCGCCGACTCCGGCTCGGTCTGCGGCGAGAACCGGCCGACGACCTGGCCGTCCCGGCCGATCAGGAACTTCTCGAAGTTCCAGCGGATGTCCCCGCTGTGCCCCTCGCCGTCGGCGAACCCGACCAGCCGCTCGTACAGCGGGTGCCGGTCCTCACCGTTGACCTCGACCTTCTCGGTCAGCGGGAAGGTCACGCCGTACGTCGCCGAGCAGAACTCGGCGATCTCCTCGGCGCTGCCGGGCTCCTGGCCGAGGAACTGGTTGCAGGGCACCCCGAGCACGGTGAAGCCCTGCGCCGCGTACCGCTCCTGGAGTCGCTCCAGGCCGCTGTACTGCGGGGTCAGACCGCACTTGGAAGCCACGTTGACAATGAGCACAGCCTTGCCGGTGTAGCCCGGCAGGCCGGCGGAACCGCCCTGGAGAGCACCGATCTCGATGTCGAGCACGGACCCGTTGTTCTCAGTAGTCGTCATAAGCGGATGCTAGCTCCGCCGCGTGGCGGAACGGTTCCCGGCCTCCACGAGCACGTCCCCCGCCGCCGTCCGCGAGTACAGCACCGACCGCCCGGCCCGCCGGCGCTCCACCAGCCCGGCGTCGAGCAGAACCCTCAGATGCCGTCCGACCGAACCCAGCCCCTGCCCGGTCACCGCAGTCAGATGGGTCGTGCTCAGCGGGGCGTCGAGCTGCACCAGCACGCCGGCGCGCGCGCCGCCCAGCAGCGCGGTGAGGGCCGCCGGGACCGTCTGCGCGGTGGGGTCGGAGAGCGCGCCGGCGCAGGGGTAGACCAGGGCGTAACGATCCGGCTCCTCCCAGGAGACCCAGCCGGTCCTGGGCGTGACGGGGACGAGGAGGAGATCGGCGCCGGAGATCTCGCGGGGCGGATACTCGTGCAGATTGACCTGGAGCCGGTTGGCACCGAGCCAGCGGGTCCGCCCCGGCCGCACGGAGTCCAGCACCTCGGCCCAGCCGCCCCGGCTGACCTGCGCGGTCCGAGCCACCACATCCGCCTCCAGAATCCGCCGCCGACGCTCCCAGTACGGCCGTGCGGTCGCCTCCCACACGTACGTCAGCAACTCGGCGGCGCGGCCGGGCAGGTCGTCCCGGTCCAGGGCGGCGGGGAGGGGACCGGCGAGAGCGAGCCGGAGGTGCGCGCGGGCGTCGTCGGGGCGGGCCGCCCGTACCCGCGCGATACCGGCCTCGGCGCTCTCCCCGTCCCGGGGGGTGGGGGTCAGGAAATCGGCCGTCCACACGCGGCCGAGACCGGAGCGGACGAGCAGCGCGGTGACGGGGTCGGCGGCGAGCCGCGCCCGGTAGGCGGGCAGATGCTCGTCCAGCCAGCGCCGCTCGCCGGGGTGGGCGGCGGTGCCGTCGTGCAGCAGCCTGAGGCTCGCGAAGGTCTCGGCGAAGGGGGAGAGCAGGAAGCGGCTACGGGCGAGCGTGTCCGCGTTGAGCTGCCACCAACCCAAGGGGGTCTCCCTGTTGTTAGAGCCTCTCGCTGTCGTGAGGGGATTCCCTGCGGTTAGGGCCTCTCGCTTCCGTGAGGGGCTTGGTGCCCGTTAGAACCTTTCGCGTCCGCGCGAAACAATAACGCCCGCTACAACCACCCCCGAGACTCCCGACCATGCCCACCACCTACCGATCCCTCTTCCGCACACCCGAGTTCACCCCCCTCTTCCTCGGCTCGGCCGCCCACAACGCCGGCGGTACCGTCGGCGGGCTCGCGCTCGGCACGCTCGTCTACCGCACCACCGGCTCCCCCCTCCTCTCCGCGCTGAGCATGTTCGGCCCCTCGCTCGCCCAGGTGCTCGGCGCGACCTTCCTGCTCTCCGGCGCCGACCGGCTGCCCCCACGCACCACCCTCGCCGCGATCTCGCTCACCTTCGCCGTCGCCACCGCCGGCATGGCACTGCCCGGCCTCCCGCCCGGCGCGCTGCTCGCCGCCGTTCTGCTGCTCGGCCTCGTCGCCGCGCTCGGTGGCGGGGTCCGCTGGGGCCTGCTGAACGAGATCCTCACCAAGGACGGCTATCTGCCCGGGCGTTCGCTGTTCAACATGATGAGCGGGCTGGTGCAGATCGCCGGTTACGCCACCGGCGGCGCCCTGCTCGCCGCCGTCTCCCCGCGCACCTGTCTGCTGCTCGCGGCGGCCCTCTATCTGGCGTCCGCCGTCGTGGTCCGCCTCGGTCTGACCGCGCGCCCGCCCCGTTCCGCCGGCCGGCCCTCCGTCGCGGCGACCCGGCGTACCAACGCGCTGCTGTGGTCGTCCCGCCCGCGCCGCCTCACCTATCTCGGCCTGTGGCTGCCCAACGGCCTGGTCGTCGGCTGCGAATCGCTGTACGTGTCGTACGCCCCCGACGCGGCCGGCGCCCTGTTCGCCTGCGCTGCCCTCGGCATGCTGGCCGGTGACGTCACCGTCGGCCGGCTGCTCCCGTCCGCCGTCCGTACCCGCATGGCCACCCCGCTGCTGCTGCTCCTGGCCACGCCCTACCTGCTCTTCTTCCTGCACCCGCCGCTGGTCCTCGCCGCCGGCTGCGCCACCGTCGCCTCCGTCGGCTTCGGCGCGAGCCTGGTCCAGCAGGAGCGGCTGATGAGACTGACCCCCGACGAACTCAGCGGCCACGCCCTCGGGCTGCACTCGGCCGGCATGCTGACCATGCAGGGGGTGAGCGCCACGCTGGCGGGCTCGGTGGCCCAACTCACCTCGCCCGCTGGCGCGATGACACTCATGGCGTTCGCGTCACTCGCGGTGACGCTGACGCTGGCTACTGCTGGTCGGCAGGAGCGGAAGGCTCCGGCGCCGCCGGTTCCCGCGGGGCGCTGAGCTCCGCCGTCGGCCCGAACTTGTCGGCGATGGCGGCGATCTGCTCGATCCCGGCCTTGAGCGCGGCCTGTCCCTCGGGTGCCTCCATCTCCCGCTCGTTCTTCTCGACCTCCTGGTCGAGCCGCTTGGTCGCGCGTTCGAAGTAGCGCAGCAACTCGACCGGGAAGGGCATCACAAGCGTGGAGTTCTTCTCGGCGGCGACCTCGACGACGGTCTGCAGCAGCCGCAGCTGCATCGCCTCCGGCGAGTCGGACATGATCCGGGAGGCGTTGGCGAGCTGCTGCGCGGCCTGGAACTCGCCGTCCGCGGTGATGACGCGGGCCCGCCGCTCGCGCTCGGCCTCCGCCTGCCGGGACATGGACCGCTTCAGCGACTCCGGAAGCTGTACGTCCTTGATCTCGACGCGGTCGATGTGGATGCCCCACTCCGCGGCCGGGCTGTCGATCATCAGCGCGAGCCCCTGGTGCAGCCGCTCGCGGTCGGTGAGCAGGTCGTCGAGATCGCTCTTGCCGATGATGGACCGCAGGGACGACTGGGCGACCTGCCCGACGGCGAAGACGTAGTCCTGCACCTCGATCGCCGCGCGCACCGGGTCGGTGACCCGGAAGTAGACGACGGCGTCGACCTTCACGGACACGTTGTCCTTGGTGATGCACTCCTGCGTGGGCACCGGCATCGTGACCACCTGCACGTTCACCTTGCGCATCCGGTCTGCGAAGGGAATGAGGAAGGTGATCCCCGGGTGGCGGTACGCCGGCAGCGCCTTGCCCAACCGGAACACAACCCCGCGCTCGATCTGGTTGACCACCCGTATACCACTGCGCAGCACGAGCAGAGCCAGCACGACGACCACTACGATCCCTACGACGGCGCCGTCCATCAGCACTCACTCCATTCTCCGACGAGATCCGGACAATGATCCGGCAAGGATGAGGACACCGGACGGCCCCCTCAGGATGCGGGGCCGGGCGTCAGGAGTGCGTAAAGAAAAACGAGCGGGACCGGGTGTGAGCCGATGGCCATCGTGGGAACCGCCAGCCGTGCGGTGGCGACGGCCCGCTCGATCTGCGCCGCGGTTTCGGGCAGCGCCCGGTAGTACGCGAACGCGCAGCGCAGTGCCTCACATCCGGTGTAGGCGCGGACGAACGCGTCCCGTATCGGCGGACGCTCGCCGTCGCCGAGGGTGCCCGTGCTGGGGAACCAGTCGATGTAGCGGGCCTCATTGCCCTCCACCACGGTTTCCGCGAGGCCCGGAACGGCGTGGAAGCCGAACCACCACGGAGCGCCGCCGGCGAGGAAGTACTCGGCTCCTACTGAGTTGGTCCTCTCCCTGGACGGCCCGCTCGAAGGCCTGCGGATGTGGGCGGAGCAGCACATGCCGGCCATCGAACACAACAACCGTCGCGCCGACGGGCTGCCACAGGAGCCATAGCGGGAACGGCAAGCGGAGACGGGGCGACCGCCTGGCGACCCTGGCATCGGACAGCAAATGAGATTGATGCCCCTGCCGATTCGAAAGGGGCACTCGCTTCCCGGGTATTCACTTCCCGGTCGACGGAGCAAAGAATTCCATTTCTTTTCGTGATACCAGTGATCGCGCGCGTGACAAGGGTCGATAAAAGGCGCCGGCCCCTGCCCGAGATGGGCCGCTCCGGCGGCAACGGCGATACGTCGTCCGCCCGGGACCGGACCTGAGGTTCAGCCGTGGCGGGCGACATGCAGCGCGGTGGCCCACAGGACCGCGGCGGCCCCGAATCCCAGCAGGACACGGACAGTGGCGGCGTCGACGCCGCCGGCCAACGTCAGGACCGCGATCAGCGCCAGGGCCATGAGCAGCGCTCCGGTCCACCAGTACTGCGGCTGCGCGAAGGACCATGCGAGCGGGAGGAAGTGCAGCCCGACGATCATGCACACCACGGCGGGAACGTAGGGCCAGAGACCGAGCCGGCCGAGGAGCAGGATCGCCGCGACGACCGCCACGGACTGACCGATGTTCACCTGACCGAAAACCCGGAAGCTGTTCGGTGCCACCCGGCGCACGCGCCTTCGGCCCGGCAGCGCGCCGAACCGGACGGTGAGGATCACCGCCGTGACCGCGGCGGCCGCCGCCAGGGCGACTATGCAGAGCAACACCGGAGCGGACATACGAGGTATCAGTCCGGACAGCCCCAGGATTTCCCACATCGATGCGAAAACGGACATTATGACCGCGCCTTGCGCGGGCCCGTTCTCGCTGAATTTCCGGCTGCCGGATTCATTGATCACCGGCCCAGGCTACCGTAGCGCTTCTGTCGAAATGCAGTACAGGTGTGACGAAGCGCATGACGCTTGTCAGTATGTAACGGCACTCATTTTCCGATCCCATTCGATTCTTGAAAGATGAGCGCCCGGCATCACACGTGGCCTTGCGACGGCGCTCAGGCATCCTAGGCGCGGCCAGCCGCTTCCGGAGCGGGATCTGCGTCGTCCGGCTCGGCTGGCTCGACGACTGACGCCTGCTGCGGGGTGGCGGCGCTACGGCCCCACGCCGTGCCCGCGAGCACTAGGAGCGCGTCGGCGGCCGGGGCGAGCTCGAACTGGCCGTAGCGGCGGAAACGGTAGGTGCCTCCGTCGGCCATGTCCGTGTCGAGGGTGAGCTCGTCCCAGTGCGTGGCGAAGCGCGTCCGGGGTCTCGGGCCCCCGCGGGGGTGAGCCCACTCACATCGCTCACTGGGCCTACTACGGACGGTCGTAGGTGCCACTGCGCACCGTCCGGGCGAGAAAGCGGTGCCTCCGCAGGGGCTAACTACGGCCATTGTTCGTAATAGGGACCGTTGGCGCTGGATGTGCGCGGGTTAAGAATGGGCGATGCCGTGCAGTGCCGCCGGTCCCATACCGCGGCGCCCACCTCCGACGTGGGCACAT
This sequence comes from Streptomyces sp. NPDC005866, assembly GCF_040629895.1. Lineage (NCBI taxonomy): Bacteria > Bacillati > Actinomycetota > Actinomycetes > Kitasatosporales > Streptomycetaceae > Streptomyces > Streptomyces sp. NPDC005866. The sequence continues at coordinate 196,690 of NZ_JBEXWP010000004.1, forward strand.
CGGGCCGCGTACCGATCCGGTCTTGCGGTCGCGTCACCCGAGCCCATGGAAAGAGGTGTCCCCCTGTTCAGCCATGTCCTGCTCGCCGATTCCTCGGTCGGCGCCGCATTGGCCGCAGCAGCTGACCGGACGATGGCCTTCCTGGACTACTTCGCCGGCGTCTTCACCCTGCTCTCGCTGACCGCCGCGGTGGTGTGCGGGCTCGCTGCCACCGACCGGCTGGTGCTTACCCGCCGGCTGCGGGTGGCCGTGCAGTCGGTGCACCGGGCGACCGCCGTCGCGGCGCTCGGCTTCCTGGTGATCCACGTCGCGGTCAAGGTCGCGGAGCGGCACGCCGCCCCGCAGACCGCGGTGGTGCCGTTCAGCGGCGGCACCCTCTTCGCGGTGAGCCTGGGCACGGTCGCCGCCGACCTGCTCATCCTGGTCGCGGCCACCGGCGTGCTCCGGGGCCGGTTCGCCGGCAGCCGGCGCCCGTGGCTGTGGCGGGTTCTGCACTCCATGGCGTACGCCTGCTGGCCGATCGCGCTGGCCCATGGGCTGACTGCGGGGCGTCGCGCGCACGCATGGGTACTGGGGGGCTACGGCCTGTGCGCGGCCGGGGTGGCACTCGCGCTCATGGTCCGCGCCCTGTCCTACCTGGGCTACCGCCGGGCCCTGAGGCGGCGCCGGCGCGGCTCCAGGGCGTACCGACCCGCCGCCGCACACCCGGCCGCACTCGCCGGTCTGTCCACGCCGTCCCGCCGCACCGTCACCGCTGCCCGCCCTCTCACACGCGCAGCCCGGCCCACGCCGCCGACGGAGGCAGGCCCCAAGTACGTGCCGAACGCCGACCCGGCCCGGCAGCCCAAGCACGCCGCGCCGCCGGAGCTCCGGCCGCTGCGACTGGCCCAGCCCAGGAGCGGCCGGTGAAGGGGCCCACGCTGGAGCTGCCGGAGGTGCGCCGGCTGGGGTCGGCCCGGCTGACCGCCGGCCTGGACCGTCACCGGCGACTGGACCTCGCCGCGCACCACCGCGTCCACCCGCCGCTTCCCCGGCTGGACCGGGACGGTCTGCTCGCCCTGGCCGAGGCCGTCGACCTGCGCGGCCGCGGTGGCGCCGGCTTCCCCTTCGCTCGCAAGGCACGGGCCGCGCTGACCACCGCCGACCGGGTCGGCGCGCCGCCGGTCATCGTGGTAAACGGCGCCGAGGGCGAGCCGCCCAGCGCCAAGGACAAGATGCTGCTCGCCCGCGCGCCGCACCTGGTGCTGGACGGGGCCTGCCTGGCGGCGGCTGCGTTCGGAGCCGAGGAGATCGTGATCGGTGTCGCCGCAGGCAGCCCCGGCGAGATCTCGATACCCGCCGCCCTCGCCGAGCGTGAGCTCCCCTGCCCGGCCCGGACCCTCTGTCTGCCCGAGCGCTTCGTCTCCGGCGAGTCCGGGGCCCTGATCCGCGGCGTCAACGGCCTGCCGGTGTTGCCGACGCCGCTGAAGACCCGCGCCGCCGAGGGCGGAACAGGCGGCGTGCGGCGCCGCCCCACACTGCTCTCCAACGCCGAAACCTGGGCCCAGCTCGCCATCGCCGCCCGGCTCGGCCCCGACGCCTACGCCGCCGTCGGCACCGCCGCCGAACCCGGCACAGTCCTGCTCACCGTCAACCGGCCGCGCGCCGGTCCACTGGTGGTCGAGGCCCCGGCGGGGACCCGGCTGGGTCCGCTGCTGGACGCCTGCGGCCTCGAGCCGGGTGCCGGAGTACTGGTGGGCGGCTACCACGGCGCCTGGCTGCGTCCGGAGGACGCCATCGGCGCGCCGCTCTCCCGTGCCGGCCTCGCCGGCCTCGGCGGGACGCTGGGCGCGGGCGCGATAGTCACCCTGCCGCACGACACCTGCCCGCTCGGCGAGACAGCCCAGGTCGCGGCCTGGCTGGCGGCCGAGTCCGCCGGCCAGTGCGGACCGTGCAAGCGAGGCCTGCCCGCTGCCGCCGAGGCCCTCGCCCTGCTCGCCGCAGGCGCCGCCGACGCCGCGGTGCTGGAGGACGCCCGGAGTGCCGTCGGCGCGGCCCAGCGCGGTGGCGCCTGCTCGCACCCGGACGGCACGGCCCGCTTCGTGCTCACCGCGCTCGACGTCTTCGCCGCCGACGTCGACGTCCACGTCTCCGGCCCCGGCTGCGGCCGCCCGGTGCACGGCGTGCTGCCGCTCCCCCCTACGAAGGGCGCCCGGCTGGAGGTGAACTGGTCCCGCTGCTCCGGCCACGGCCTGTGCACCGTGCTGGCCCCGGACCTCATCCGCCTCGGCCCGCACGGCTACCCCACGTCCACCACCATCCCGGTGGCTCCCTGGCAGGAGCACGCCGCCCGCCGCACCGTCAACCAGTGCCCGGCACTGGCCCTGCGCCTCCAGCACAGCGAGTGACCCCTGCCTCCCGGGCCTGAGCGGGATCGAATCCTGACAGGTAGCGATCGTCCCTGCCGTGCTGTGCCGTTTCGGGATTGTGGGGTCGTCGCCGTTGGACCGGAGTGGTGTTGAGGTGCTGGATCTACCTCATCGACAGCGAGGTCCTGATCGAGTTCCAGGACGGTGAGGGGTTCACCGCCGGGCGGCGCCGCGTCGACCTCAGGTGGAGGCTCATCAGCTGCCGGTCCGCGCCGGGCCGACCGCGCCACACGAGTACGTCCTCATGTGTGCCGCATCCGTTCTCTACGGCACCCGTCCGAGGGACCGTCGGCTGCTCAGGCCACCGCTCACTCGGTGCGCAGCGCGGTGGCGGTGCCGGTCTTGGCGGCCCAGCCCGCCGGGAGCAGTGCGCCCGCCACCGCGATGACCAGCCCGCCCAGGGCGAGCAGGGCCAGCTCGGGCGCGCGGTAGACGGCGATGTCCGAGGGGGGCAGGTTCATGCCGACGGCCTCGCCCATGAGCGGTGTGATGCAGCGATGCAGGGCGACACCGGCCGGGACCGCCGCCACTCCGGCGAGCAAGCCGATTCCGGCGACCGAGGTGACGACCATGGTCACGGTCTGGCGGGGGGCCATGCCCAGGGCCTTGAGGACGCCGAGGTCGTGGACGCGGTCGCGGGTGTCGAGGACGACCGTGTTGAGCACGCCCAGGCCCGCGACCGCGACGAGCATCAGGGTGAGCATCCCGACCAGCGTGTCCATGGTCGCGATCACACCGGACGGGTTGGCGGTGTTGGCCAGGCCTACAGCGCCGACCGGGTCCAGTGCGCCGTTCAGCGAGGTCAGGTAGTGCGCCAGATCCGTGCCCGGCTTCGTCTCCACGTTGTACCGGCCCGGTTTCGCGTCGAGGCCCAGTGCCGCGAGGGTCGAGGTCGGGGTCAGGAGTTCCATGCCGTCGCCCTCGGTGAAGAACGCCTCGCCGACGATCCCTACCGAGGCGTGCCGCCCCTGCTCCGTCAGGGTCACCGTGTCCCCGACACGGATTCCGGCGGCCTTCAGGAACCGGGTGGTGACCACCGCCTGGCCCGGGCCGTCGAGCCAGTGGCCCGAGACCAGCTGGGGGGCGGCCCACGAAGCATCGCCCTGATACGCCACCACGGTGGTGGCGCCGGTGACCCCGGATGCGCTCACCTGCGCCTGGGCCGTTCCGTAGAACCGGCGGGTCCCCTGCTGCGCACGGAGTGCGGCGGCGACCTCGGCCGGGTCCGTCTTCGGCGCGGCGGGCCCACCGCCCGCGTGGACCGCCTGGGCGCCGGGAGGCGCCTGCCCGCCGCCGGTCCCCACCACGACCGAACCGGCCGAGTCGAGCATGCGGCCCGACTGGACGGCCCCGAGCGTCAGGGCGAGCCCGACCCCGAAGGTGACGGTGGCGGCGCCGAAGGCGACCGCGGCGGCCGTCGTCGCCGAACGTGCCGGGCGGGCAAAGGGGTTCGCCAGCCCGAGGCTGACCGCGCGCGGCAACGGCAGCCGTCCCGTCAGGCGCCGCGCGAGGCGCCCCCGGCCGGTGCCGGGTGTACGCCCGACGGTGATGGCCTCGACGGTGCGCAGCCGGCCGGCGCGCAGGGCGGGCACCAGAGCGGCGCAGGCGACCAGGGCGAGGGCCGCGGCGGGCACAACGGCGTCGATCCACAAGGGAATCGATGCCGCCGGGCCGTCGAAGGCCGCGCCGACCTCCCCGAGCACCGGTATGGCCAGCAGGTTGCCCAGCACCAGCCCCAGGGCGCAGCCGGCCGCCGCCGGGATCAGTGCCTGCCCGACGTAGGCCCGTACTACCTGCCCGGGGGTGAAGCCGAGGGACTTGAGAATGCCGATGCGCCGGGTCGCGGCGCCGACCGCGCCGCTGACCACGATGCCGATGACCAGGACCGAAAGGAGCAGTCCGAGGACACCGAAAGCGGCCAGGAAGGGCACGAACGCCTTCGCGTTGGCGGTCTCCTGCTGCCTGACGGCCAGATAGGACTGCGACCCGGTCAGTGCGCCCTTCGGTACCGCCGTCGTGACCGCGGCGCGGTCGGCGGCCACCTGGGCGTCCGTGTCCGCATGGCGGAAGCGGTAGAGCATTTCGTACGTGGGTGTGCCGCTTGTCGCGGTCAGTGCCTCGGCCTGTGTGGGAGTCACCCAGGCATCCGCGGTGCCGGTCACCGACCGGGCGATGCCGACCACGGTCAGCGTGGGGCCGCCCGGCGCGGCGGGGAGCGTGAGCCGCGCGCCCGGCTGTACGGGCACCTCGCCGTCGGCGACCACGATCTGGCCGGGGCGGGTGGCCCAGGTGCCCGCGACAAGGCTGACCCTGTCGACGCGGCCCGCGGCATCCGCCCGGCCGACGACCGTCAACGGCGGCAGATCGACACCGGCCGGAAGGACATCCGAGCGCGAGGCCGTGCGCGGGCGTACGGAAACGGCCCGGAAGGGTCCGGCCGCGGCGGTCACGCCCGACGCGTGGGCGGTTGCCATGAGCTTCGCGGCCGTGACCTTCGTCCCGTCGAACTGCGCGGTCAGGTGGGCGCCGTGCTGCTTGGCGAAGGCGTGGTCGAAGGGTGCCTGGGAGGCGACGAGAAGTCCGGCGGCGAGGACCGAGGCGGTGACGGCCATGAGCGTGGTGAGCATCATCACCGCGGTCTGCACGCGTCGCCGTGCGACTCCGGCGCGTACCACCCGGCCCAGGGCGCTCATCGGGTCACCGTCGCCGCATGCCTGGTGTCCCGGACGATCCGGCCGTCGACCAGCTCGACGGTGCGGCTCGCGCAGGTTTCGGCCAGGCCCAGATCGTGGGTGACCAGGACGATCGTCTGCCCTTCGGCGTTGAGTTCGGTCAGCAGTTCGCGGACGTCTTCGCCGGAGGCGGTGTCCAGCGCGCCCGTGGGCTCGTCGGCCAGCAGCAGGGCCGGACGGTTCATCAGGGCCCGCGCGACGGCGACCCGCTGACGCTCCCCGCCGGACAGCGTGCCGGGGTAGGCGCCGCCGTGCCGGTCGATGCCGAGGTGCTCCAGCAGACCGGCGGCACGCCTGCGGGCCTCGGCCCGGGGCATGCCCGCCAACTGGGCCGGCAGCAGTACGTTGTCGGTGACTGTCAGGTCGTCCAGGAGGTTGAAGAACTGGAAGACCATGCCGATCCTCGTCCGCCGGTACTCCGCCGACCCGGTCTCGCTCAGCTCGTCCACCCGCAGCCCGTCGACCGTGACGCTGCCCGCGCTCGGCCGGTCGAGTCCGGCGATCAGATTGAGCAGCGTCGACTTGCCGCTGCCGGACGGCCCGAGGACGGCGAGTGCCTCTCCGGCGGCCACGCTCAGTGTCACGTCGGCGAGGGCCGGCGGCCCGTCCCCGTACGTCCTGGTCGCATCGCGGATGTCGATGACGGGCGCGGTCGCTGCCACGGTGCCTCCATGGGCCGGTGGTTGACGGTTCGGGCCGACGGTAGGGGCGGGGGCAGGCCGGGGGCGTCGCCTGCGACGGCGAGACCGCCTACCGTCCAGGGATGACCCGCCGAGCACGTCATCCTTGCGATGTACGCGGGGGATGTAGGGGATGCGGGCATCCGTCAGCGCCGGGTGGGATGTGGCCGGGTACGGGACTTGCCACACTGTGCCCATGGGCGGACCTGTTCGGGCGGAGATCGTCGAGCGGTGGCGGACAGCTGTCGCGGCGCTGCTGCGCCGCAGCCCGCTGCCGCGCCCGTCCCGGTGGATGTGGACGGCCGACGCGATCCTCGCCTTCGTCCTCGCCGCCTGCACGGTGGGCAGCACTGCCCACAGGCAGGGCGGGATCACCGACCCGGCGCCGCCGGTTCTGGTGCCTACGCCGCCGGTACCGGGCACCGCGCCGACCGTTCCGCTGCCGCCGGTGAGCGTGGCGGAGCATCTCGTGGCCGTCCAGCCCGGGCAGTTGGTGCTGGCGGCCCTGACCGCGCTGCCCCTGGTGGTGCGCCGACGGTATCCGCTGTCCGCGTTCTGGGCCGTGACCGGGGCGAGCCTGCTGTTCAACCAGCGCCTGGGCGGCGGCGACCCGACCGTGTACACCTTCCTGTCGTGCGTGGTCGCCGCCTACAGCGCCGCCGTCTACAGCCCGTACCGGGCGCCCGCGCTCACCAGTCTGGTGGCCGGAGCCTGCCTGCTCGCCGTGTTCCACGACGAGAACTTCCCGTACTTCACACCGGGTTTGGTGCCGTTCCTCGCGCTGCTCGGGGTGGGGCTCGGAGCCAACGCGGTCCACACCTGGAAGCAGCGCCTACGGGTCCTGCAGGAAGACCACGAGGCCGCCACCCGCCTTGCGGTGCACCGCGAACGCTCCCGGATCGCGCGGGAACTGCACGATGTCGTCACCCACAATGTGAGTGTGATGGTGATCCAGGCGGGTGCGGCCCGCAAGGTGATGGACACCGCGCCCGACCGGGCCCGTGACGCACTGCTGGCCGTCGAGGCCGGGGGGCGCACCGCGATGGCCGAACTGCGCCACACCATGGGCCTGCTCACCATGGCCGACGAGGGGCAGGCCGCCGAGGCCGAACTGGCGCCGCAACCGGGCCTCGGCCAGGTGGCGGTCCTGACCGACCGCATACGCGAAACCGGCGTCCCCGTCGAGCTGACCGTCACCGGCACCCCGGCGCCACTTTCCGCCGGCGCCGACCTGGCCGCGTACCGCGTGGTGCAGGAGGCGCTGACCAACACGGTCAAGCATGCCGTCGGCGCCCGAGTGCGGATCGCCATCGACCATCTCCCCGGCGCCGTGCACATCAAGGTGTCCGACACCGGCGGCACCTCCGCGGCACGGGTCGCTCCCGGCGGCGGCCGCGGACTGACCGGCCTCCGTGAACGCCTCGCCGTCTACGGAGGCAGCCTCCAGGCGGGCGAAGGTCCCACCGGCGGTTTTCAGGTCCGCGCCGTCATACCGGTCGAGGAGTGTGCGTGACCGAGCCGCCGCGTGTGGTGATCGCCGACGATCAGGCGCTGGTCCGTACCGGCTTCAGCATGATTCTGGCGGCGGACGGAATCGAGGTCGTCGCCGAAGCCTCCGACGGGGACCAGGCCATCGACGCGGTCCGCCGCACCCTCCCCGACCTGGTACTCATGGACATCCGGATGCCAGGGACCGACGGTCTGGAAGCCACGCGCCACATCCTCTCCGGCACCGTGCCCGATCCGCCCCGCGTCATCATGCTGACCACCTTCGACCTCGACCGCTACGTCTACGCCGCGCTCACCGCGGGCGCGAGCGGCTTCCTCCTCAAAGACGTCACGCCCGAACACCTGGTCGCCGCCGTCCGCCTCGCACGCACCGGTGACGCGTTGCTCGCCCCGGCCATCACCCGACGCCTCGTCGAACGGTTCGTCTCCCGCCACACCGGGTCCGTCGCCCTGCACCGCGACCTGGCGGTACTCACGCCCCGCGAACTCGAAGTCCTCCGCTCACTGGGCGGCGGCCTGAGCAACGCCGAACTCGCTGCCCGATTCCGCTTGAGCGAGGCCACCGTGAAGACCCACGTGGCCCGGATCCTCGCCAAGCTCCGCCTGCGCGACCGCGCCCAGGCCGTCGTCGTGGCCTACGAGACCGGCCTGATCATCCCGGGAGCAGACGCCCCGTCGACGGGGGCGTAGGCAGCTTCGAAGATCGCATCCGCACCGTCCCGCCCCTGCCGCATCGAGGCCCGGCGAACCATCTCCCGCCCCCGCCCGGTTTGCGCGGCTCCCCGGCGCTCGTTCGCGTTTCTTAAAGACCCCGGAAACCCGCCCCTGATCTGTAGCGATCATGACAAATTCGGGTAGGCATGCCGACATGCCTTCACGTCGATCGCGTTCGGGAACCAAACGCCTCGCCGCCCTCGCCGCCGCCGCGGCGCTGATCCTGGTCGGCTGTGACAGCGGCGGCACACCGCACTCCGGTGACGGCCGGCAGCAGCTGACCGTGGCGGCACTGCCGCTCACCGACTCCGCCGCCCTCTACCTGGCCCGGGACCGTGGGCTGTTCGCCAAGGAAGGCCTGGACGTGCGCATCCAGCCCGTGCAGCAGAGCATCCAGGCGCTGCCCGCGCTGCTCAAGGGTCAGGTGGGCGTCATCGCGAGCGCGAACTACGTCACCTACTTCCAGGCGTACGAGAAGGGCACCCTGGACCTGCGCATTCTGGCCGAGGGGGTGCGGATCGCCCCGCACATGATGGATGTCCTCGTGCCCAAGGACTCCGCCCTGAAGTCGCCCGCGGACCTCGCCGGCAAGAAGGTCGCCGTCGCCGTCCTCAACAACGTCCAGTCCCTGACCCTGAACGCGATCCTCGACGCCCGGCACGCCGGGCGACCCGTCTACCGGCAGATCCTGTTCCCGCAGATGGGCCCCGCTCTGCAGAGGGGCCAGGTGGACGCCGCACACGCGGTCGAGCCCTTCGACACGGCCATCCAGGGCGAGTTGGGCGCGAGGGTGCTGCTCGACGGCGGATCGGGGCCGGCGAGCGGCCTGCCCGCCAGCGGGTACATCACCACGGCCGACTTCGTGAAGAAGAACCCGAAGGCAGCGGCGGGTTTCCGGCGTGCCATCGAGGCGGCATCCAAGCTGGCTGCCGAGGACCCGGCGGCTGTGCGCACCGAACTGCCCAAATACACCAAGGTGACCGCGGACCAGGCCGCGTCGATCCACCTGCCGGCCTATCCACCGGCCGCCGATCCGTCCGCCCTGCGACGGCTCGTCCGGCTCATGCGCACCCAGGGAATGCTGAGCAAGGACATCGACCCGGCACCCCTGCTGGTGAAATGACACGACGTCAGGAACTCCTGCTGGGTCTGCTCGGCGCCACGGTCGCCTTCGGGATCTGTGAGGCGGTGGCCCGGGCCGGGATCGTCCGGCGCAGCTATCTGCCGCCCGCATCCGAAGTCCTCGACCGCGCCGCGCACTTGGCGGGTGACCCGGCCTTCCTCGACGGGATCGGGGTGACCCTGCGGGCGTGGGCGCTCGGCCTCGGGCTCGCTTGTGCGCTCGCGGTGCCGCTGGGACTGCTGCTGGGCGCGGTGCCGGTGGCGGAGGCCGCCGCACGCGCCGTGATCGAGTTCCTGCGGCCCCTGCCGTCCGTCGCGCTGATCCCCCTGGTGTCACTGCTGCTCGGGTCGGGCACACAGACCGAGGTGACGCTGATCGCGTACGCCTCGCTGTGGCCGGTGCTGTTCAACACCGTCTATGGCCTCGGCGAGACCGACCCGCTGGCCAGGGACACCCTGCGCGCCTTCGGGTTCGGCCGGCTCGCGGTGCTGCTGCGGGTGGAGCTGCCGGCCACCGCCCCGTTCATCGCCGCCGGCGTGCGGATCTCGGCCGCGGTCGCCCTGATCCTCGCCGTCGCCACGGAGATCCTTTCCGGCTTCGGCCAGGGCCTCGGTATCTTCATCGCCCAGGCCCAGACCGGGACCGACGGCACGCGGGACGTGCTGGCCGGGGTGGTGTGGGCGGGCGGTCTCGGGCTGGTGATCAACGGCCTACTGGTCGGCGCCGAGCGGCGGTTGTTCGCCTGGACGCGGGAACCCCGCCCAGCGGCGGGGAAGTCGGAGCGGGACCGCCCATGACGCAGTCGCAGCCGGAGCCGCAGTCGCAGCCGGAGTCGCCGCAGACGCGGGGCAGCGCACGGCCCGGATCCGCACCCGGCTCGCCTCGCACCGCCGCCGTGCCTTTCCTGCTGCGCTGGTCGGTGTTCCTCGGCGCCGTTCTCTGCTGGGAGCTGGCCGCCCGTGCGCAGGACAGCGTGTACTTCCCGCCGCCGCTGCGGATCGCCGGGCACGCCCGCGACCTGTGGTTCTCGGGCCCTGCCGGCCATCTGTTCCTCACCTCGGGCGCCGTCGGCACCATCCTGCCGAGCCTGGGCCGGATGGCGGCCGGGTTCACGCTCGCCGCCGTCGCCGGGATCGCCCTGGGGATCGCGGTGGGCCGCTCACGCCGGGCGTACGCGCTGTGCAACCCGGTGCTCCAGTTCGCGCGGGCCGTGCCACCGCCCGCGCTGGTGCCGGTGTTCGTCGTCGTCTTCGATGTCGGTACGCCCATGCAGGTGGCGTCGATCGTGTTCGGCGCCGTGTGGCCGGTGCTGATCAACTCGGCCGAGGGCGCCCGTGCCACCGATCCGCTGCGGCTCCAGGTGGCGGCCGTGCTGCGGCTGACGGCACCCGAGCGGCTGTGGTTCCTGATCCTGCCCTCGGCACTGCCCCGGATCTTCGCGGGGCTCCGGCTCAGCCTGTCGCTGTGCCTGATCCTGATGGTGTTCTCGGAGCTGCTGCCGGGCAGTGACGACGGCATCGGGTTCACGCTCACCGACGCCCAGACGCGCTCCGACCTGCTCACGGTGTGGTCGGCGCTGCTGCTGCTCGGCACACTCGGATATCTCCTCAACACCGGACTGCTGGCGGTCGAGAAGCGGCTCGTCGGCCCGGGATCGTCCGCAGGGAGGACAGCATGACGACAGCCACCGTGCACGAGGCGGTCGTACGGTTCATGCGCGACACCGGCATGACCACGGTCTTCGGCAATCCGGGCTCCACGGAACTGCGGATGTTCCGCGACTGGCCGGACGACTTCACCTATGTGCTGGGTCTGCAGGAGTCCGTCGCCGTCGGCATGGCGGCCGGGCACGCGCTCGGCACCCGGCGGGCGGCGTTCGTCAGCCTGCACTCGGCCGGCGGGGTAGGGCACGCGCTCGGCGCGGTCTTCAACGCCTTCCGCGACCGGGTCCCGCTGGTGATCGTGGCGGGCCAGCAGGCGCGCTCGCTGATCCAGCTGCGGCCCTTCCTCGGCGCCGACGAACCGGCCCTGTTCCCCCGCCCGTACGTCAAGTACGCGCGCCAGCCGGAGCGGGCCGAGGACGTGCCGGCCGTGCTCGCCGAGGCGTACCGGATCGCGATGGCGCCGCCACGCGGCCCGGTGTTCGTGTCGGTGCCCGAGGACGACTGGGACCGGCCCGCCGAGCCCGTCACGCCCCGCACGGTGCACTCGGGTTTCACCGCCGCCCCGGCCGCCCTCGACGCGCTCGCCGCCCGGCTGGAGACCTGTGGGCGCCCGGCGCTCGTGGTGGGTCCGGGCGTGGACGACGAGGACGCGCTGGACCAGGTGCGGGCGCTGGCCGAGCGGATCCGGGCCGGGGTGTGGATCAGCCCGCTCTCCGGCCGCTCCGGCTTCCCGGAGTCGCATCCACTGTTCCAGGGCTTCCTGCCGCCGGTCGCCCGCCAACTGGCCGCGCGTCTCGCGCCGTACGACGTGGTGGTCGCCCTCGGCGCACCGGTGTTCACCTATCACGTGGCGGACGGCGGACCACCGCTCGCGCCCGGTACCGAGCTGTTCCATCTCGACTGCGACCCCGGCCAGGCCGCCTGGCTGCCCACCGGCACCAGCATCGTCACCACCCTGCGGCCCGCCCTGGAAAGGCTCACCGGGCTTCTGAAAGAACCCGACCGAGCCCCGCCGCCGCCCCGGCAGGCACCCGTCCCGGCCCGCGACGAGGGACACCTCACCCCGGAGCTGTTCTTCGACCTGCTCCGCGCCCGGCTGCCGCGCGACCGGGTCCTCGTCGAGGAGGCACCGAGCCACCGTGACGCGCTCCACGCGCGCGTGCCCGTCGAACTGAGCGGCGGCTTCCTCACCACGGGCAGCGGGGCGCTCGGCTGGGGCCTGCCCCTCGCGGTGGGCCGGGCCCTCGCCGACAGACGCCGGGTGGTGTGCGTGGTCGGGGACGGCTCGGCGATGTACTCGGTGCAGGCCCTGTGGACCGCGGCCCGCCACACGGCACCGGTCACCTACGTCCTCCTGGACAACGGCGGTTACGCGGCCGTCCGCGCGCTGGGTCGCCGGATCGGCATCGCGCCCGTCCCCGGCACGGACATCACGGGCATCGACTTCGCGGCACTCGCGGAGTCCTTCGGCTGCCCCGCGGCCCGCGTCGAGCACCCCGAGGAACTGCCGGCCGCCCTGGACCACGCCCTGGGCCGGGGCGACGACACCGGCCCCTTCCTGCTGCACGTCGCGGTCACCGGCAGCGCGGGCACCCTGTACGAGCCCTGGGCCGGGTGAGGGATGCTGCGCCTCGACTCCGTCAGCCGGCACTTCGGTGACCAGCACGTCCTGGACGGCATCAGCCTGACCGTGCCCGACGGGCAACTCCTCAGCGTGGTCGGGCCCTCCGGCTGCGGCAAGTCCACGCTGCTGCGCACCGTCGCCGGGCTGCTGCCCGCACAGCAGGGCACGGTCACGGTCGACGGGACACCGGTGACCGGCGTGCCGGAGCGGCTCGCGGTGGTCTTCCAGGAGTACGGCCGCTCGCTGCTGCCCTGGCTCACCGTCCGTGACAACGTAGCCCTGCCGTTGCGCCGCCGGGGCCTGGCCCGCGCCGCCCGCCGGACCGAGGCCGAGACGATCCTCGAACGGGTCGGGCTGCACGGGGTCGCCCGGCGCCACCCCCGGGAGCTGTCCGGAGGTATGCAGCAGCGCGTCGCCATCGCCCGCGCCCTCGTCTGCCGGCCCTCGCTGCTGCTCATGGACGAGCCGTTCGGCTCGCTGGACGCGGGCACCCGCGAGGATCTGGAGGACCTCCTCCTCGAGGTCCATCGCGCCGACGACACGACCATCGTGTTCGTCACCCACGACATCGACGAGAGCGTGTACGTCGGCGACCGTGTAGTCGTCCTCTCTCCCGGCCCCGGCTCCCGTGTCGTCCGGGACCTGCCGGTCGCCCTGCCGGGCAAGCGCGACCAGATCACCACGCGCAGCTCTCCCGGTTTCGTGGCGCTGCGCACGGAGGTGGGACGGGCGGTACGAAACGCTCCGCCGGGAGGGCGGGACTGAGCAACTGGCCACGATGTGCCGTCCGCCGTCCGCGGCCCCGTCGTGGCCGGCTGCCCCGACCCAGCGGCCGCGACCGGACGCCAACCAACACGTCGCTGACCACGTTCCGGGGGCTGAGAGACGAGAGGCGTACGGGGACGCCCCCAAGACCGACGCCGGCACGCGGACCATCGCGCTGGACCCCCACACGGAATGGGGAAGTGCCTGGGCGGAGTCCGTACGCGTCTTCACCGAGGAGAACGGCGAGATGCTCCCCCTGCCAACGTCGCCGCCGGGCGCCTGGGTGTGCTGGCGTACGCCCTCGTTGATGTCAGGCCTGCATGTCAGCCGCGTGTGACTGGCTTCGGTTCAGTCGCCGGAGTGGCCCCAGAAGTATCTCCTGGGGATTGCCCTCGTCGTCGTGCAGCAGCACCGTGCATCGTCCGATCCATCGCGACCGGGGGAAGACGTCGAAGCCCTTGACGTGTACGCGGGTCAGCTTCTCCGTCCCCAGCAACTCGTCTGCCTCCTCGGCCGTTACGGGGCGCACGGTGTTGTAGTTCGGGGCGTCGTCGGGTCCCACGACGCGGAAGATATCCAGGATCGAGTGTGTGCCGGCCTCCTGGACCAATTCGGCCTGCGGGTCTCAACTCGCCTATCGCTTGGTCCAGTTGGCCACCCGAGTCACCGTCCGTGCGTCGCCACAACCGAACTCGTCATCGAGAAGGCGCTCCACGACCCGGCGCACACCCGACAGATCAAGCGCCACGGGCCCACTCCGCCAACTGCCGCACTACCGCCGCCGTGCCGCCACCGGCACGTTCTCCAGGTCCATCCCCGCGAGCGCGGCCCGCTCGACTTCCAGCGGGTCGAGCGCGTCCAGGGACGCGGTAGCCGCCGGCCCAGGATCTGGAGGCACACCGATCTCGACTTGGGCGAGCAGATTCAGCGTGGCCGGCCACGTCCCGGTCGGGCTCAGGTGCAGTACGACGCGTGGTAGATCGTGGGATACCGCACGGACATCGACCGCTGCCACGTGCTTGCTCACGCCTTGGTCATCGACCGAGAGGGAGTAGGTACATCCGTCGGAGGTGAGTTGGAAACGATTCGGCGTTGGCACCGCCGGAGCCCAATGCCTGGATGATGCCTGCCAATCCGCCCCACTGCGAGGGTGGTTGCTTACCATAGAGGAGAAGGCTCGGTTGTGGTTGCTGATCGGGCACACTGCGATTTCGCGGTGGTGGCGCCTCGTATCAGCGCAAGATCGCCACACCCCCCCAACTCATAGCGTGACCTGTTTCGGGGTCGCAGCATGGGCATAGGTATTCCAGAAGGTGATCAGCGCTGCCGCGGTCTCGTCTGGGCAATGCACGTTTGGTGAATGGCCGCCCTCCGGCACTGTAATGAGGTGCGCTGATAGGGAATTGGCCATTGATTGGACGCCCGCTGGCTCCCAAGTCAGATCGGGCGAACCTGAGACGACGGCTTTGGGTAGGGAAATCGCGGCGAGTTCTGCCGTGAGGTCAGGTTCAGTGGACAAATGCTCGGCAGCCGCCTTGATGTGGCCAGGGTCATTGGCCAGCCACCGAGCTCGCATGAACGCTCGTACGTCATCAGGAACTGCAGAATCGGAGCTATCAAGGAAGGCCCAGATCTCTTCGAGGGGCATCGAGTCCAGCACCGAAAGCAGCAGGCGCAGGCGTTCGCATTGGAACTCCGAAACTTCTGCCGGTCCGAAGTTCATCAGCGTCAGGGACCTCCACAGTTCCGGGCTTCCCTGAGTCCGGATTACTGCAAGTCGTGCCAGGAGGGCTCCATATGAATGCCCGAGGATGTGGACAGGGCCGACGTCAACAGCCTGAACGATGGCAACGAGGTCATCAGCGAGCTCCTCCCTCGCGTACAAGGCAGAAGAGTAGGTGCCACCGGTTTCGTTCTGCCCACGCCCGTCAATGGCGACGACCCGATAACCAGCTCGACCAAGTGCTGGCAGCATGGGCAGGAAGTCTTCCTTGCTACCCATGAAGCCTGGAACCATCAACACCGTGCTCACGTTGGGTGTGGGTCCTTCGGGGAGCATGTCGACCACCGAGAACGTGCCACGGCTCGTCACGAGGAGGCGAGTGAGAGCACTCGACGGCCTTGCCAGAGAGAGGAGTTGACTCATAAACGAACAGCATAGAGCGCTCAGTCAGTGGTCGCGAACGCCGTATGACTGCTGTAACCGGTGAGACTGCATAGGTTACTGGTCTGGGAGTCGATTCTCTGTGCGAGTGTTCGAGCCGGTGCGCTGGCCGGGCAGTTCCTTGCTCGGTTTGCGCAAGTGCCACCCACCGAAGATCCCGACCGCCTTCCAGATCCAATGCTCCCGATCACGCTGCCCCTGGCGTCGATTTTCCCAGGACAGAGCTGGCCGCGCGTAGAGCTCGACGGCAAGGGCATTGATCTCCGCCTCCAGGCCCTGCAGATGGAGACCAATGCGCTGGATCCCCTTGTTGCTGTCCCGGAGGTACAGCGCCGAACCAAGAACAACCAGTACTACAATGAAGTACCTCCACCACCCCAGATTCCCACCCAAGGTCGCGGCGATCGCGGTCAGCGCGGCGGCATAACCGGCCATCTGCTGCCGAGCAGCGATCCTCTGGATGATTTCAGTGCGGAGCGTTTCGTACTCCTTCATCCGCAGGTCGATGACGGAACTCAAGCGCTCATGCTCTTCCAGTGCCATCAGGCCCCCATCTCTAGACCGGAGTCACAACTGTCCGGGCTACTACTCCGGTTGGAGTCTTCCGTTGTCGAGCGGTTACCTAACTTGATTTGAGCTAGGTTTGCGGTTATTGCGGATCACACGATGGGGCGTACCTGGTGACGACCTCCCGGCCCCTGGCCCAGGGCGTCGATTGACCCGCGGCCGATCCCGCTGCAGAGCGTCGTGATCGTGTTGTGGGTCCGGCGTTTCATCTGCGGATCGGCGGACTGCCCGCGCCGTACGTTCGCTGAGCCGTTCGACCAGTTGACCGTCCCCTACTCGCGGTTCACCACGCGGCTCAACCACAACCTGGAACGCGTCGGACTGGCGCTCGCCAGACGAGTCGGCGCTCGGCTGGCCGCCCAACTGGGCTTCGGTGCGGGGCGGATGACCTTGCTGCGCGGTCATGGCGTTGCCCTATCCGCAGGTCAGCACACCGCGTGTGGTGGGGGTGGACGACTTCGCGATCCGCCGGGGCCAGACCTACTCCACCATCCCGACCTGCCGAGAAGCCCATCGAGTGGTCGACGTGCTTCCGACTCGCGAAGCGGGCCCCGCTGGCCGCGTGGCTGACCCTTCACCCCGGCGTGGAGATCATCTGCCGGGACCGGGCGGGGCGCCTACGCGAGGGCGCCCGCCTCGGCGCCCTCGACGCTCTCCGGATCGCAGACCGGTTCCACCTGTGGCAGGGCCTCGGCCGGGCCGTGGAGACCTGTGTCGCCGCCCACCGGGACTGTCTGCGCGCCCCGTCAACTACCGGCCCGCCGCAGCACAACCCGAACCCTTCCCGGCCGGATCCGGCCGGCCGGCGAGCCGAGCGCAAGGCTGCCCGGGCGCTCGTGGCGTCGCTCGCGGCCCCTGCGCGCGTCGGCGATCTCCCCGAGTCGGCCGGCGGCGACCTGACGGTGCAGGAGGCCGGCGCGCTGCTGGGCCTGCTGGCCTGCGGCCGGATTCGTCGGAGTCCGCTCTCCCGGCGAGGAGTTCGACGGCGACTTCGACGAGGGCTTCGACCAGGAGGAGGACGTGGCCCTGCGGCAGTGGGACTTCCACGACCTGCTGTTCCACTCACGCATCCGCAGCGGACGGTTCGACGAACCGCTCGGCGGCGTGTTCCCGCACAGGGGGAAGATTCCCCCGCGTCCCGCGGGCAAGCCGCTGCCCGGCGGCCCCTCGGTCGCCCTGCACCGCCCCTCGCTGGACGACGTCACCCGGCGCGATCCCGGTCTGACCGCGGCGCTGGAAGGCGGCAGGTCGTTCCGCAGCTACGCCGAACAGCCGCTCACCGCCGAGCAGATCGGCGAGTTCCTCTACCGGGTTGGCCGGGTCAGGACCCACTTCGTCCCGTCCGAGGGCGACGAACCGGGCGGGGAGATCGTCTCGCGCGCCTATCCGACCGGCGGCTCGGCCTTCGAGCTGTACCTGACCATCCAGCGGTGTACGGGCATCGCCCCGGGCATCTACTACTACGACCCGGTCGGGCACCGGCTCGTCCTGGTGAACGACGAGCCCCTCGACCGCAGGTCGATGCTGGAAGTGACGTCCGTGTCGACGTCCAGAGAGGCCGACCCCGACGTCCTGATCACGATGACCTCCCGCTTCCAGTGGCTGTACTGGAAGTACAGCGGTATGCCCTACGCGACCACCCTGCGGCACACCGGCGTGCTGTACCAGACCATGTATCTGGTGGCGACGGCGATGGGGGTGGCTCCGTGCGGTCTGGGTATCGGGAACGCCGACATGGCGGCGCGTGCCCCCGGTCTCGACTATCTGCAGGAGCCGTCCGTGGGCGATTTCATACTGGGCAGCCGACCGCCTGGCGACCCTGGCATCTGGGACCGGGAGCAGGGCTGGAAATGGGTCAACGACCCCGAGTGGGCGGCATGGGCCGGCGCGGAGCTGCGCCGGACCTGACCGAACGACAGCAATTCAGATTGATGCCCCCGCCGATTCGACGGGGGCGTTCGCTTCCCGGTCGACGGAACAAAGAATTGCATTTTCCTTTTCGGGATATCAGTAATCACGCGCGTGACAAGTGTCAATCAAAGGCGCCGCACACTGGTTTCCGGCCGGGAAATTCGAAATATGGGCCTGCGGTTCAGCCGCGGCGGGCGAGGTGCAGCGCGGTGGCCCACAGGATGGCGGCGGCCCCGAATCCCAGCAGGACACGGACGTTGGCGGCGTCGACGCCGCCGGCCAGCGTCAGGACCGCGATCAGCGCCAGGGCCATGAGCAGCGCTCCGGTCCACCAGTACTGCGGCTGCGCGAAGGACCATGCGAGCGGGAGGAAGTGCAGCCCGACGATCATGCATACCGCGGCGGGAACGTAGAGCCACAGATCGAGCCGGCCGAGGACCAGGATCGCCGCGACGACCGCCACGGACTGACCGATGTTCACCTGGCCGAAAACCCGGAAGCTGTTCGGTGCCACCCGGCGCACACGCCTTCGGCCCGGCAGTGCGCCGAACCGGACGGTGAGGATCATCGCCGCGACCGCCGCGGCCGCCGCGAGGGCGACTATGCAGAGCAACGCCAAATCGGACACTCGAGGTATCAGTCCTGACACCCCCAGGACTTCCCACATCGATGCGAAGACGGACATTATGACCGCGCCTTGCACGGGCCGGTTTCCGCTCAATTCCCGGCTGCCGGATTCATTGATCACCAGCCCAGCCTACCGTAGCGCTTCATCCGAAATGCAGTACAGGTGTCACGAAGCGCATGACGCTTGTCAGTAAGTAACGGCAGTCCTTTTCTGATCGCATTCGATTCTTGAAAAATGAGTGCCCACGAGTCCCAATGCGCCAGAAGAACACCCCGCGGGAGTCCGGCTCTTCACCAGGGCGCCGGTGACGCGGGGGTGGCTCTCCAGGTCCGTGGCGCCCCACGCCCGCGCCGTGCGCGACAGAGGGGGCGCCGTCGTACGGCTGCGCCGAGGATGGCTGCACGGCCCGCACGTGGACATCATCGGCCGGGGTGCGCTGGGCCAGGAACTGCCCTGGGATGCCATCGCACGGCAGCTCGACGCCGGGCCCCTGCCCGGGGACCGGGCGCTGGACGAGGAAACATATCTCGCGCAGGCACGGGAGTTCGGCCGTCTGGAAGCGGTGCCGCCGCCGTATCTCCCGATGCGCGAGCACGGGGAGGTCGACTTCCTCGGCCCGCACGACGTGGCGCCGGGCGACCCGCTGCTGCACGGCCTGCGGGGGCCGAGGTCGTGCATGGGGTGGTGTGTCCCTCGCTGATGGACACCATCGAGGAACTGACCCGGGATCCCTCCCTGGCGACCACCCGTCTCGCCGAGGCCTTCGTCGCGCTGGGCGACTCGTACGTCCTGGGGCTGGCGCACGGTGCCTTCTCGTTCCGCTCGCACGCCGAGGCACTCCTGGCCTGGGCGGCCCCCAGCAAGGACATGCGCCCGGCGTTCGCCACGCGCCTGGCCAAGGAGGCGTCCGTGCTGCGCACCGTGGTGGAGCAGCGGCTCGCGGGGGAGGTCGGCGCGGCGGCGGCCGGGTGGCGTACCGCCTTCGCCTACGCCACCGGCGCCCTGGACAGCGCGGTGATGGAGGGCCGGCTGACGCCCGCGATGCTGGACGCGGTCACCGCCTCCGTGGACAACACGGCCATGGGCCCGCCCGCCGCGCCCGAGGTGGTCCCGCAGGGCAAGCACCCCGACACCGCGTTCCACCGGGCCACCGCCGCATCCGGAGTGATCGACAACCCGCCGCCGTGGTTCGCCGCGTACCGCATGCTGATCAACCTCTTCTACCAGCAGCTGCCCCTGCTCACCGTCTCCCCGATCCAGCGGTACTACATGTGCTATGCCCTCGCCGAGACGATCGACGAGGTCCTCGGCGAGACCTGGCAGGAGCGGCCGGCCACGGGGCGGGTGCGGTGGGCCGAGGCCCAGGAGGCCGTCCGGTGACCGCTCTTCAGACGCCGGCCATCACCGCACCGCAGTCGGCCCGCCCGGCCCCGCACCAGGAGCCGTTGTGGCTGCTGCGCATCAATCCGCTGCTGCGCAGCCGCCTCGGGAATCCAGCGCTCAGGGACCTCCTGGCCCGGCTCGCGGAGGCCGAACGCGCGGTGCGGTCGGCAGCCGAACACTGCTCCGAGGAGCTCTCCGCCCTCATCGGCAGCACGGCCGACGACGGCGCGAGGGGTCCCGGTAGGGGCACGTCCACGCGGGACCTCAGCGGGGCGAGGTGGTATGAGAAGCTCCGTCCAGGCAGTGGTCGTAGGCGGACTTCATGGAGGGATACGAGGCGCTCAGAGCTATTCGACTCCCCGGAGCGTCGTCTTCGCAGAGGTATCCCCCTGGGCCTGAAGCTGTCTTGACGTGCAGCATTACTTCGTAGGACGAGATATGCACGTTGCGAACCGCCCTGGCTGGGACGACTCCTAGGCTTTGCTGCTCCGCGCATTCGTCGTCCCCGTCGCCGGCACACCAGAAGACGTGCACTGGGTTGGATGTGCCGTTCACCAGGGCGATCGGATCGACGTTCTCGGGATCGGTCGGATCAGGGTTGCAACCAGCGAGAGCGATTGCAGCCAAGCCCAGCAAAATCGCGGCCGCAATGTGGGCAAGGCGGCTGTTCGGCGGATCCACTGACTCTCCGAGGGGTCGTCATACGATGCCGCACCGTATCGCAAGCTGGCGGCTCCAGGACCTGAGCTTGGGAATCACAGCGCTTTGGGCCTCGTGTTGGGCCTGACCAGCGGTAACAGGTACCAGGGCGCCATCTCGGGCCCACCCTGGCGCCCGCTGTTGACCATGGTTTGCCGCCCTGTCGGGCTCAGCGTGACGCGGATGCCGCTCCGGTCCGGGCTGCCCCCGCCTTGGGTCGTGTCGTAGTCCCCGTAGGTGTCGCCGGCCAGTTCCACGCACAAGGTGGTGCGCACGTCCAGTGCTCCGGAGGGCTTGATCAGCGAGACGACGATGCCGCGCTGCTCATAGATCGCTGTGTCGCACGAGTGGGACGTGACCCGTGCCAGGACATACGTTTGCGGCTCCCCGACAACTACGTCGCCAACGTCGACCTCGGTGAACTTCACGGTGAAGTGGCCCACGGTATAGGTGTGTGCGAGTGCCGGACGCTGGGCGGCGAGACCTACTCGTGTCCGGCCGGATGCTATCCGCCCTGCAGGCTGTCCCAGCAGGCACGTTGAGACCCTCTCCGCCTGGGCCACTGGGTACCCGGGAGTGCCAGGCATGCGCCGATCGTGCGCGACAACGTCTTTGGCCGGTGGCCCGTCAGGAGGATCATATGATGCTCACCGACCCGGATTACCCTGCCGTCTTGGACGCCGCTGTCGCTGACAAGCCCATCGACAACTCGGAGGCAGTTCGGGCGCGCAGTACCCGCACCTCGCCGAGATGCGAGAAGAGTGCCGATTCCCCGTGAGACGGACGGGCTCACCCCGGGCCGCCGCCGCGACGGTTCGCACAGCGCGCGTAGCCGAGGAGGAAGGACAGGCGAGCGATGGGGACCTTCCGCATGATCCGGAGAATGATCGCCCCACCGCCCGGCACGGTGAGCGTGGCCGCGCCCACAGTGCTGCCGGCTCTGAGCTGTCAGCAGCCCGGCTTGCAGGGATCGGGCGCGGCGTCCACGATGCCGGAGGCCGCAGGTAATTGCCCGACGACGTCGGGGAGCCGGTAGGCGCGCGAGCGGCCGTATTCGCGCAGTTCGATGGACGGACGGCACGTCGGCGTTCACGGGGCACCGTCGCTGGAGGCCCCCGGGTCAGGAGGCAGAACCGTCGAGGCCGAGGCGGATCACGGCGAGTGCCTCGGCGATCTCGACTGTCATCTCGTCGTCGGGGCCGAACACCATGCACATGTCCTCGTGGAGCGGTTCGAGGACCTGCCGGGCTTCGACGGCCCGACCCTGGGCGAGCAGCAGCATCCCGATGTTGTGCCGCAGCTCAACGGCTTCCTCGCTGACGTCGCTGTCGACGGCCCGCACGACGTTCAGCACGCCCTGCAGCGCGGCGAGCGCGTCGGTGACCTGGCCGAGTTCGGCGCGGCACCGGGCCGCCTGGGCGCGGCAGGCGCGGGCCTGCTCGCCGGTGGGTCCGGCGATGCGGGCGTACGCGTCGGCGAGGGCGTCGAACTCGGGCAGGGCGGCCCGGTAGTCGCCGCCGAGGAGGCGGATCGCTGCTCTCTGGCGGCGCAGCGCCAGGACCTGCTTGCTCTCGGAGCCGAGGGCGAGGGCCGCGGGTTCGATGACCTCGCCGAGCACCTCGGCGGCCTGTGTGAACCGCTGCTCCTCCAGCAGGGCGTCGGAGTGGGCGTACGCCTCCTTGATGTCCTCGCGTAGCCGGGCGGGGACGGGCGCCGGCTGGGCCCCCGGGAGGACGGCTGTCGGCGCCGAAGCACCGGGTACGGGGGTCTGGGCGCGCGCGCGGGGCGCGAAAGGGTGACGGAACACGCCCGTCGGGTCGGGTGCGCCGGCCGGCCCGGCATCGGAGGTACCGGGTTCTGCGCCTGGCGGCGGGAGGAACGGCAGCAGTCGCGCGTACACCTCCTGCGTGTCTGCGGGCCGTGCCTCGGGCGCCTTGCGCAGCAAATGCAGGACCAGCTCCTCCAGCGCCTCGGGGACGTCGGGCCGCAGCTGTCGCAGCGGGGTGGGGGCGGCGTTGACGTGCTGGTACATCAGCAGGTACTCGTTCTCCGCCTCGAACACGACGCGCCCGCTGAGGAGTTCGTGCAGCACACAGCCCAGCGCGTACAGGTCGGTCTGCGGGGTGATGCGTCCGCCGCGGACCTGCTCGGGCGACATGTACTGGTGGGTGCCGATGGGGCTGCCGGTGGCGGTCAGTTTGGTGACGTCGGTGCGCAGGATCGCCGCGATGCCGAAGTCGAGGACCTTCACGGTGCCGTCACGGGCGACGAGGATGTTGCCGGGCTTGAGGTCCCGGTGGATCACCGGCACGTCGTGCGCGTACGACAGCACGGTCGCGACCTGCGCGGCGACGGCGGCCGCCCAGCTGACCGGCAGCGGCCGGCCGGGGTCGGGGTAGGCGGACAGCGGTACGCCGTCGACGAGCTCCATCACCAGGAACAGCCGCTCGTACGACGCGTCGAGCACCGCGTCGTACACCTGCGGCACGCCGGGGTGCTGGATGCGCGCGGTGATGCGGGCCTCGCGACGGAAGCGCTTGGCGAACTCCTCGGCCAACTGCGGGGAGGTGACCGACGCCTGCCGGATGAGCTTCACGGCGACGGGCCGGTCGAGCACGGCGTCGTAGCCGCGCCACACGTCGCCCATGCCGCCGTGGCTGAGCTCCTCCAGGAGTTCGTAACGGTCGGAGATCGCCTCCTGCGGCACCTTGCCCCCGGTGTGCGTGAAGAACAGCCACGGTGAGGGGTCAAGTGTGACCGCTGCGTCGATCCGCCGTCCAGCGGTCGCGGTGCGACAGGGGCTTGGGCCGGCGGTGGACGACGGGCGGAGGGTGCGGCGGCCGGTCAGCCTCGCGGCGGCAGGACGTACTCCGCCCAGATCGTCTTGCCGGGGCCGCCGGGGCGCGGGTGCCAGTCCCAGCGGTCGGCGAAGTGCTCCACCAGGAGCAGACCGCGGCCCGTGTCGCGGAGGTCCGCGGGTGTCGCCACGACCGGTACGCCTTCGGTGCGGGTGTCGGTGACCTCGATCCGTACGGTCGTGGCACCGCGGGCCAACGAGAGATGGAAGTCGCGGCCGGAGACCCGGCCGTGCCGGACGGCGTTGGCGGCGAGCTCGGCGACGATCAGCGTCAGCGTGTGGTGCGTGTCGCAGTCGTAGGGGATGCCCCACGCGTCGAGCCGCTGCCCGGCAAGACGCCGGGCGAGCCGCGCGCCGCGCGGGGTGGAGCTGAAGCGCATCGCGAAGTGGCCTGTGGGGCCGGTGGGCCGGGGGACGCGGTCGGGGGGAGCGGTCTCGCTGTTCATGCCTCCAACGCTCCCGGCGGTGGCGTAGCGTGACCAGTGGTGACGCGCCGTCGCGTTCTGGTTGTACGCGGCGGCGTCGGGTCTGTACGAGGGGCGCCGCGTTACCGGCTTGGGGCGGGCGCGTTGGGCCGGGGAACCGGGTCGGGGAGGCGGTGGAGCCGATGGAGTCGGTGGAGCACGGCGAGGGCGGGAGCGAGCGGGAAGACGCCGGGCCGAGGCCGGAGGAGGACGAGCCGGGATCGGGCGTGGTGACAGCGTTCGGGCGGCAGTTGAAGTTGCTGCGGGTACGGGCGGGCCTGGACCGGCAGGAGTTCGGGAAACTCACGGGCTACGCGGCCCAGTCGATCGCCTCCTTCGAGCAGGGGAGGCGGATTCCCCCGCCGAGGTTCATCGACCGCGCGGACGAGGTGCTGGACGCCGGGGGCGTCCTCAAGGCCCTGAAGGAGGAGGTGGGGCGGGCACAGTATCCGGCGTTCTTCCGGGACGCGGCGCGCTTGGAGGCGCGGGCGACGGCGCTGAACGTGTATGCCGTGTATGCCGTGCCCGGGCTATTGCAGACGGAGGACTACGCACGGGCTGTCTTCCAGATGCAGCGCCCGCTGCTGGAGGACGACGTGATCGAGCAGCGCTTGGAGGCTCGCATGGTGCGGCAGAGCATCTTCACCCGTCGCCCGGCCCCTCTGATGAGTTTCGTCATCGAGGAAGCGGTGCTGCGCCGGCAGCTCGGCGGCCCGAAAACTATGCGCGGGACCCTGGAACAGATCCTGCTCACTGGGCAATCGAGGAATGTAGAAGTACAGGTCATGCCGATCGGGCGCGAGGACCACGCCGCGCTTGGCGGCCCCTTCACATTGATCGACACCGACAAGGGGCACCGCATCGCGTATGCGGAGGTCCAGGACGACAGTCGTCTCTACACCGATACCTCGTACGTCCGTACGCTCGAAGCCCGCTATGGCATCCTCCGATCACAGGCGCTGACCCCGAGCGAATCGTCGGCGCTCATCGAGCAACTGATGGGAGAGGCATGAACGTGCAGCGCAGCAGAGCGGCTGTGCCGGAAGCCGCTTGGTTCAAGAGCAGTTACAGCACGGGCAACGGCGGCGAATGCGTCGAGGTCGCCGAGGCTCCCGGGGCCGTACACATCCGGGACTCGAAGGTCCGATCCGGACCGGTTCTGACGGTCGCCCCCGACGCATGGGCCGGGCTCGTCCGACTGGCCGCCGACCAGACCATCTGAGCCGACATTCGTAACGCCCGTGGGTGCCCAGCCGCCTGTGCGACTGGGCACCCACATCTGGGGTCGTACTCCACCAACACGTCACTCGGACACCGCCTGCGTTGCCATGTCCTCGACGGCACGCAGCTCGTCCATGGCGGATCGGAATGCGGGGTCGTCCTTGCTGGTCGTGCCGTGGACCGTGGCGAGAGCACGGCTACGGCGTGCGGAGAGATCGGGCCGACGCTCGATCTCCACCTGAGCGGCCCAGTGGGTCAGCCAGTGCTGAAGGTGCCCGATCTTGCTGGTCCGAATGGCGGCGGCGAGAGCTTCTTCCTTGTGCTTCTCCATCTCGTCCCGGCGGTGAGGGGCGATCCGGGCGAGCGCCACGCGGACGGCGTCGGGGGTACGTTCCGGGCGTGGGACCAGTTCCGTGCCGTGGTCCGGCTGTGTGCTCACGATGTCCTCCAAAGGGTGCCCCGGCCAGCGTATCCAGCCGGGACGTACGCATCAGATGTCGTCGTCCAGGCCCTCCGCGCGGCGGATCGTCCGCCGCGCGGGGTGGAGCTGAAGCGCATCGCGAAGTGGCCTGTGGGGCTGGTGGGTCGGGGAACGCGGTCGGGGGGAGCGGTCTCGCTGTTCATGCCTCCAACGCTCCCGGTGGTGGCGTAGCGTGACCAGCGGCGGTGCTCCTCGGCGCGGGAGGTGGCCCGGTCGGGCCAGATCCGGCCGCGCCTACGCCTACATGGGCAGCGCAGGGAACACGACCACCGAGCCGTCCTTGTCGCGGGCGATCTCGATCGCCACGTCTGTCCTGCGGCTGTTGACCATGACGCCGTCGCCCAGCTTGCGAATACGGTTTGCCGCGCGCATCAGGCGATCGACTTCATCGGTCGTGAAGACGGGCCGCCAACCTTGCGGGCCTGCCAGCTCCAGCGCCGACAGGCGTTGCAGGACACCGGCGATGCTCGACTCCAGTTCGTCGAGGCGCTGCTGGTCGCGCTTGAGTGCGCGGGTGAAGTTCTCGAACAGGTTGTCAGGGTTGTCCTGGGCATGCTCGACGGCCTGCAGGACGACGACCCGCCGCTTCAGCGCAATGGCCAAGGCGGCGAGTTCCAGGTGGGTGCGGAACGTGCCGCCATGCTCGTCGACGCCGGGGAACGACTTGGTCAGCGTGCCGATCTCGACGGGCTTGTCGTCGGCCAGCTTGTCGAGTGCGCTCTGCCACTGGCCAAGGCGGCGGTCAGCGCGGCCCAGCGCCGTGTTGATGGCATGCACTGCCGAGTCCAGTCCCAGCGAGATACCGAGCTTGCCCTGGTCGAGCAGAATGGCGGTGGCTTTGTCGATGGCATCGCGGCAGCCGTCGAGTTCGCTGTGCTCCTCTTCGAGTTTTTGTTCGTGCAGTTGCTCCAGCAGTTCTGTGATGTGTTCGATAGCCTGCTGGCGCTTGTGGTCGGCATGCGCGCTCACCCCTACCGCTACGGCCATGAGCACGAGCGGCGCGGCCACGGTGAGCGCCGCGCTGCCGGCGGCCGCGACGCCGGCTGTCGCACCGGCTCCGCCGACTGCGCCTGCTGCGGCCGCTTTACCGACTGGCACGAACGTCGCATTGGCGGCGATGCCCGTCGAGTTCATGAGTGCACTGTGGATGCCACCGGCCGCCGCCTTCGATGCCATCGGACGAACGATGCCCTGACCGAACTGGGCGGCAACCTTCGCCGGAACCACCATGCGATACAGGTTTTCGCCGGCAGCGGTCGCCCTGGCCGCCGTAAGGGAACTTCGCGTCGATTGCGTGATGAACTGTGACAGGTGCTGCGCCAGGGGACTCGCAGCATCGAGCGGGATACCTCGACTGCGGTCGAGCTTGTCGGGCAGCGGATGCACCTCCAGCGTGGCAATCGGCGCGTCGGCCAGGGCGGCCAGCACACCGCGCAGTTCAGCCAGGCGCTCAGCCGTCATCGGCTCGCCTCCGGCCAATGCGGGTGCCCGGACGTCACCGGTCGCCAGCGTCCACACCGGAACGATTGCCTTGCGGTCTTCAGTCATCGTCTCCCCCTTTATTCCCACAAGAACCTATGGCTTACATCAGACAAGAACGGTATGAACCTCGTGCATTCGGTTACGGGCGCTGCCTGCCGGTGAACTGACGATCACCAGGGCAACCCACCAGATCACCCACGGCCGTCAGGCCGCAGACGAATCGAGGCCAAAGGGTGCCCCGGCCGACACGTCCGGCCGGGGCGTACGCATCAGACGTCGTCGTCCAGGCCTTCCTCGCGGCGGATCATCCGCCAGGCGGCCTTGCGGGCGCTGCGGTCCAGGCTGGACTTGAAGCCCTTGTCGGGGCCGAAGTACTGGCGGCCCATGCCCGCGATGGTGTCGATGTGGTCGGCCATCTTGTCCGCGAAGACGTTGTCGAAGACGAGGCCGAAGTTGTCCTCGTCGTTGACGACGGCCGCCGCCCGTACCTTCGGGTCGGCCTTGGCCTCCTCGAAGGGCCGGATGACGTCCTGCTCGGTGAACTCGGTGCCGAAGCGTTCGTTGAACTTGTCGATCAACTGCGAGAGCAGCGACTTCTCCGCCTCCTTCGCGCCGCCCGAGCCGTCGCCGAAGCCCTGCATCGTCGTCGGCCCCTCGGCAGTGAGGGAGACGTCGTACTCGCCGGTCTTCTCCACCCGCATATGGCTGAGGTCGATCTCGCCTATGTCCACGCCGCCGTCCGCGCGGCGCGGCAGCCGGTTGAGAAGGTAACGGCCGTAGAGGTGCAGCCGCTCCAGCTCGGCGTCCCGGTAGGGGACGATCTGTGCGAGGAAGCCGTACTTCCTGACGTAGTCGTTGAGGTCGGCGCGGAAGCCCTCCGCCGTCTCCTGGTCGTCCTCGTCGTCGCTTTCGAGCAGGGGCGTGAAGCGGGCGACGGCGGGGGAGAGCAGCCGGTACAGCTCGGCGTGCAGCTTCTCCCACTTGGACTGTGAGCCTGCCGCCTTCTCCTTGGCGGCGAAGTACGCGGCGGCGAACTCGTCCATCTCCTGCCCGGCCAGGATCCCCGCCTGCATGACCCGGCTCTGCGCGGTGTAGAGCAGGTTGGGGTCGGAGGGAAGGGTGTTCGCCTCCTCGAAGTACGGGCGGAAGGACTCCTGTATGTCGTTGGCGTCGTTGACGAAGTCCAGCACCGCCAGGTCCGCCTGCGTCTTGCGTTCCGCGGTCCGGTTCAGCCGGGACAGGGTCTGGACGGCTGAGATGCCGGTCAGCGACTTGTTGACGTACATCGTCGTCAGCAGCGGCTGGTCGAACCCGGTCTGGTACTTCTCCGCCACGACCAGGATCCTGTACTCGCGCTGGCCCGCACCGCCGGCTCGGGCGGCCTTGTCGTCGGCACGCGTGTACGCGAACGCCTTCGGCAGCGCGCTCTCCGACAGCCCGCCGTTCTCCTTCGGCTCGGTGGTCTCCTCGCCGTCGATCGTGAGCGAGCCGGAGAAGGCGACGAGGACACCCAGGTCGGGGTACTTGGTGTCGTAGTCCCGGTCCTTGATGTAGCTCTTGATCGCGCGCGCCATCTGCACGGCGGACTGCCGCGAGGCGGTCACCACCATGGACTTGGCCCGCCCGCCGAGACGGCCCCGGCTGTGCGCCACGAAGTGCTCCACGATCACCGTGGCGTGCTGGGCGACCGTCGAGTCATGGGTCAGCGCGTACCGGGCGAGCAGGCCGTTCGCCTTCGACGGGTCGACCTCCCGCTCGTCGGGGTTCTGGTTCACCAGCTTCCAGTACGTGTTGTACGTGACGTAGTTGCGCAGCGGGTCGAGGATGAAGCCCTCCTCGATCGCCTGCCGCATGGAGTACGTGTGGAAGGGCCGGTAGGTCGCCTTGCCGTCGATGTCCTTGAGCGTGCCGAAGAGTTCGAGGGTCTTGGCCTTCGGCGTGGCGGTGAACGCGAAGTAGGAGAGGTTCGCGGCGCGGGAACGCTGCTCGGCCCTCTTCTTGAGCTGCTCGTCGAGGGTGGCGGCCTCGGCCTTGACCGTGGTCGCGCCCGCGTCGTCCGAGTCGGAGTCCAGGCCGAGATCGCGCAGGGCCGACCGTACGGCGGTGGCGGCGTCACCGGACTGCGAGGAGTGAGCCTCGTCGACGATGATCGCGAAGCGGCTGCCCTGGATCTCGGTGGGATTGCGCTGGAGGTAGTCGAGCAGTGCCGGGAAGGAGTGCAGGGTGACGGTGACGATCTTCCCGGTGTCACGGGAGAGGGCCTTGGCGAGCTGCTCGCCCTTCGCCCCGTGCTTCTCGTCGATCTTCACGACGAGGCCCGCGGTCTGCTCGAAACTGCCCACCGTTTCCCGGAGTTGGGCGTCCAGGTTGCGGCGGTCGGTGATGACGATGACCTTGTCGAAGACCGGCACGCCAGGCTTGAGGCCGTTGGCCACGGCCTCGGGGTCGAGTTCACGGGGATCGGTGGGGGTGTGCAGGTCGCTGAGACGGTGCGCGAGCCAGCCGATGGTGTTCGACTTGCCCGAGCCGGCCGAGGCCATGACCAGGTAGTCGTGGCCCGCGCCGTGCGTTGCGGCGTGCGCGGTGAGCTTCTTGACCGCGTCCCACTGCTGGAACCGGGGGAAGACCATCGTCTTGGTGCTGCCGCCGCCGGGCGTCTTGCTCTTGTGCAGGTGCACGAACCGCTGGAGCAGGTCCAGCCAGTTGTCCGGCTGCCAGACCTGTTCCCAGAGGTAGGAGGTCGCGTACGTGCCGTACGTGGTCGGGGCCGGGTTCCCGGCGCCGCCCGGCTGGCCGGGGCCGTTGGAGCCGGTGTTGAACGGGAGGAAGCGGGTGTTCTTGCCCTTGAGCTGAGTGGCGACGAAGACCAGGTCCGGGTCCACGGCGAAGTTCGCGACGACCCGGCGCGTGAAGATCAGCTCGGTCGGATCGCGGTCGGTGCGGTACTGCTCCTTGGCCTGCTCCACCCCCTGCTTGGTCAGCGGGTTCTTCAACTCGGCCGTGGCGACGGGGATTCCGTTGAGGAACAGGGTGAGGTCGAGCCGGTTGCCCCAGTCGGCCTGCTTCGTCGCGTACTCGAGTTCGCGGACGACGGTGAGGCGGTTGGCGCGGTAGCCGTCCAGCACGGAGTCGTGGGCGACGAGGTTCGGCTTAAAGTAGGCGACGCGGAGCAGGACACCCCGGTCCTTGACGCCGTTGCGGAGGACATCGAGGAGCCCGTTGGTAGCGATGGCCTGGTCGAGGCGGCTGGCGAACCCGCGCTGCGCCTCGTTCGGGTCGCCACCGTAGACGGTGAGTAGCTCGCTCCACTCGTCGGGCTGTGTCGCCCCGATGAAGGTGAACAACTCGTTGGTGTCCAGGCCAAGATCGGCCCGGTAGTCATGCGAACGCGCCTCGCGCCAGCCGCGCTCGACCATGGCGGCGACGATGGCATCACCGAAGGCAGACTCCGTGTGGATGGGGCTCATGGCTACGCGCTCACTCCGTCCGTTACGTTGCGCCCGCTGGCGGTGGAGACGTCGAACTGGCCGGTTACGGCGGCGGTAATGAGGGCTTGGCGGCGCTCGGACAGCTTTGTCTTCGCCCTGTTGAGGAGTGCACGCGCCTTGGCCATGTCATCGATGCTCCGGCCTGTTTCACGGACCAGCGCCTTACCATCGAGAGGGATCGGAATTCTGTACTGCCGGAGTTGCTCCCCGGTCAGATGAGGGATGGTCGCGAGGTTGCCGCCCGCATCAAATACCCCGGACGCCTTGGCGAATCGAAGCCAATACATGAGCCATTCAACAGGGACTGCGCCTACTTGCCGTACCCGATGGAGCGACTTCTGAAAGTAACATTCTTCGATTCGGCCATCCCAAACGGCCGCCTCAGCGATGCCCGCACCTCCTTCGCAGACTAGTAGATCGCCGGCGGCGACTGAGTATCGCCTCACCTCGCCTGCCTCGAAATGCATGGAAGCCATATCCAGCGTGTCGATTTCATACCAGTGAATATTGGCATTCCGAAGATATGGGCGCAGACTTTCTCCGGACGCCCGCTCCGGGTTTAGCATCTTTCCGAGTTCTGCGGAATAGTAGGCATACACTGGACCGATGGACCAGCCTGCCGGGACATACGGGAGCCATGGCCAACCAGTGGCCCGGC
The DNA here is from genome assembly GCF_040629895.1 of Streptomyces sp. NPDC005866. NCBI lineage: Bacteria > Bacillati > Actinomycetota > Actinomycetes > Kitasatosporales > Streptomycetaceae > Streptomyces > Streptomyces sp. NPDC005866. The sequence continues at coordinate 227,912 of NZ_JBEXWP010000004.1, forward strand.
CCTCTTGACTCGTAGCACCGCCAGAGAGCATGTGCCCGATGATGGACAGCTCTCGCTCGCCCAGGATGGACAGCTGGGCGTCACGAGCGTTTGTCAATGCGTCGATGCGGGCGGTCTCGGCGTCGAGGAAGTCGGCGATGCGGCGCTGCTCCTCCAGCGGCGGGACGGGGAGAAGCACGTTGGCCAACGTAGATGCGTCAAATGCTGTCGAACGCTCACGAATTCCTTTTGCGAGCGTACTTACGTATCCATTGACGGCCAAAGTGCGCAATGCGTATGCAAAGTAGCGAGCTTCTGCCTTTTCGTTGGCACGGTACGCGTGAACAACTGGTGATGACTTGCCGTCGGAGTCCGATACGCCGATGGCCCCAGCGAACCCGTCCATGCCATGTACCACAAGGTCACCAATGCGAATTCCTTGATAGCCGATCTCCTGGATGGCATTGGTGAAGCCCTCAGTGCGCCTCCGCTCTCGGAGGGTAACCTGCCCGTCGCGAAATGCGGTCACGATTCCATCCTCAGGGCGCACGTCCCGCCGCTGCCGATGCAGTAGCCAACGGGCACGCTCTGACGCCCAGTGATCAGGGATTACGCCCAGTCCGGGGATGGCCGTCATTCCGTCACCTCACCCAGCAGCACCTGAATCTCCGCCTCCAGTGACTTCAACTCCGCGTCGATCTCCGCCAGTGGCCTCGGCGGCTGATACACGTAGAAGTGCCGCGTGAATGGGATTTCGTAGCCGATCTTTGTCTTCGTGTGGTCGATCCACGCGTCCGGCACGTGCGGCAGCACCTCGCGCTTGAGGTAGTCCTCGACGTCCTCGCCCAGCGGAACGTTCTCGTAATCCCGCAGGTCTGCGTCCGGCTCCGCCGCGCCCTTGACCTTCTGGACCTCCCCCTCCGGGTCCCGGACGCCGATCGTCTCCCGTACCGTCTTCGCGAACGGCGCTCCCGACGGCCAGGTCAGGCCGGCCGCGACCACCGCGTCCTTGAGCGCGATGAACGCCTCCGACTTCGTCGTCCAGGTCGAGCCGAGCAGCGTACGTACCGCCGCGACGAACTCCTCGCTCCGCTCCAGCTTCGCCACCGGCTTGGCCTCCGCCAGCGCCGCCAGCGTCTCCTCCGTCACCTCGAAGCGCAGCTTCAGCGGGCGTTCGACGGTGATGCGCTGGTAGCCGAAGTCCTCGTTCCAGAAGACCTTGACCTTGCCGTGCAGAGCGTGCTCCGGGTCGCCCGCGACCTGCAGCGCCTCCGCGTACAGCCGGGTGATGTCGGCGATGTGGTCGGGGCGGCCGTTCGTCCCGTCGCCGAGTTCCTTGCGCTTGTCGCCGAGCGACTTGCGCATCTTCTGCCACTGGTCGCGCGCGTCGAGCAGGACGACCTTGCCCTTGTGGTCGGCGTCCTTGCGGTTGGTGAGGATCCAGAAGTACGTGGAGATGCCGGTGTTGTAGAAGAGCTGGTCCGGGAGGGCGACGATGGCCTCCAGCCAGTCGTTCTCCAGGATCCAGCGGCGGATGTTGGACTCGCCGGACTCGGCAGCGCCCGTGAAGAGCGGGGAGCCGTTGAAGACGATGGCGATGCGGGAGCCGCCCCCGCCGTTGACGTCCACCGGCTTCATCTTCGAGATCATGTGCTGGAGGAAGAGCAGCGAGCCGTCGTTGATGCGCGGCAGGCCCGCGCCGAAGCGGCCGGCGTCGCCGAGTGACTTGTGCTCGTACTCGACCTCGTCCTTGACCTTCTTCCACTCCACGCCGAACGGCGGGTTCGCGAGGATGTAGTCGAACCTGCGGCGGGCGTGGCCATCGTCGGAGAAGGAGTTGCCGAAGCGGATGTTCTCCGGGTCCTGGCCCTTGATCATGAGGTCGGAGCGGCAGATCGCCCAGGACTCGGGGTTGAGTTCCTGCCCGTACACCTCGACCGTGGCGTCCGGGTTGAGGGCTTTGATGCGGTCGTCGGCGGCGCTGAGCATGCCGCCCGTGCCGCAGGCCGGGTCCATGACCGTGCGGACGACACCCGGCAGGCTGAGAGCGTCCGCGTCGGGCGCCACCAGCAGGTTGACCATCAGCTTGATGACCTCGCGCGGGGTGAAGTGCTCACCCGCGGTCTCGTTCGACTGCTCGGCGAAGCGGCGGATCAACTCCTCGAAGATGTAGCCCATGTTGTGGTTGGGCACGACATCCGGGTGCAGGTCGAGGTCGGTGAACCTGCCGATGACCTGGTAGAGCAGGTTCGCGCTGTCGAGCTTCCTGACCTGCTGGTTGAACTCGTACTTGTCGAGGACCTCGCGGGCGTTGTCGGAGAAGGCGCCGACGTAGATCTGCAGGTTCTTCGCCGCGTTCTGCGGGTCGGCCGCGATCTTCCGCAGCGTGAGCTCGCTCTTGTTGTAGAAGGCGTGGCCCGAGGCCTTCCGCAGGAAGCGGTCGGTGTCGATGTCCTGGCCGGCGAATCGGGCGACCGTCTCGACGACCTTGTCCCGTGTGGGCTCCAGGACGCATTCCAGGCGGCGCAGCACGGTGAACGGAAGGATCACCTTGCCGTAGTCGGACTGCTTGTAGTCGCCGCGCAGGAGGTCGGCGACGGACCAGGCATGGTTCGCCAACTCCGTGTGCTTGCTGCTGTTCAAGGTTCCCCGAGTTCCTTCCGAGCCGTCCCGCCGGCGAGGGGGCGGGTACGGCCGAGTGTGGTGGATGAGTGAAGAAGTGCGCCAGTGCGTCAGGTCGACGCGGTCTCGGGTGGAAGCAGCGCCCCCGCTGTCAGGCCGGTGGTCAGGAGGTCCGCGTACTCGCGGGCGAGGTCGGTGGCCTGGCGGGCGGCGGTGTGCAGTTCGCGGACGCGGCGGAAGGCCTCGCCGTAGCGGCGCTGCTCCTGCAGGGGCAGCAACGGGACGCGCAGTCGGCCGGGTTGGAGGTGGACGGTGGTGCTGCCGGTGGATGCCCCGGTGATGTTGTCGTGCGCGCCGACGAAGCCCGCGAGGAACCAGGGGTCCAGTCGTGTCGGGTCGGGGCGCAGAAGGTAGAGGTCGTGGCCGAGCAGTACGCCGATGTCCTGTTCGTCGGCCAGTCGGGCCATGTTTCCGCCGTCCCCTGTGAACACGCGTACCAGGATGTCCCCTTCGGCGATGACCGGTGACGACTTCAGGGGCATGCTGTCGAGGAACGTGGCGGAGGCGGGTACGCCGTCCGCGATGTCGGTTCCGTGGACGACCAGCCGTCCGGTGTTCTCGGCCCTCCACTGCGCGCCCTCGGTCTTCTCCCGGGTGTCGGTCGCCGCCCGCAGGATCTCCAGGGCGCCGCCGCGGGCGAGGTCGGAGAGGGTGGCCGTGCGCCACTGCCGTGGGGAGTCGCCGGTGGGCTGCCATGTGCCCTGAGCGGCCTCGGCGAGGAGGCCGGCGTGCTCGGTCAGCTGCTTGCGGTGGTCGTCGGCTTGCCGTGCCACCTGGGCCGGGTCGATGTCGGCGGGCAGGGCGCGGACCTGGCGGGCCGGGGTGAGGTCGACGACCTCGTCGAGGAGGTCCAGTACGGGGACGACCCGGGCGATGCCGGGCTCGTCGGAGAAGGACTCCGGGTCGGTGCGGAAGGCCGTCCAGTGGTCCAGCGCGGTGTCGGTCAGCTCGTCCCAGTCGAGGGTGTCGCGGCGCCGGCGCGTTCCCGATGAGCCGAGCGTGCTGTCGGACCGGTTGCGTGGCCTGTCCTGTTGCCGCTCGCCGGCGGCGTCCACGAACAGCACGGAGGCGCGGTCCGGGCCGTCCGGCTGCGGGGTCTGCAGGATCCACAGCTGGAGCCCGATGTGCAGGGGCGCGGCCGCGCCGGATGGCAGGGCCACGACGGCGCGCAGGGCGCCGCCGCGTACCAGTTCGGCGCGTACGCGGCGGCCCGAGGCGCGGGCGGCGGTGGCGGGGGGCAGCAGCAGTACCGCGTATCCGCCGGGGTGCAGGTGGGCCAGGGCGTGCTGGATCCAGGCGAGTTCGGGCTCGGAGCGCGGTGGGACGCCGTAGGCCCAGCGGGGGTCGTAGGCCAGCTCGTCGTGGCCCCAGTCGCGGTCGCCGTAGGGCGGGTTGCACAGCACCGCGTCGACCGGGGGCTGCGGGAAGGCGTCGTGGCGCAGACTGTCGCCGGCCTGTACGGCCACCGCCGCCTCGGGCGTCGCCAGCAGCAGGCGTACCGCGCTGCGTTGGGCCTGCACCGGCAGGGCGTCCTGGCCGTACAGCTCGCGGGCGCCGTGGCGTGCGGCGGCCGCGAGCAGGGTGCCGCTGCCGCACGCGGGGTCCAGGACACGGGCCGCGTCCGCGGGCAGCAGGCGTGCCATCAGGTCGGCCAAACGGTCGGGGGTCTGGTAGGTGCCGGTAGAGGCGCTGTCCTCCAGTTCCCGCTCGGCGAGTACGTCGAGGGCGGCCTGGGCGCCCTCCTCCCGTACGCAGTGGAGCAGCGCCCGCACGATGGCCGCGTCGGCTGCCGTGAAGGGGGCGGCCTCGGTCTGCGGAACCGTGCCGCTGAGGTCGGCGACGGCGGCGTCCGCGCGTGCGGCGAGGTCGGTGTCCGGCAGGTCGGCCAGCTCGGTCAGCTCGCGCGGGGAGCGGCGGGAGGTGGCGAGGACCAGGGGGAGCAGCGGCGTGGCCGGGCCGGTGCCCGCGGGGTGCAGTCGCAGCAGGGTGCGTAGCTCCTCCGCCGGGGCGGCGGCGGAGGTCTGGCCGCGGGAGCGCAGCCAGGCACGCACGGTTTCCAGGTCGTAGAGCGGGCTGGACTCGTTGCCGCCGGCCGGTGCCGGGAAGTCGTCGTGCCGGCGGCGCCAGTTGCTGACGGTGGCGCGTGTGACTCCCGCGATACGGGAGATCTCCGCGGCTGTCACCTGGGCTGACGGCTGGGGCATGACGTGTTCTCACCTCTCGTCGGGTACAGCGAAGACACTACACCATCGACTAAGCACGTAAACAGGTTTGACAGTGCTTTCATCGTCGTGCTTATCTGTAGATGCTTCCGGCTGGCAGTGGTCGCCGGAAGCATCCCCGGGCAGCGGCCGCTGCGGCCCGCACCGGGGACGACAGACGAAGCCGACGAAGCCTCAAGAGTGGAGAGACCTGTTTGACCGAGACGGGTGAGCCCGAACTGACCGTGTATCACCGCCACTTGGCGCAAGTGCTGAAGCGCGACGCCGGGGAGAACTTCCGGGCCCTGCTGGTCCAGGCCCGCCACATCACCGGCACGTCCTACGAGACCACCCTCTACGACCACCAGCAGGCCTTCCGCCTCCTGTGGCGCCACCTGGAGCGCAGCGGCCATCTGCGCAACGCCCACCGCGACGCCCGCACCCGTCTCGCCTCCGGTCACGCCATGCCCGACGAACGCGCCGACCTGGAGCTGTTCCTCACCGTCTACGGCCAGGTCCACCAGCCGACCACCGCCGGCGCATGACCCCCATGCCCCACCCCGCGGGCGTCACGCGCCGCCCGCCCTCTCTCCCGCTGCCCTCCGAGGGCTACCTGCTCGGAAAGGAAGTCACCCATGACCATCACTGTCGACTCGTCGCGTCTCTCCCTCGTGCGTGAGGAGTCCACTTACCTGGCGATCTGCACCAGCCAGGGCGGCCGGACCGTGTACACGACGCGCATCCCGCTCTCCGACCTCTCGGTCATCCTCACCATCCCTGACCCGGCCAAGCCGGACCCGGACAACCGCAAGGTGGACATCACCCACGCCAAGGGCTTCGGCCAGTACCTCGCCGACAACCCCGGCTGGGTGGCTCCGGCTCTCCTCATCCGCGACACCGGCGGCTGCCGCTTCGAGCCGATCAGCGAAGACGGCTCGGTCGGCTACCTCACCGTCCCGTGGTCCATCGGCGGCATCGGACGCCTGATCACGATCGACGGCCAGCACCGCATCCTCGGGGTCCACCTGGAGAAGAAGCGCATCACGGACGAGGTCTCCCGCATCGACCGGGAGATCCACCGCGCCAACGAGGCCAAGAAGACGAAGCTGGAGCAGGACCGCGAGGCTTTGATCGGCCGCATGCGGCGACTCAAGGACGAGTTCGTCGGCATCGACATCTACGTGGAGCCCGACGGCGTCAAGGGCCAGCAGATGTTCGTCGATGTCGCGGACAACGCCAAGGGCATCTCCGGTGCCGTCCGGGCCCGCTTCGACACCTCGCGCATCGCCAACCGGACGCTCAGCGACATCGTCACCCACCCCCTCTTCCTGGGCAAGATCGACATCGAGCGGGACCGGATGACCCTGGCCAACCGCAACCTGATGGGTGCCAAGCACGTCGCCGACATCACGCGGGCCGTCATCGCCGGCCCCGGTGGCCGCGTCAGCAAGAAGGTCGAGTCGCTGACCGACAACGAGGTCGTCGAGAGCGTCCGCGGCTTCCTGGATGTCATCTCCGTCGCTTTCACCGCGCTCGCGGAGATCACCGAGGAGGATGTGGACAACTACGACCCCTCGCTCTCCGAGAAGAAGAAGAACGAGCCGCCGGCGCCCCCCACCAAGGCCATGAGGCTGCGCGAGTCCTCGCTCCTGGGGTCGGTGGGCATGCTCCGTGTCCTGGGCGGTGTCTACCGCAACCTTCGGGACGACGGGGCCGAGGACGGTGACATCCAGGAGTTCTTCAAGGGGCTCGACCGGCACATGAGTGCCCCGGTCACCGAGGACAGCATCTGGCGTACCACGGATGCGAACAAGGACTTCGAGCCGGACGCCTCCGCCCCGATCATGCGTCAGCAGAACGTCGTGCACCTGACCAAGGTGATCACGGACTGGTACAAGAAGGCCCCCGCTGCCATCTGACCCACCAGCAATACCGGAGCCCCTCCACATCTGGCGGATTCCAGGGGTCATTGCAACACCGTGATGGCCCCTGACCACACGACCAAGTTCGGCGGGCGTTACGCGCGCCGCCCTCTCCCGCTGCCCCGTCACGAAGACAAGGAGGCAACAACCGCCATGGGTCGTCGTTCTCCCCTCGCCCACGCACCCCGCCCCACCACCTCCACTCACCGCCAGGTGCTCGTGAACGACAAGGTCAAGGCCGTTGCCGGACCGATCGTGCTGGCCACGGACGCCTCGGTAGGCCCCGACCGGGTGGCCTCCGGCTACCTCGCCACCACCGGCCACACCGGTCTGCGCGCTCACCTTTACCCGAAGTACCTGGCGCGCCCCCACTCCCGCGTGGTCGTCACCGAACTGCGCGCCGTGTATTGGGGTCTCAAGGCGGTCCTGCACACGCACCCCGGCCAGCCCATTGAGGTCCGCGTGGACAACCTGCAGGCGCTGCGGCACCTGCACAGCTGGCAGCAGGGCGGGACGGACATGCCCGGGGGCTACGACACCCACCTGCGCTCCCAGGGCCGCCGGCCCAGCCTGGTCAAGCTGCAGTTGCTCGCCGAGTACACCCCTCACTTGACCTTCGTCCACGAGAAGGCCCACGCCGGTCACCCACTCAACGAGGCCGCCGACTCCCTCGCCAAGCTCGGCCTGCGCTGCGCGCGCGGCGCCGTGCCGCGCACCGAACTCCCGCGGCTGGTCCCGTTGTGGGCCTCCGGCGCCCTCGCCGACTACCGGCGCTCCCGGGCCGCCTGACGCACATTCAGCTTCACAAGTCCCGCGCACCCGCAAGGTGCATCTACATCCCCTGGGGGGACCATGAGCCAGCAGCAGTACCCGCAGCAGCCCCAGCCCGGTTGGAGCGGCCCGCAGCAGCAGGGCTACGGCACTCCGCCGTTCCAGCCGCAGCCGCCGAAGAAGTCGAAGGCCGGGAAGATCGTCGGCTTCGGCTGCCTCGGCGTCGTCGCCCTCTTCGTTCTGATCGGCGTCGTCGCCGCGGCCGGCGGCGGAAACGGCGACTCCGCCGACAACGGCGCCAAGGACAAGGCCGTCGCCGCCGGCCGCACGCCGGAGTCCGACAAGGCCGAGGCGACGCCCGCGCAGAAGACGAGGCCGCAGGCGGAGCAGTTCAAGGCCTGCGTCGCCAAGTCCGGTACGGCCACGGAGAAGAAGGCCGTCCAGCACGTGACGAAGGTGACCGGCGCGGACAAGCGGAACGACATCCTGGACTCGGCTGAGGTCTACACCGACTTCACTGGCGGGCTTATGAGCGACAACCAGGGTGACGCGAAGCTCATCGCCTCTGCGTTCACGTCCTGCTACGAGTCCAAGAACGGGCTCGTCAGCGTCTACGGCCAGGATGGCGACCTCATCGCCAACGCCAACTACTGATCTCTTCGACCAAGGCCGTGACGGTGGCGCGGCGGCAGCTCATTCTTCAGCGGCAAGTGGACCGACGCCAGCGCCGGCTGACCGGCTGTCCGAGCGGGTCAGTACGGCTTCGAGTGGGGCGGCGAGCCGATGCTCCGCCGCCTCCGCGCCGCCCCCGGCCACGACCTGCTGCGTGGTTTTCACCCTCCCATCCCTTACCCGAAGGACAACAGTGAACAGACCCAAGGTCCTCGCCATCACCGCCTGGGGGTTGACCGCCCTGTCCGTCATCGCGGCCACGGTGGATGACGTCAGCGCCCACTCCGCGCTCGCCGCCGCCCGCCGCCAGAAGGCTGTGGCCGACCACCGCGCCGTTCAGGCCGAGTCCCGCCCGCCCAAGGTCGTCACCCATACGGTCACCAAGACTGTGGACAAGCCCGTCTTCGGCCGCTCAACGCTCCTCGGCGCCTACGCGTCCGGCGTGATATCGGGGGGCGTGTACGCCGACGACGGCAGCATGACCTACACCGCGAGCGACAGCACCTGCTCGCAGGAGTACGCCCAGATCTCCCAGGAGCCCACCGGCGGTACCGTCCACCGCGACGACTTCATGAAGACCTGCCTGACCAACGTCAACGACACCGCCAAGACCGACCCCGCGCCCTGACCGGCGGCGCTCTGCGTTGACCGGCAGGTCAGGTGGGCGCGTTGGGCGCGGCTCCTCTCTACGAGGCCGCCGACCCTCGCGTCAGGCCCAGTCTGCGCTGAGTGGGGGCCCAGCGGTGGCGAACCGGTCGCGACCGCGCGGCGGGCGCCGGCCGAGCCGGGCAACCCGGCTGGGCCGGGCACAGCACGCCGGCCGACGGCCCGCTGTCAATCGCCGGAATCCGTTTGACCCAACGTGCGCTCGATCTGCTTGCGCGACGTGATACCGAGCTTGCGGAACACCCTGCTCAAGTGAAACTCGATGGTCGAGGTGGTGACGAACAACCGCGTGGCGATCTCCGCGTTGGTCAACCCCGACGCGGCCAGTGTCGCCACATGACGTTCCTGCGGGGTGAGGGCGAACTGGGTGTCGGCCGTGCGTTTGCGTGCCGTCTCCCCGGTGGCCAGCAGCTCCACTCTCGCCCGCTCGGCGAAAGGCGCGGCTCCCCAGGACTCGAAGGAGTTGTACGCGGCCCGCAGCTGGATCCTGGCGTCGGCGCGACGCTTGCGTCGGCGGAGCCACTCGCCGAACAGCAGGCGCGACCATGCCAGCTCCACGGCCACCGGGACCTTCCCGAGCTGCGCGATCGATTCCTCGTACAACTGCTCGGCTCCGTCATCGTCGGTCATCAGTGCCCGGCACCGCGCGAGCAGCCCCAACGCCCAGGGGGTTCCGGCAAGCGGAGCGCGCTCCTCCATGCGCTCCATGGCCATGGCGGCTGCCTTCCGGTCGCCGGCCCGCAGCCCGGCCTCGACCATTCCTGCGAGATTGATGTCGCCGAGGACCACCGGGTGGTCGGTGAACATCGGGAGCAGGGTGTCGAGAGCCTCCCGATACCGCCCGCGACCGATCTCGAAGATGCTCAGGGCCTGGCCGGCCCACCGGTAGGTCACCCCGGTCCCCTGGCTCTCGGACATGGCGCGCAGTTCCGCGATCGTGGCCCGCAACTCGGCTTCTTGACCGGTCCAGGCGTACAGGAGAGCTTTGTGGAAGCCTCCCGACCTGATGTATCCCGTCGCGGCCATGTACTCGTCCGCTTCGAGGTAGTAGCTCGCGGCGGCGGCGAACCGGCCGTTCCAGATCTCCACCTTGGCGAGGGCGAGCAAGGTCAGACTGAGCCCGTAGAGTGCTCCGCGAGCGCGGCCGGCCGTCACCAGTTTCTCGAGGATCTCCCGCTTGGCCTCGATGTCCCACAACTCGTCGCCCGCGATGCCGACCATGACACTGAACGCGTTCTGCTCCTGGAGTTCGTCGGCGCTGCGCAATCGGGCCAGGGCCGCGGCCAGGGCCGGGGCTCCCGAGGCGTAGCCGTAGGCGATCGAGCGCGCCAGTGCCGCCGTCAGTGGGTCGGGGTTCCAGGCCGGCAACGCCGTTTCGCGCCAGGCGTCGGCGGTGGCCTTGGCGACCTCGCGGGGTGTCGTCCCCGTGATCATCCGGCCGCCGATGATCGAGGCGTGGGTCGCCTCACGCAGAAGGTCCCAGGCCTCCATGGGATCGGAGGTGCCGAGGTCGGCCACCGCGGCCAGGAGCATCGCGGGCACCTCGCGGGGGCGGGCGTAGAACATCTCGACGGATGCCCGCAGCCGTGTCGCGTGGACCCGGGCGACCGGCCCGGTCAGGTCGGGAGTGGCGAGTTCGAGCAGTGTTCGGACCGCCGGCAGGTTGCCGGAGTTGAGGTGTGCCGCAGCCGCGTCGAGATACCGCTCGGCCCGCTTGCCCGGACGCGCGGTCATCTCCGCCGCCCGGGTGAGGACCAGGGCCTGTTCGGAGTATCCGCCACGCGCCTGGGCTCGTTCGGAGGCGGCTTCGAGCTCCGCGGCCACGCTGTCGTCCGGACCGTCGGTCGCCTCGGCCAGATGCCAGGCCCGGCGCTCGGGGGCGCTCGTGGCGGCGAGTGCCGCCTGGACATCGCGTCGCTCCTGGGCGGACGCGGCCGAGTGGACCGCCGACCGGATCAGCGGGTGGCGGAATTCGGCGGTGGTCCCGCGCTTCAGTATCCCCGCGGCGACCGCGGGCGTGGCAGACCGGATGGACAGCCCCAGGGCGCCCGCGGCGCGCCACAGCGTCGCCTGGTCGTCCGTCGGCGTCGTGGCCATGAGCAGCAGCAGGGCCTGGGTATCGGCGGGCAGCAGCGCCGCCGCCTGCCGGAAGTGTTCTTCCAACTGCCGGTTCACCGGCAGCGGCTCGGGCAGTGGTGTGACCCCGGCCAGTTGTTCCGAGCCCAGGTTCACCGCGAGTTCCAGGAGCGCGAGCGGGTTGCCTCCGGTGCCGGCGATGAGCTGCTCGGTGACCGCCTGGTCCAGGTGTCCGGTCACGCCGTAGGTCAGCAGGGCCCTGGCGTCCACGTCCGCGAGTCCCTCCAGCCGGAGTGCGGGCAGCGCGCCGAAGACGTCGTGGTCACCGGTCCCGTCACGCCCGGCGAACAGCAGCCCGAGGCAGTCCGCGTACAGGCGTCGACCCACGAACGCCAGGGTCTCCGCCGACTCGCGGTCCAGCCAGTGCACGTCGTCGACCAGGCAGAGCATCGGCGCCGCCGCGGCCGCGTCCGAGAGCAGCGTCAACGCGGCCAAGCCGACCAGATGGCGGTCGGACGGCGAAGCATCGGTCAGCCCGAACGCGGCGTTCAGGGCGTCACGCTGCCGCCCCGGCAGAGCCGACAGCCGGCCGAGGTAGGGCCGCAGGAGCCGGTGCAGGGCACCGTAGCCCAGTCGTGTCTCGGCCTCCACGCCGACCAGCCTGACGACTGTCAGGTCCTGGGCGGACTCGGCGGCGTACTCCAGAAGCCGGGATTTGCCTACTCCCGCGTCGCCGGTGAGCACCAGGACTCCGCTGAAGCCGTCACGGACCGATTCGAGCAGCCTGCCGATCGCCTCACGCTCCGCGTACCGACCGACCATCGGCGCCCTCGCCGCATGGTGAACCCCGGACCACTCCATGAGATCCCCCTTCGCGATGCTCCGCCCAGTTCAGACGCTAGGCGCGCGGCAACAGGCCGAGCGAGCGTCACATGACGGTGGTCAGCGCAGATCGCCGACCACCGTCCGCAGCTCGGCACGGGAGACGACGCCGAGTCTGGGGAAGATCCGGTGCAGGTGGGAGCTGACAGTCCGGTGCGAAAGATAGAGCCGCTGGCCGATCTCTCGGTTGGTCAGTCCCTCGGCGGCCAGTTGCACTATCTGCAGCTCGTGCGCAGTCAGCTGGTCGCGAGCGTCCGGATCGCGGCGGCGACTGGTCTCGCCGGCCGCGCGCAGTTCGCGTCGGGCCTTCTCGCCCCACGGGATCGCGCCCAGCGCGTCGAGCATGTCCCGTGCGGCTCGAAGGTGGTCCCGCGATTCCACGGACCGGCGCCGACGTCGGAGCCACTCCCCGAAGGCCAGGTGGGTTCGGGCCCGGATCAGGGGCCAGGCGGCAAGGTCGGCCCGCAACGCCGCGTCGAACAACGCCTCGGCCGTGTCATCGTCGTCGGCCAGGAGCGCGCGAGCCAGGCGCAGCTCGGCGTGCAGCACCGGCGCCGGGGTCACGGCAGCGATGTCTTCGAGTTCCGCCACGATCGGCACGACGCTTTGCGCACGCCCGCAGTGCGTCGCCGCGTCGACAAGATCACCGACCGCCGTGAGGCGCAGGGCGACCTGGAATGCCGGGTCCGCGGGATCGTGCACCCGCCGGAAGTGGCCCAGCGCCTCCTCGAACCGTCCCGCGGCCAGGGCGGCTGTCCCGCGGGCGATCAGCGCGATCGCCAGCACGGGGCGCGCTCCCGCGGGCAGGCCGATCTCCTCGGCCTCCTCGGCGAGCCGCAGAGCGTCGTCGACCTCCCCGCGCAGCGCCGCGAGCTTCGCACCGATGGCGGTCATCAGGGCGTACATCATCGTCTGGGTCGTCTCGCGGGCCAGACGGCGTGACTCCTCCGTGGCCGAGATGGCCGCGCCGAGGTCGCCGACGACGATGTCGGACCAGGCTTGTGCGCCGGCCGTGCGGGCCAGCAGGCCCAGGCGGCCTTGAGCCCGCAGACCGATGCTTCCGGACGCCGCGAAGGCGCGCGCGGCGTCGAAGCCGCCGGCCAGCAGCGTGGCGGTGCTCAGCATCCGGTAGGCGCGGCCGTCGTCGCCGTCGCCGTCGCCGTCGCCGTCGTTCGGAGTCAGGTCCCGGATCCCGTTCAGGACGAACGCGCCCCGCTCGACCGGCGCCGCGTAGGCACAGATGGCCAGCCGCCAGGGATCGAGGTCGTCCGGCACCATGCGCTCGACCGCGTCCAGAACCCGGCGTCGCGCCTCCGGGCCGGGCTCGGACCAGAAGCACAACTGCGCGGCACTCCACAGGATCCGCAGCGCCAGGGCCGGGTCATCCGCCGCGACGCTCTCGGCGAGCGCCGTCAGCGAGACCACGGAGCCGGGATGGCCGCCCAGCCCCTCGTCGAAGCTGCCGCGGAGCCAGACCACGGTGGCGTGCTGCCGCGGTGACAACGTCGTGGTCTGCGCCTGGTCGAGCAAGCGGTTCACGGACTCCGGCCGCCCGAGTTCGACGGCATAGTCGGCGGCGCGCAGCAGGCGTTCGGTGCGGCGGGCGGGATCGCCGCTGAGTACCGCCGCGTGTTCGAGGGCTGTGACGGCCTCCGCGATGCCGCCGCGGCGTGCGGCACGGAGCGCGGCGTCTTCCAGTGCCTGGGCGACGTTCTCGTCCGCGGTCGAGGTTGCCGCGGCCCGGTGCCGCACCTGACGGTCGGGGTGGGCGTCGAGCACCGAGGCGAGGGCGACGTGCGCGGCCTGCCACTCGGCCGTGGGCATCGTCTGCTGGATCGCCGAGCGCATCAGCGGATGCCCGAAGCGCAGTTCGATCCCGGCGACCGAGACCAGCCGAGCACGCAGCGCCGGTTCGAGTTCGGCTATCCCCACGGCATCACCGGCCAGGACCCGCGCCGCGGCGAAGATCTCGGTGAGCGACGAACCGTCGTCGAGGGCTGCGACCCGCAGGATGGTCCGCGTGGCCGCCGGCAGTGTCGCCAGCCGGTCGGTGAACGCGCGCTCCAGGCGTTCGGTGAGCGGCAGGCGCGTCTCGTCCGGGTCGGCTGCCTTGCCGAGGGTGCGGGACAACTCGGTCAGGGCCAGGGGGTTCCCGGCCGCCGCCGCGAGCAGTCTGCGGCGCGCGGCCGGCCGCAGGCCGGGAGCCCGGTTGGCCAGCAGCACCGCGGCGTCGTCGTCGGACAGCGGTTCGAGCGGAACGGTGGTGAGTTCGTCGGGGTTCAGCCGCGACCGGTAGCCGTCCCGCGCGGCGCCGACCATGACGACCGGCTCCGAGCCGACCCGGCGTGCCATGAAGGCCAGGACGCTGACCGTGGCGTCATCGAGCCACTGCATGTCGTCGGTGAGGATCAGGACCGGCGCGGTCGCGGCGACGTCGGCTATGAGGTCGAGCACGGCGAGGCCCACTACGAAGACGTCGGGCACCTCGGCCTCGGCATGGCCGAGCGCAGCCGCCAGTACGAGCCGGTGCGGCGAGCTGCCTTCCATCTGCGCGGGACCGAGCGGTCGCAACAGCTGTTGGAGGCCGGCGAAGGGGATGTCGGCCTCGGCGTCGACACCCACCGCGCGTAGCACTCGGAATCCCAGGGACTCGGCCAGTGCCCCGGTCGCGGCGAGCAACGAGGTCTTGCCGATGCCCGGTGCACCGCGGACCAGGACCGCCGCCCCGCGGTTGCCCGCTTCGGACAGGACGCCACGCAGCAATGCGAGCTGCGCTTCCCGGCCGACGAGATCCATGTTCATCCCTTCGACCGGCCGCTCGGGTCCGCGCGGTCCGGGTCATCCGCCGCGACGATCTCGGCGAGCGCCGCCGGCGAGACCACGGAGCCGGGATGGCCGCCCAGCCCCTCGTCCAAGATGCCGCGGAGCCAGACCACGGTAGCGTGCTGCCGCGGTGACAACGTCGCGGTCTGCGCTCGGCCGAGCAAGCGGTTCACGGGCTCCGGCCGCCCGAGCTGGACGGCATGGCCGGCGGCGCGCAGCAGGCGTTCGGTGCGGCGGGCGGGATCGCCGCTGAGGGCGGTGTCTTCCAGTGCCTGGGCGACGGCTTCGTCCGCGGTCGAGGTCGGATGGCCGGGAGCGCGGGTGGCCTCGACCGTGTAGGCGACGCCGGGCCAGGCGGTCGCGACGGGGTCGTAACCGGACTCTTCGAGCAGCTCGGTCCAGCTCTGCCGACTGGACGGATGTATCCATGGACCGTGGATGAGGACGACGGGGGTGGATGGGGTGGGCACGTCTGGCTCCTACGGCGAGGTGTGGTCCATCAGGGCAAGGCCCTGTGCAGCCCCCTATGAAGGGAAAGCCGTCGGTAGTGCGTCGTGCAGGGCGCTGTGGAGGGTGTCGGAGGCCAGGGCGATGGCCGACGCGGCGGCCTGGGAGCCACGCAGGGCGTCGAGCATGACGAAGTCGTGGATGACTCCGAGGTAGCGGACGGCGGTGACCAGCACACCGGCCGCCCGGAGTCTGGCCGCGTACGCCTCGCCCTCGTCGCGCACCACGTCCGCCTCGGCGGTGATGACGAGGCCCGGCGGCAACCCGGCCAGCTGGTCGAGTCGGGCGCGCAGCGGTGAGACCGTGCTGTGCGCACGCTCGACCGCGTCGGGCACGTACTGCTCCCAGCACCACCGCATGGTGTCGCGGCGCAGGTGGTAGCCGGAGGCGAACTGGTCGTACGAACCGCTGTCGCAGCCCGCGTCGGTGACCGGGCAGAAGAGCACCTGGTGGGCGAAGTGGACATCGCCGCGTTCCTTGGCCAGCAGAGTCAGCGCCGCGGCCAGGTTTCCCCCGGCGGAGTCCCCCGCGACGGCCATCCGGGAACCGTCGAGCCCGCGCGGTCCGTCCTCGCCGGCCAGCCACCGGGCGACAGTGTGGATCTGCTCGATGGCGACCGGGTAGCGGGCCTCGGGCGGGCGCGTGTACTCGGGGAACACCACGGCGGCGTCGGCACCCACCGCCAGTTCACGCACCAGCCGGTCGTGCGTGCCGGCGCTGCCGAACACCCAGCCGGGCCCGTGCAGATACAGGACGACGGGCAGTACGGCGGTGGTGCCGCGCGGGCGGACGATCCGCACCGGCACGCCACCGGTCGGGCCGCCCGGGACCGTCACCCACTCCTCGTCGGTCTCCGGTAGGACGGCCCGGCCGGACTGTGCCCGATCGAGGGCCCTGCGGCCACCGAGCACTTCCTGTTCGACGGGAGAGGTGGTGTGGGCGAACGCCTGGACCACCGGCTCAAGAACGAGCCCTTGGGATGCGGTGTACGACGACATGCGTGACCCTCCCGGATCGGGGCCCGCTCGTCGGGCTGAGACGCATCGCATAGTAGGAAGCCGGACGGCGGCCGCCTTTGCCCAGCGTGCACCGGTACTGTGCGCATCATGTATTCGCCCCGGGCGACCGGCCCGGAATCTCAGCATCCGCACTTCAGGAAAATCGATACTTCATGCCAGGGTGTCGGGGTCTCCGGACGTCCTGGTGTTGGGCGTCGCTTGTCGATGCCTGCGCCGTGAAGCCCTGGGGAGGTGGGCATGAGCGTGGTGTTCTCGGTACAGTCGGAGCCCGGCAGTGAGCGCCTGGAGCACTGGCAGGAAGAGGTCTTCCGCACCTTCGTCCCGCTGCGGATCACCCTCCCCGAGGACGAGCCCTTCAGCGGGACGATCAGCACCGACCGGATCGGTCCGATCCAGGCGACCACCGTCGACTGCGATCGTGGCCGGGTCGACCGCACGCCGCGGCTGATCGCCCGGGACAGCGCCGACTACGTGTACGTCGGCCTGCAACGCAGCGGCCACGCCCACGTGGACCAGGACGCCCGGAGCGCCGAACTACGCCGGGACGACGTCGCGTTGTACGACACGACCCGGCCCTACACCTTGCGCTTCCCGCAGCGATTCCGGATGCAGGTGCTGCTGGTGCCCCGTCCACTGCTTCCGCAGTCCGAGGGAGACCTCCAGCGTGTCACGGCGACAGCGCTGCACTACGACGACGGGCTGGGCCAGGTGGTCCTGCCCTTCCTGCAAGGCCTGGCCGACCACACCCCCGATATCACCCCCACGGCAGGCGAACGGCTGGCGGCCAATGCCGTGGACCTCATCGGAACGCTCCTCGCCGAGCGACTCGGCCGCGATACCCGGGACACCCCCGGCGGCAGCCTCGCCCTCCTGCTCCGTATCAAGGCATTCATCGACCGTCACCTCGCGGACCCCGATCTGTCCCTCGCCTCCATCGCCCGCGAACACCGCATCTCGGTCCGCTACCTCCACAAGCTCTTCGAGAACGAGTCCACCACCGCCGCCCGCTGGATCCAGCACCGCCGCCTGGACGCATGCCGTAGCGAACTGTCCCGCCGCTCCCCGGTCACCCCCACCGTCGCCGCGGTGGCACGCCGCTGGGGCTTCACGAACGCCGCCCATTTCAGCCGGGCGTTTCGGGCGGCTTACGGCACCTCGCCGAGCGAGTGGAGAGCCGGCTCGGAGGGGTGACGGGATGGTCGTACTGCCCCCGTGACGGTGGACACGCGTTCGCATGTCATACGGCCAGGGTGAGCTTCGGGAAGCGTGCCCCGGAGCTGGACAGCCGGCTCAGGCGGCTGCCGCCCCGGTCGCCGTCTCGGTCCTCATGTGTGCACGGACCAGGTTGCGGAGCCGGCGCAACGCGTAGTACTGCCGGGATCTGACGGTACCGGCGGGGATGCCCGGGAGCTGGGCGGTCTCCTGCACGGTCCTGTCGTGCAGGCAGATGTGCACGAGGACCTCTTGATGCTCCTGTGACAGGGGCCGTAGCAGGGCCCCGGTATCGACCGAGACCGCCACGGGGTCGGCGTGGTCGCTCTGCAGCATGCCCCGGTGTTCCGCGCCCGGGGACTCACGGCGGAAGTAGGCGCTGCGTACCGGGTCGATGGCCAGGTTGCGGGCCACGGTGAGCAGCCAGCCGCGCATCGATCCCTCGTTGGCGCACAGCCGGCCGGAGTGGTGCCAGGCGCGTATCAAGGTCTCCTGCACGATGTCCGCTGCCATGTGATCGCCCAGCATGCGTTCGACGTAGGCGAGGAGTGGCTTGGTGTGGTCGGCCGCCAACGCTTGCAGGAGGTGTCCGCAACGTGCGGTCAGAGGCTCGCCCGGAGCAGTTGCGCGAGTCATGTCGATCCCGTTCGGGCCGGGTTCTGTCCGTCGACGCTGCCTGCACGGGCGGCGTACGGGACGCGGGCGAGGTAGGTACGGTGGGGATCGGTGCGCCGGGATCGTCGGTGAGTTGCGTGCCGGGGAACCTTGCTGTCAGCGCGGCGAACCGGTCGGTGAACGCGCGCTCGGGGCGTTCGGTGAGCCGCAGGCACGTCTCATCCGCTTTCGCGGATCGGCGGGACCACGCAGGTGGCGGGCCCCGCCGGGGCATCGCGGATGGGTGTGGCTCGAGATGAGTGGCGCTCGAGCGTTCTACCGGTGGGTCTTTGATCGACTCAGGCTGTCGTGGGCCGTAGCCGCCCCTGTTCGCCCTGGACAAGGGGCATCGCTCAACTGAAGCGACACGCATCGCGGATGATGCGGGTCAGGAAGTGGCGCGGGCGGCGGCTTCGATGACGGGCGCGGTGGCGTCGGGATGCGAGACGAGGATCGCGTGCGAGGCGCCGCGGACCACCTCGGTGTGGGAACCCGCACGGAGCGCCATGGCCCGCTCGGCAGCCGGTGGGATGGCGCGGTCGGCGCCTGCGAGCAGGAACCAGGAGGGAATGGTCTTCCACGCCGGCGTGCTGCTGGGTTCCGCGAACGCGGCCGGCGCCACCGGCCATGACGTCATCGTCGGCCGCCCAGGAAGTGCAGCAGCATGTCGGTCATCTCTTTCGGGTGCTCTTCGTAGATCCAGTGGCCGGAGTCGGGGACGACGGCCGGGGTGACGTGGGTGGCGTAGTGGCGCACCTGCTTCGCGACCGACGAACCGAGGCTGCCGGAGGCGCCGATCGCGAGCACCGGCATGGTCAGGGGCCTCTTGTGGAACCGTGCGTTGTCAGCGATGTCCTGCGGGAATGCCCGGAACCACGCGAAGCTCGCTTCCAGGTGTGCGTAGTCGTGCAGGTAGGAGGCGAAGACCGCGAGGTCGTCCGGGGTCAGGGCGTCCTTGTGCACCGCGATGCCCCGCATGAAGCCCGACGTCCAGGCCAGCTCGCGGCCCCGGATCAGGCTCTCCGGGAGGCCGGTCTGCAAGGAGAAGAAGCCGAAGTTCCACACCCCGGGGCCCTGGGCCGTCAGCGCCGGGAACTTGTAGATGCCCGGGTCCGGGATCGGAGCCTCGCTGAGCACGAGCTTCCTGACGCTGTGCGGGTACTGCGCGGCGTAGGAGTAGGCGACCATCGTGCCGATGTCGTGGCCGACGACATTCACGTCGTGGTCCTTGCCGAGCGACACCAGGAGCGCGTGCAGCTCGGCGGCCATGGTCTTCTTGTCGTAGCCGGACGCCGGGGCGTCGCTGTGGCCCGCGCCGGGCAGGTCCGGGGCGATGACGGTGTAGTGCTCGGCGAGCGCGGGCATGATGCCGTGCCACTCGTACCAGGTCTGGGGGTAGCCGTGGATCAGGACGAGGGTCGGGCCGTGGCCGCCGATCACGTAGTCGATGCCGATCCCGGCGACCCGGGTCTTGTGTTCGCTGAAGCCGGCGGGCATCCGCTCGCCGGGCGGCGACGCGGGCTTGGCGGAGGCCGCGGCCGTGACGGTGATCGAGCCGAGGCCGACGGCCAGGGCGAAGACCGCGGCCACCAGGCGGCGGGATCTGGGCAGGCGGAATCTCACTGATCTCTCCAAGGGACGCGAGGGGAAGCGGGGCGCGGCGGGCCGGGCGGCCACCGCGTCGTGACGACCGGTCAGAGGGACTCGACGAGGCCGCCGTCGATGACGAAGTCGGCGCCGGTGATGTTCGCCGCCCGAGGACCGGCGAGGTAGAGCACGAGATCGGCGACCTCGGACGGCCGGGTGAACCGGCCGGTCACCGACTGGGCCGCCGCGCCGCGCGCCACCTCCCGGGGATCGACGCCCCGGGACAGGCCGACCGTGGCGGCGACACCGTCGGCACCCTGCCACAGCGCCGTCTCCACCGGGCCGGGACCGATGGTGTTCACCCGCACGCCACGTGGCCCCACCTCCTTGGACAGGGCCTTGCAGAAGTTGGTGAGTGCTGCCTTCGCCGCGCCGTAGTCAATGACCAGCGGGTCCGGCAGCCGGGCGTTGACCGAGGAGACGGTGACGATACGTCCCGCGTCGGTGGCGAACAGGTGCGGCAGGGCGGCCCGGGTGGTGCGGACGGCGGCCATGAAGTTGACCGTGAACGTCCAGTCCCAGTCCTCGTCCGTCACGCCCAGGAAACCGTCCGGGCGCGGCCGCACCGCCCCGACGTTGTTCACCAGGACGTCGACACCGCCGTGGACCGCGACGGCCTCGGCGACCAGC
Organism: Streptomyces sp. NPDC005866; assembly: GCF_040629895.1. Classification (NCBI taxonomy): domain Bacteria; kingdom Bacillati; phylum Actinomycetota; class Actinomycetes; order Kitasatosporales; family Streptomycetaceae; genus Streptomyces; species Streptomyces sp. NPDC005866. The sequence goes on from NZ_JBEXWP010000004.1 coordinate 248,255, forward strand.
GCCGCCGGACCGTCGGGCGTCGCGAGGTCGACCTCCACGACGGTGAGCTCAGCACCCTCCTTCACACGCCTGTCGAGGGCTTCGGTGCGTTCCCTCGATCCCGCGACGACGCGGGAGCCGGCCGCGAGGAAGGCCTCGACGATGGCCAGCCCGATGCCCCGCCCGGCGCCGGTGACCACGACGGTCCGTCCGGCCAGGCCCGCGTCGGCACCGGACGTTCCGGCGGTCCGGGGACGGGAGTTCATCGCCCGACTTCCAGGCTCTGCTGCCGCAGCCAGGTGAGAACGGTGTCCGCGACCTCGCGCCAGCCGCCGTCGATCGTCAGGGAGTGCCCCCGGTCGGGGAAGTTGATGATGTCGGTGACGGCCTCGGAGTGCCGGTACTGCTTGAGGGTGGCCCGGGTGACGACCTCGGGCACCGTGTGATCCTTGCCGCCGGAGATGAGCAGCAGCGGGCCGCGTCCGCTGTTGTTCGTGTCGACCTTCGCCGGCGAGTGGGGGTTGAAGTTGGCGGAGGCGGCCTCGTACAGCGGCTTGCCCGGCGCGGGAATGGTCCAGCGCTCGTACAGGGCTGCCGATTCTTCCTCCGCGAGGGCGTTGCCGAACGCGAACCGGAACTGCTCTGCAGTCAGGGAGACCGACCGGTGCTTGTTGGCCGGGTTCTTGAAGACCGGGAGCGTCGCCTTCAGTGCGGACAGCGGCAGGGGCAGAACGCCCTTGATCTGTGCGGCGTCGATCGCGACCGCCGCGGCGGCGCGGTCCTGGCCGAGCAGCTTCTGCGCGATCATCCCGCCGAAGGAGTGACCGATCACGATGGGCCGCACGGGCAGGGCCGCGATCAGGGCCGCGTAGTGCTCGACGACGTCGTCGATGCCGTGGCCGGCTATGCTCTCGGGGTTCTGGCGCGCCTCCTCGACGGTGTCGGGGTCGCCGGGCCACCCGGGCGCGGACGGGTCGTAACCCTCGTCGCGGAACAGATCGGTCCACGGCTGCCAGGAGGTGCGGTGCAGCCAGAGTCCGTGGACGAAGACCACGGGAAGCGGGACGGTCATGGGGGGCCTCTCTTGTCTGGGTTTCCGAGCCGGCACGTGCACACGAAACCTGGAACCCCGGTGCTCTCGCACCGGGGAGACACCCCAGTGGTTCAGGGACGGACGCCGAACGGCCCGAGGACACCCGCGTCGATCCGCAGGGACTCCAGCAGCGTCCACGCGTTGTCCCGCGTGAAGACGTCGGCGGCGGCGAGGACGCCGGTGTACTTGGTGGTCACGGGGCAGCGGCGGCGTCCACGACCGCGTCTAGGAAGGTCTTGAAGATCGCCCAGGAGTTTCCCTGCGCGCCGTACTTGTCGAAGAAGGGCCTCGGGTCGACGGAGTCGATCGCGGACCGGGTGCTGGCATCCGACCGCTCCGTGCCGTCGCACCAGCCGGTGCCGGAAGCCCTTCGGCAGTGTGCCCAGTACCTCGAAGCCGAGCGACCGGTGCAGCTTCACCGCACGGACGTTCGTTTCCACGGCCGCCGTGAACCGCATCGCCCGGTAACCTGCCGTACGCGCCCACTCCCTCGTGTACGCGTCGGAGTCCATGGCGCCGACCGCGTTCGGTAGATGAGCATCCTCAGGTGAGAGCGGGCTGGGCAAGGTCAGTACCGAGGTGGGTACGGGTTGCCCGGCTGGGGGTACGGGTTGGCCGGCTGGGGGTACGGGTTGGCCGGCTGGGGGTAGGGGTTGGCTGGCTGGGGGTAGGGGTTGGCTGGCTGGGGGTAGGGGTTGGCTGGCTGGGGGTAGGGGTTGGCTGGCTGGGGGTAGGGGTTGGCCGGCTGGGGGTACGGGTTGCCCGGCTGGGGGTACGGGTTGCCCGGCAGTATGGTGAACGAGCCGTTGTGCAGCGACCCCGGCGTATAGCCGCCACTGGTCAGCGCCTGCGGCGCCATGGCATCCATTGACCCTCCGTCCACGGCGACTTGGGTGAAACGCACGCTATCGAGGTCCGGATAGGCCTCGTTGGGCGACTCGATGACCGCCTCCGCGCTGACATTTTTTGCTTGAAACGTCTTTTTGACGTGCTCGGTCCAGCCCTTGGTGTTGTCGGTCAGGGCCAGCGAGTAGCCCCCCGCGCCATCGGAGGTGACCGACGCGGTCATGCTGTCCCCCTCGGAGACCGGATCCTGCCAGTACGTCGGTGCGGCCGGATAAATCTCGTACCAAGCGGTCCTCACCGGGGAACCGCTGGAGCAGTCGGTCTGCACCCCAGTCTGCTCCACCGTGCGTGAGCCCCAGCCGTCCAGCCCGACCCAAGGGGCGAACATGTCGTTGTTGGAACGGCAGACGACATGCGGCTCGGTCCACGAGCCGGTGATTCTGGTGAAACTGCCCTGGGTCACGTAGCCGCCCCAGTTCGAGTCGCCTGACTGGTGCTGGGCCGTGGGGTCGAACCGCACAGTCGGCATCGCGGTGGCTGCGGAGGCCGCCGGGGAAAGAGCTGTCGCGGCGAGAACCAGCCCTGCTGCCGCGAATGCGGCCGGGGTGCGCCGTGTAGTGCCTGCGCTGCCTATTCGCATAACGATGACCGGTCTCCTTGCGAGTGTGGAACTGAAGTCGGGTGAGAGAGGACCGTCCGTGCGGACGGTCTGCGGGGACTGGTGGTGGCAGTGCCGTCCCGGAAGACGTCGTGCTGCCGACCTATGTGACACGAACACGCCGCAGGGGCGGCGAGTTGCCGACGAGCCACTTGGCTCGTCGCGCGGCCGTAGCCGTTCGTCCACAGGACCGGTGACGCTGTCGGCATTCGACGGGCGGTGTCGTGCGGCGTCGTGGGCTCCGGCCCGGCGACGACTTGCTCGGATATTTCATCCCATTGGTAGCGATGGCAAGTGTTTTGTGATGGTCGTCACCACGTTGCTTCGTCACGTTGGTGCCGAAGAGTCAGGAGGCGTTTTAAGAGACTTAGCACCGTTTCAATACGTTGTGACCGCCCGCAAGAATCGTCATTTCGGACACCAAGGGGCTGCCGAGTCCGGACTCCTGATGCCCAGGGCGCCGCTTGCGGCCTTGCCGGCGATACCTGCAGGTCGACCGCACCTCCATGTGCACCAACTGCAGTAAATGGGATGGAAGCTCCGAAAATGCCCTCCAGAAGGGCAATATGAGGATTGATGCCTGATTTGTCGCCTTGTTGAGGGTGAGCGGGCAGGTCGCGGCGACGCTGGGCGGCTTACGGCCGCGGATGGGTGAACAAGCCCTGTTCCGTCTCGGCCAGGATCCCGCGTTCGGCGAGTCTCTTGAGTTTCAGGCGGGTGTTGTTGACGTTGTTGGGCGCGATCTCCAGGTCCACCGCCTCGCGCACCTGCCGGGCGCGCAGCGGGGGCGTCGGTCGCGGCGAACGCCGCCATGATCTGCTGGTAGGCCGGATGGTCCGGCAGCTTCGGGGGCGGCGGCGCGGGCGGGGCCGGCTCGGGCAGCTCCAGCAGCGTCTTGCGGGTGATCCGGATCTCCTCGGCGGCCCGGTGAGACTCCTCCAGCTCCGCGGAAAGCTCCGCGATCCGCTACTTGGCCGCCTCGGCCTGCGCGGCGATCTCCCGTTCCCGCTCCTCCAGCCGTGCCGGCACCGCGCCGAGGGTGATCTGATCGCCGGTCATGCGGTGCTCCAGGACGGCGCGGTCGCGCCGGACAGCCGGCACGGTGTCACCGCGGCCATCGCCCAGTACACCCGCGACTCGGAGGTGCGGGGCAGGTGCTCGTAGTCGCGCACCAGCCTGCGGTGCAGCATCAAGATCCCGCAGGCGCGCTCCAAGATCCACCGCTTGGGGATCGGAACGAACCCGGTCTGCGCCGGATTGCGCTCCACGACCTCCACCTCGATGCCCACCGTCGTCCCGTGCGCGACGACGACGTTCTTGAAGCCCTGGTCGACCAGGGCTTGTCGACGGTGTCGGTGTCGGCGGCGACCTTGTCCGGCCGGGGTCTGGTAGCCGTCAGCAGGATCAACCCACCCTTGTGGGAAGGGTCCCGGACCGCGCACGGATCACTTGCGACGCCTGCTCGCACGCTTCTTCAGTTCGGCCTGGCAGAGCTGATGACCCGCATGGGCCACAGCAGCTCGCGCGCCGCGCTGATCTATCAGCACATGACCAGCGACCGTTCCCCACCACTCCCCGGGGTTCCCCGCACGACCTGGCACGATTCTGGCGCGACCGCTTCTTCGCCCCGAAGCAACTTGAGCGGGCGCTCCACCCGAAGCCTGCGTGCTTCTCACCTACGAGGTATACCGCTTCAACCGCCGTCAGATCACGCGCCCTTTGCCTCCCCTACAACCTTCCGTCTCGGCAGGTCGTCTGATTAGCGCCCGGTGCTGGTCACTGTGCCGGGGTCTCTTCTGTCCCATCTGGGGGATGTCAATGAGTTCTGTCTCCGTCGGGCGTGTGCTGCGTCGCGGGGCCTGTGCCGGAGCCGTGGGGGCGTTGGTCGTCGCCGGTCTCGGGAGTGGGGTCGCCTTCGCCGACGACCAGCCGCAGACCGATAACTTGTCGATCCAGGCGCCGTACGAGCAGACGGTCACCGTCGCTCCGGACGGCGGTGCGGCGCAGTACCGGTCGCTGACGCTCGGTCTGTACCACGACAACGACAACTTCACCGTGACCGACGGGCGGCTGACCGTCGACGTCTCCGGGCTCTCCGGGGTCGCAGAGGTGGCCTGGCCCGACAACTGCACGCCGAACGACGCCGGCACCGCCGCCATCTGCGACACCGGGGACGTTCCGACCCGCTGGAGCGCGCAGGTGCAGCTGAAGGTGCGGGCCGTGGCTGGCGCCGCCGTGGGAGCGCAGGGTGCGATCGAGTACTCCGCGGAGGCCACCGGCGGACCCGACGGCACGCTCGTTGCCCCGGAGGGTTCCGCGGAGACCTTCGTCACCGTCGGCTCCGGCCCGGACCTCGGCATCAGTGCCCCGCAGGACGTCACCGACGTCGCGCCCGGCACCAGCCTCACCGTGCCGTTCTCCGTCGCCAACACCGGCAACGAGACCGCCCACGGCTTCAGCGTGAAGATGTGGGCAACGTACGGCCTCGACGTCGTCACCCGCTACCCGCAGTGCACCTACACCGGGCCGGACGACGGCGGCGAGTACACGCCCATGACGTACGTGACCTGCTCCTTTGACACCGATGTCGCGCCTGGCGAGAGCGTGGAGCTGCCGGAGCCGCTGCGGCTCGCCGTCACCGACCACGCGCTGTACGAGCGGTTCGACTACGAGGTCCAGCCCGGCGGCGACGCCACCGACCTCAACGGCTCGGACAACGGCCGCTCCTGGCACATCAACGCCGACAACACCGCCGACTTCGCCGTGCACGGCACCGAGGTGAGCGGCGCGGCGGGTGACTCCGTGACCGCCGCGTTCCGCTTCGTCAATCGAGGCCCGGCCTGGGTCGGCAACGTCAGCTCGGGCGACCCGGTCGCCGTGATCGACTTCTACCTCCCGGAGGGCACGACCGCCACCTCCGTGCCCGACACCTGCCACACCGCCTGGACATCCGGCGACGACCCGACGATCGGCCACTACGCCTGCACCCTGCCGCTGTGGGCCAAGCCGGACCTGAAGGTCAGCTTCCCGTTCCAGCTCCACATCGACCGGGTCGTCCCCGACGCGACGGGCCAGGTCGTCGTCCACCCCCACTCCGACACGTCCGCCACCTTCGACCCGAACAGCAAGAACAACTCGGCCAAGGTGGTCGTCAACCCGTCCGTCTGACAGCGGTGAGGGGGGCGAGCCCGCGGCTCGCCCCCCTTCCGTTTCCGCGCCCTACGGCGCGTTGATCAGGTCGTAAGGCGGAACTGTCACCGTACGGCCTGCGGGCCTACCGCCCAGGACCACCTTGCGCAGGGAGACGTTGTCTTGAGGTTCGTCTCCTGGAGGCGGTTGGCCGGGTTGCCTTGACCTCGATCGCGGCGCATCGGCTTGAACCCACGACCTCTTCGTGGCTGATATGCCGTCCGCGAGATGGGGTCCGCCGGCACATAGACCGGCCGCAGTTCCCGCACCCGCCGCTTCAGCACCGACAACGATCGTTCCCACCCGATCCGCTCGGCGATCACCGTGGCGGGGATCCGCGGGTACTGCGCCAGCAGTTCGCGGATCGCCGGCTCCACGGCGTCCACGATCGAGCCCAAGGCGTTTGCGGGGTCACAGGGCATAGCGCCCCCGGCCGTGTGGGGGCGATACGCCCTGCCGCGCCGCTTGCTAACCCATGGTCTTGGCGCCGTCCAGGGACTCGCGGATGATGTCGGCGTGGCCGGCGTGCTGGGCGGTCTCGGCGATGATGTGCATCAGCACCCGGCGGGCCGACCATCGCGCGCCCGGCTCGGACCACGGGGCCTTCGGCAGCGGTTGTGTGGCGTCCAGGTCGGGCAGGGTGACGACCAGTTCGTCGGTCCGACGGGCTACCTCGGCGTAGTCGGCGAGCACGCGGGCCAGCGTCTCGCCGGGCAGCATCCGGAAATCGTCGGCCCGCCGGGCCCAGTCGGCCTCGGTCATGGTGGTGAAGTCGGGCATCGCCGACGGGCCGTCCAAGATGAACTGCACCCAGGTTCGCTCGACCGCAGCGACATGCTTGATCAGGCCGCCCAGGCACAGTTGGCTGGCGGTGGTCCGGCGCCCGGCCTGCTCGTCGGTGAGGTCGCGAGTGGTGAAACGCAGGAAGTGCCGATGCTTGGCCAGCGCCTCCAACAAGTCGGCGCGCTCGCCGGTGGCGGTCGGCTCATGGGCCGGATCGTGGGTGGCCAGTTCGTTGACGGTCACGGTCTCGCTCATGGTCGCTGCCTTCCGTGGTTTGTGTTCCGCCGGGCAAGGAGGACCCTAGGGGCCGTAGAGGTCAGATTTTGACCTAAATGAAGGAAGAGGCGAGATTTCCATGACCCACTCCCCGCTCACTCTTCGACGCCTCGCAAGAACGCATCAGGCTCGGTCTCCTGAGAAAGAGACCGGGCCACCGCCGCAACCGCCAAGGAATCGCACCGAGTTCTGCGCTCGGCTCTGTCTTCCGCATGCCGTGAAGAACTCATCACCCGCAGCGTTGCCAAGCTCGTCGAGCCGCCCCGCACGGACACGCCCGAGCTGCACTCCTGGACCCTGGACGAGACGCTCGACTTCCTCGCTGCCTCGCGCAGAGACCCGCTCTACGCGGCCTTCGTGCTGGCCATCGCCATGGGTCTCCGCCGGGGAGAGATTGTCGGCCTTCGCTGGTCTGACGTCGATCTCGACAACCGCGTTCTCTACGTCCGCCACCAGGTCCAGCGCCGCCGTGGTGTCCTGTACGACGATGATCCCAAGAGCCGCCGTCGCCGTGCCGTCCCGCTGCCCGCCCTCTGCATCGCGCCCCTGCGCTGGCACCGCATGCGGCAGGCAGCAGCTCGGGCCAAGGCGGGGGAGAGGTGGCAGGACTCGGACTATGTCTTCGCCACCCGCACCGGCCGCCCGGTCGAGCCGCGCAACCTCTATCGCTCCTTCACGCGCGTCGCCGAGTCCGCAGGCCTCCGCGTCAGGTCGGCCCGCGTGGCGCGTCCTCCGGACGTTGTCGGCCCAGCCTGCACAGCTATGGGGCCGAGGGGGGTGCCCTGCGTTGCCTGGGCGCCGCGCCTGCGCGTGGCAGTAGGGCGCAAGGTTGCCACGGATCGCTGATCTGATTCGTGAGCCTGGGTGAACAACCGCGGCCACGAAACTCGGGACAGCTCATGTCGAGGTGACATTTCCCACGCCTCAAGGCGCCACCTGGTCAGGATGTGTTCAGGTTGGTCGCGCCAGCCTCGTTGCATGACAACGACAAGCGAGGTACCCACACGCAGCGGGCGACTCATGCTCAACAAGGTTCCCGAGGTCACCATCTGGTTCTGGGTGATCAAGATCCTTTGCACGACCGTCGGTGAGAGTTTCGCTGACTGGATCAACATGAAGCTGGGCGTCGGGCTGGTGAACACGGCCTGGATCTTCACCGCGGTGTTCGTGGTGGTTCTGGGCGTCCAGTTGCGGCTGAAGCGGTACGTCCCGTTCCCGTACTGGCTGACCGTGGTCGTTGTCAGTGTCACGGGCACGCTGTACACCGACATCCTCACCGACCAGCTCAACGTGCCGCTGTGGATCAGCTCCGCCGTGTTCTCGGTCCTGCTCGCCGTGGTCTTCGGTGTGTGGTGGCTGCGCGAGCGCACCCTCTCGATCCACTCGGTCACGACGCTGCCGCGTGAGTCGTTCTACTGGCTCGCCGTTCTCGTCACCTTCGCGCTCGGCACCGCGACCGGCGACTGGACCCTCGAGCTCACCGGGTGGAGCCCGGGAGTCTCGGTCCTGCTGCCGCTCGGCCTTATCGCGGCGATCACGCTGCTGTGGAAGTTCGGCGCGAACCCGGTGCTGTCCTTCTGGCTCGCCTACATCCTGACCCGCCCGCTGGGCGCCAACATCGGCGACTGGCTCGCCTCCCCGAAGGTCGCGCAGAGCCCGGGCGATCCGACTGGCCTCGCGCTGGGCACCTTCACCACCAGCCTGATCTTCCTCGGCCTGATCCTGGCGACTGTCATCTACCTGACGGTGACGCGCTCCGACGTGACCGAGACCTACGAGGCGGCGCACGCCCCGCAGATCGTCACCGACCCGCGCAGGGAGCGCATCGGACTGGCGGCCTTCGGCCTCCTCGCCGTTGCCACCGGGGGCCTGCTGGTCTGGGCGCACAGCCAGCCGCACGTCGGCCCGGCCCCGGAGACCGACGCCACCTCCACCGTTCAACTCGCCCCTGGCCAGGCCGTGAAGAAGTTCCCGCCCGCCAAGGTCGACGCGCTGAAGGCACTCGCATCGGCCTCGCTCAAGGACGCACGGTCGGGGAACGCGACCGGGGCCCACGCCGCCGCCCAGTCGCTGCGTGATCTCTGGGACGCCGACCAGGCCTCGTTGCAGCCGCTGGACAACACCGGCTGGACGTTCATCGACGCCCAGATGGACAGCGTCCTGAAGACCTTCGGCATCGACCACCCGAACCCGCCTATGTCGCCGGCCCGGCAGGAGGCTGAACTCAACACCCTCCTCACAGATATGCGCTGACGGATCTGATCGGCGCCGGGATCGCAGTCGCCGGCCTTGACGGGCCCGACGCTCAAGGCCGGTATCGCGCCGAAGTGCGCGATACCGGCCTCATCCGTCAGACCGTATTCACTCAGGCGCGGCGGCGGTGCGCGTTCAGGGCCAGTCCGACGCCGACCGCAATGCCCACTCCTGCCGACTCCGGCACTCCAACGGGCCGCCTCGTCGTCGGGGCGCGCGGCTGCTGCGTGGGCGGCGGCCGGAGTCGTCTTGAGACGCCAGGCCGCGGTGTCGCTGCTTCCCGCCCTGCCGGCAGATCACCCAGGCGTCGGCGGACGAGTGCCTCGGCCGCCGACGAGTCCCTGCGCGCGATCTGATGACACGGACTGCGCGCCGGCACACGGCGGCGCCGACCACGGGTGGTCTGAGCGGTGGCACCGGTGCGAAGACCCGTACCGCGAAGGTGGACGGCGGCAAGAAGCCCAACAGTTGGTTCATCGCCCATCGCGGCAGTGTTGTGGCGGTGGCCTTGGTGCTTGTCGGCAGGGCGGACTACGTTTGCGGGCAAGATCGTCACGGCTGTCCACGCCGTGAGGTGAAGCAACGAGTAACGAGCGGTCAGAGAGCGACCTTGACGATCAGCAACGATGAGTATGCCGGGCGTTCAGCGCACTGGATCCAGACAGCTCTCTCGGCTGCACTGAGCGCCGGCACCCGGCCCCGGCCGCACCTGGCCGTAGCGATGTCGGCGGTGGGCGTCGCCCTGTTCGCGCTGGTCGGAGCGAGCGCACCCAATCACAACACCCTACGGGCACCGATCCCGTGGTTCCGGCTGCCGGCCATGCCCGGGACCCTCTCCGAGGTGGTCACCTGGGGAGCCATCGTGCTGTCCTGCCTCGGCACACTCGGCATGTTCCACGCCCACAGTCGGGGCTGGAGACCGGACGTCCGCGTCGTGTTCCGGGTCGGCGTGATCGCCGTACTCGTCGTCGCGAACCTCACTCCGGTCGGTTCATCGGACACGGCCAGTTACGCCGCGTACGGCCGGATCGCCGCGCTCGGCGGTGACCCGTATGTGACGACACCCGCCCACCTCGGCGGTGCCTACGCCCGTCTGGTGAGCGAGTCGTGGCGGAACACGCCGTCCGTGTACGGGCCGGTGGCTACGTGGTGGCAGGCCGGCGCAGCGTTCGTCGGCGGGGAGCGGCCGTGGGTGACGGTATGGGCGCTGATGCTCGCGAACGCGGCCGCCTTCGTGGCCACCGGCAGCCTGTTGATACGCACCGCCGAAGACCCGGTCCGCGCCGGCCTGCTGTGGATCGCCAACCCGCTCCTGATCGGCGTGCTCGTCGCGGGCGGGCACCTGGACACCTTCATCGCCTGCCTGGCCGTCTGCGCGGTCCACCTCGCTCGCAGATCCACCAGGTGGCACCACGACGTCGCCGTCGGAGGGCTCGTCGGCCTGGCCTGCGGAGTCAAGATCAGCGCAGCGCTGCTCTGCGTGGGACTGGCCTGGCCGCTCCTGCGCTCGGGCAGGTGGCGCTCGGCTGTCCACCAGACAGGCACGGCCGCGCTGGTGCTCGCGGTCCTCTACGGTGTCCACGGCGCGCACGCTCTCGCCCCGCTCTCCGCCGCCTCACAGCTGGTGTCCAAGCCTTCGCTCTGGGCGGTGTTCGACCACGTCGGCACCACCTTGCTGGGCCCTCGGGCGGCCGCCGCGACCATGAGCGTCCTGTGGCCCGTCCTGATGCTCTCGCTGGCATGGGTACTTCGCCGCCGCGTCCCGCAGGACACCCCAGCCGTCGTCGCCGTCCCGTTCGCACTGGCCTTCGCCTGGGTCCTCACGGCTCCATGGTCGATGCCCTGGTACACGGGACTGGCCTGCGCCCTGGCGGCCCTGATCCGCCAGGACCGCTTCACCCCGTACCTCACCGTGACCACCGCCGTCCTCGCCCTGTCCCACAACAGCGGTGGTCACGGCTGGACATGGTGAGCATCGACAGTCAGTGGGGGTGCGCGGCCATCGCACGCGGCAGCGTGTCCGCTCCACCCTGCGGGCCGCGCTGAACGCCGCGATCGCGCAGCAGCTGATCACCTTCAACCCGGCCGCCCACGTCGAGTTGGAGGCCGGCAGGCGGCCGAAGGCCCTCGTGTGGACCGAGGAACGCATCCTCCACTGGAAGCGCACCGGCGAGAAGCCCTCTCCGGTGATGGTCTGGACGCCGGAGCACACCGGCCTCTTCCTCGACCACGTCGCGGAGGACCGCCTGTACGCGCTGTTCCACCTGATCGCGTTCCGCGGACTGCGACGGGGCGAGGCGTGCGGGCAGAAGTGGACCGACACCAATCTGGACGCCGGTCTCATCACGGTTGCCAAGCAACTCGTCGTGGATGGCTGGGAGGTGTACGAGGACGACCCCGAGACGGACGCCGGCGCGCGCACCATCGCGCTGGACTCCGACACGGTCCAGGCCCTCAAGCGGCACCGCGCCCAGCAGGACAAGGACCGCGAGGAGTGGGAGAGCGCCTGGGTAGAGACAGGACGGGTCTTCACGCGCGAGAACGGCGAACTGCTCCACCCCGCCAACGTCACACGGCGGTTCATTGAACTGTACGAGGAGACCGGCCTCCCACCGGTCCGGCTCCACGATCTGCGCCACGGCGCGGCGACTCTGGCCCACGCGGCCGGGGCCGACCTGAAGAACATCCAGGAGATGCTCGGCCACTCCTCGATCACCATCACGGCCGACACGTACACGAGCCTGCTCCCCGAGGCCGACCTCGCCATCGCCGAGGCCGCTGCCCGGCTCGTCCCGCGCGCCCGTGTCACCTCCGAGAACACCGCCCCCGAAGCGGAGCCCGAGCCCGACGAGGCCGATGAGGCGCAGGCGGAGTCCGTGCCGGATGGTGCTGGTCCGTCGGGAGAAATATCGGAGTCTGGCGACCCGTCCGCTCACGCACCGCTCACGCACCGCTCACGCAAACGGCCCCGGACGAGGCGTCCGAGGCCGAGTAGGACCCCTCCCTGGGAGAGAAACCCCAGGTCAGAGCGGTGGTGCGTTGTGCCCCCGGCAGGATTCGAACCTGCGACACCCGCTTTAGGAGTTCGATCATCGGGCCGTGCGGCCTGCTCCGTACTCATGACGTTGACAGTTGCCGGTGCTGCTGTGGCTGTTCCGGTCCGCTGCTGTCCGGCGACGTTGATGTCATCTGCTGATGTCACTTCGCGGAGCGCCGGCGCCTTGCCAGTCGCCGCAGCCTACGGCGGCGCTGTCCCGCTGCGCGCTGCTGAGCTTTCACGATGGCGACTGTCTGCGGATCACTGATTAGGTCGTAGTCGTGCATCAGGAGCGCGTCGTCGTCCTCGGCAAGCAGGCATCGCAAAGTGTCGATGTGGCGCTCAGGGCTGGTGAGTAGCCGCTTCGACTCCAGCCAAGCGGCCAGACCACCATCGTCTTCCAACACGGGACCACCGTAGTCAGCCGTATGCCGTTCGCCACTCGTCGAGCCGGAGTCTGACCGGTGAGCTCGTGACGCCTGTGCTCCGCCTTGGTCTCACCGGTAGTCCTCTGGATGGCTCTGCATCCATGTATTGATCTTGTCGCGCGTTCCGGTGAGCAGGTCCTGGTGCTTCTTGAGGTTCGCGAAGGAGCTGTCCTCGCCCAGTTCGGCTCGCAGTTCCGCGATCCATGCGAGGGGTTCCTTGAAGTGATCAGGACCCTGGGGGTCTGCCTTCATCGCCACGTTGAGGCTGCTGAGCTCATCGAGCACCCGCCCCAGGAAGTACTCGCAGTTCCCCGGGGTCGTGCACCCGTCGTTGTAGGTTGCCTGAAGCCGAGCGAACACATCGCGGACCTTCTCGGCTCTCGGTGCTGGCTCAGCCGTGCTCGGGGCGGGCGGCTCCTCAGTCGCGGGGGCCGATACCGCGTTGCGGACGCGGGCGGGCGACTCCCCATCGCTCGAAGTGCCGGGGTTGCCGGAGCAGGAGAGCAAGGATGACGCCAGGGTCACGACGAGCGTGGAGGTGCCGAGGGCGTGCCGTGCGCGCATGTTGATCACGCCGCGTACGACTCTTCAGCTGGTCGACTGGTTGTGCTGCTTGTCGGAGCTGCCCTGCGCGCATGTCTCAGGCGCGGTCGGGCACGGATGGGGCACGGGCACCTTCTGATCCGTAGCTCAACTTACCTTCACGGATGACTTGTCTTTTGAAGGGCGTGATCAGTGGCCGCTCTGAAGAAGGCCACTAGCCCGCCGACTCCACGGTCAAGTCACCATTCGTTGTCGACAGATCCAAGCGGTACTTGCCCGACGGGTCGTTCTTGAACGCTACATTCTTGTCGCCATGGGAGTCGTTCGCTGAGATCTGGTACTTGGCGGGCGGGGCCGTGATCGTGAGGCTGCCGCTGGTCGTGCGGGCCGTGATGTTCTGTGGGGTGGCCGTCCGGATCGTCACCTCGCCGTGAACCGTTCCGGGTTTGATCGAGACTCTAGGTCGGCACCATCGCCGCTCGCAGCAGAACCTGGCCGTCATCCGGGTCCGCTTCAGCCCCGCCGGCTGCCGCCCCTGCCCCCACCTGCGTGCCTGTGTCAACTCGCCCACGGCCCAGCGCCGCGAGCTCAACCTCCGTCAGGACCGCGACGAACACGAGACCGTCCGGACGGCCCGGGCCGAGCAGCAAACCGACGCCTGGAAAGAGCGATACAAGATCCGGGCAGGCGTCGAGGGCACCATCTCCCAGGCCGTCGGGCGCTGCGGCCTGCGCAGATCCCGCTACCGCGGCCTGGCGAAGACCAGTCTCCAGCACCAGCTCACCGGCGCCGCGATCAACCTGGCCCGCATCGACGCCCACCTCACCGGCACACCACGGGCCCGCACCCGCACCCGCACCAGCCACTTCGCAGCACTTCGCCCCGCCGACCAAACGATCGACGGGGCAAAGTGATCAAGGCCCCGGATTAACCAACAGCATCCATGATCGGTCCGGGGCCTTTTGCCTGGTGCCCCCGGCAGGATTCGAACCTGCGACACCCGCTTTAGGAGTTCGATCCGTCTTCGACTCAGCCATGGACCCGAGCCGATGCGGCGTACGTCCAAGGTCACGCGAGTGCCTCTATGTCCGTCCTCGTTGATGTCAGCGGTGGATGTCAGAGGACGACATGAAAACGCTGGACTCAGCCCGGCACTGCTGCACCCGTCATCAAGGCGAAGCAGGCTCCGCCAACGATGCCTTCGCAGACGCCAGCCACCATCTGACGGCCAGCAACTAGCAAGGAAGTCACCATAGCCATCATCCTCTCGCACACAGTCTGAGACGTTGCCTCACGGTTGGAGCGAGTGGCGCGACGGCATACAAGTGCCATGAGTGCACACAGTCCGGAACCCAGCAGTGCTGGGCTCAGTCCAGCGTCTCGTCAGTATGGCAGTAACACGCCGAAGCCTAAGAAGCCGTTGTCTTACTGATCACGGGTGTTGAGTTTCTGCTGGTGGGGAGTGAGTTCGGCTTCGGCGAGGCAGTGATGGGGCGTTGTGTCAGTCCTTGATCGGTGGAGGTTGCCGGTGCCGTCAGTGCTGGGTCTGCTCGAAGCGAAGGAAACGGCAGCTCGGGAGCGTGTGGACCGGGCGCGTGAGGAGGTCGCGCGGGTCAAAGCGGTCCTGGCCGAGGCCGAGCAGGTGGTCGAACGGCTGGTCATCGCCCGCGAAGCGGTGGTGGAGGTGCTGTCCGAACCGGCCGCGCGGGCTGGCGTCTTGGTGGGGGACGGTGCGGAACCGGACGTGTCAGTGGTCGGTGCGGTGCCGCGTTCGACGGTTCCGCACTGGCGTGAAGCTGACCAGCACGGTGCTCGCGCCTGACTACCGGCGGATCATGTCTGTCCTGGACGACGAGGCAGCGGCTGGGCGGGGCGGCATCCGTGCCAGGGCCTTGACGGCGGTGCTCGGTCTGGAGACAGTGCCGGCGAAGATCGAAGGGGTGCGGTCGAAGGCGAGGCGCCTGGCCGAGCGGGGGTGGATCGCTCAGCACCAGCCCGGGGTGTTCAGCACCGTGACGTTGTGACGGTGTGGTTCACGCCGCTGCGAGGACCGTTGTCGGCGTGGTTGCGCGGGTTCGAGCGCGGGCGAGGCGGCGGCTCATGAGCATGGTCATGGACCACAGGATCATGGTTTCGCTGGTGGCGGGCAGGGTTTCGTAGTCGCGGACCAGGCGGCGTGAGCGCATCAGCCAGGCCCAGCTCCGCTCCACGACCCACCGGCGGGGTAGGACCACGAAGCGGGGTTCGTCGCTGCGTTTGACGATCTCCACAGTGAGGCGGAGTGCGTCGCGGGCCCAGTCGGTAAGGATGCCGGTGTATCCGCCGTCGGCCCAGACCAGGCTGATCGTGCGGTGCGCGGCCCGCAGCCGTTCCAGCAGGGGCACGGCGGCTTCGCGGTCGCCGGTGTTCGCGGCGGTGACCGCGACGACCAGGAGCAGGCCGAGGCAGTCGGTGACCATGTGCCGCTTGCGGCCCGGGACCTTCTTCCCCCCGTCGTAGCCCCGCGTGGCGGCCGGCACCGTGGCTGCGGCCCGCACGGACTGGGAGTCGATGATCCCTGCGGTCGGCTCGGCCCGCCGGCCCTCGATCTCACGGACCCGGCCCCGCAGCCGGTCGTGGAATTCCACGGACAGGCCCTGGCGGTGCCAGCGCCGGAAGAAAGCGTAGACACGGTCCCAAGCCGGGAAGTCGGCAGGCATCGAGCGCCACTTGATGCCGTTGTCAACGAGGTAGCGGACCGCGTCGAGTATCTGCCGGTGGCAATAACCTTCCGGCTTGCCACCCCGGCCCTCCAGCCAGGCCGGCACCGGCAGCAGCGGCCGGACCTGCCTCCACTCCGCGTCGGTCATGTCAGATGGATAGTGCCGCACCCTGTCCGGCTGGTCCGCGGCGTTGCCGTACACGTGCGCGAGGCAATCACACGCCAGGTCAGCCGAGTTGGACTCCGGGACCCCGGGGCCTCCCCCTGAGGGGTGGACACGCTGATACTGGATCTGCTTGATCCGGAGGAAGCGAGAAGACCGCCGATGGCGATGAAGGACTATTCGGACGAGTTCAAGGCCGATGCCGTGGCCCTGTACGAGTCCACGCCCGGGGCGATCTACAAGAGCATCGCCGCTGACCTGGGCGTCAACCGGGCGACCCTGCGTGAGTGGGTGCTGCGGGACCGCGAACGCCGTGGGACCACCGCCGCGGCTGCGAAGCCGGGCGCCCGGCCTCGGGAGGCGGTGCCGTCCGCTGATCCGGACGAGCGGGTACGGCAGCTGGAGGCCCGGGTGGCCGAGCTTGAGGCAAGTGAGCGCAAGCTCGCCACCGAGCGGGACATCCTCCGCAAGGCGGCCAAGTATTTCGCCGGAGAGACGAACTGGTGAGGAGCCGCTTCCAGTTCGTTGACGACCACCGGGACACCTACGAGGTGAAGCGGCTCTGCGAGGTCCTGGACGTGAACCGGTCCAGCTACTACAAGTGGCTCGCCGGCGCCGAGGCCCGGGCCACCCGGCAGCGGGAGGACCGGATCCTGGCCGAGGAGATCCGCGGAGTTCACGGCGAGTCCGGCGGCGCTTACGGCTCCCCGCGAGTAACGGCCGAGCTCCGCGACAAAGGGCGACGGGTCAACGAAAAACGGGTCGCCCGGATCATGCGGACGTTCTCCATCACCGGCATCCGCCTGCGCAGACGCGTGCGCACCACCGTCCCGGACCCGGCAGCCTCACCGGTCCCGGACCTGTTCCTGCGGGACTTCACCGCCACCGATCCCGGACGCAAATACATGGGCGACATCACGTATCTTCCCCTGGAAAACGGGGAGTTCCTCTATCTCGCGACCGTGCTGGACTGCTTCAGCCGCAAGGCCGTCGGCTGGTCCATCGCCGACCACATGCGCACCAGCCTGGTCGCCGACGCACTGCGGATGGCAGCCGCGACCCGCGGCCGCCTGGACGGCGCCGTGTTCCACTCCGACCACGGAGCGCAATACGGCTCCCGGGCCTTCGCCGACCTCTGCGACCAACTCGAGGTCACCCGGTCGATGGGCGCGGTCGGCACCAGCGCGGACAATGCGGCCTGCGAAAGCTTCCACGCCTCCCTGAAACGCGAGACCCTCCAGGGCGCCCACGACTACGGCGACGCCGACACCTGCCGCAGGACCGTCTTCGCCTGGCTGACCCGCTACAACACGCGCCGCCGGCACTCCGCCAACGGCCAGCTCAGCCCCAACGAATACGAACACCGACACCACACCGCTAAGCTCACGCTTGCCGCGTGATCAATGACCGCGTGCCCACCTTCACGGGGGAAGGCCCCCCAACCGCGTACAACTGCGACAAGCAGGGCCTCCTGGCACTCGGTGAGAATCAACACCTTCCGAATCGCCACGAGGCCCTGTCTTCATGCACGAACCATCCCGACATCATCCGATCAGGACTCTTGTTCGAGTCGCAAGCTCGATGATCGGTATGAATACGGCTTCTCACATCACCCGAACGAGACCAGGCCAACGGCTATGTTCGATTGAGCAGCGGGCTCTTAGCTCCCGAGAGATGATGCAGCAAGGCCCCGCTGTTGTGCCCGCTATGAGCGGGCGTGGATATAGCGGGGCGCCGGTGTACCAGCGCCGAAGTTCGCCATGAGCACCTGGCGCGCGGACTCGTAGGCTTGCCAGTGGCTTAGATCGTGCAGCGCTGGGATGCTGACGAGCTCGCCCCGATCCAGGTCGATCAGTGCCGCATCCACCACGTCCGCGGCCGACATCACACCCGACGGGTCCGGCAGCGGGCTGCCCGCGGCATCCCAGAATTCAGTCGCCGTAGTGTTGGGCAATACGGCTTGCACCTGGATGCCCTGACCGGACAGCTCGTGGTGCAGCGACTGAGTCAGCGCGAGCACGTAAGCCTTCGTCGCTGCGTAGACGCCGTTGAGGTACTCCGGCGCCACGCCGACCACGGAGCCGATGTTGATCAAAGCACCGTTGCCGCGCCGGACAGCTCCGGGTACGTAGGCGTAGGTAAGTCGTGTCAATGCCGTGACGTTCAGCTCGATCATGCGCTGCACGGCGTCGACGTCGGAATCCAACAGCACACTCGCGGCACCGACGCCGGCGTTGTTGACCAGCAGCGTGATGTCCTCCCGGGTGCGGAGAGCGTGCTCCACGGTCGCCAGGTCAGCAGACTGGCCCAGATCGGCCTGCAGTACCTCGACGGTCCGGTCAGTCTCGGCGCGCAGCGTCGAGGCCAGCGCTTCCAGCCGAGCACGGTTGCGCGCGACCAGCACGAGGTCGAAGCCGCGGCGCGCCAACCGGTCGGCGTACACAGCGCCGATACCGGAGGATGCTCCGGTGACAAATGCGGTTCCCATGATCTTCGGTTCCTTTCATTCACGGGCCGGCGATCCGGCCCACGATCCTGCGGTTAGTTGGACTTGTCTGCCGTCAGTTCGGCGATGCGGGCACCCATGTTCCGTTCGAACTCGCCCGGTTGTCCCCAGCCCGCCGCGATGGCCGCGGGAATGAGCGAGGTCGCGGGCTCCCTGGCGACCGCATCGCCGAATGCGCGCATTGCCGCCGACAGCTGCACGTCGTCGGGCAGCGATGCGGCGTTGATGGAGTCCTTGATGTCGATCAGCGTGCGGCGGTCGAAGCGGGAGACGCGCTCGGCATAGGCATCGACGAACGAGACAAACCCATCGTCGGGGACGGCTCGGTTGACGTATCCGTAGCGTTCCGCCAGCTCGCCGTCGAAGTCCTCGCCGCCGAGGAGGATTTCGAACGTCCGGCCCCGGCCGACGATGCCGGGCAGGCGGGTCGTGGGGGCGCCGCCGGGGATCGCCGCGAGCGCGACCTCGAACTGTCCGAGCACGGCCCGTTCGCGGCTGGCGAAGCGGATGTCGGTCGCGAGGGCGAACTCGCTGCCGGCCCCGCGTGCGCGACCGCGGAGCGCGCTGATCGTGACGGCCGGCGCCTTGCTCAGCCGGATGAGCAGGCTGGCCCAGTGCAGAAACGGCTGCGCGGCGGGCGGCTGCAGCACCTCGAGCGGGCTCATGTCCGTAGGCACGGCGTAGTGGGCGAGGAAGTAATCGGGGTTCGCGCTGTCGAACAGCACAACGGCGACGTGTCCGTCCTGCTCAACCTGGTCGAGGAGCTGGTGCAGCTCGAGGTTCATCACGCCGTCGATGAGGTTGAGCGGGCCGTTGTCGAAGGTGACTCGCCAGAACGTATCCGAGTGGCGGGTCAGACGAAAACGCGAAGGTGTAAACGGGTCTTGGGTCGCCATGTGAAAACCGTACCAGGCTGAATTGCTACAAGCAAGTTAGCGTTCAGCCGCAGTGCCCCAGTTCAACTGCTCTAGACGTCCTTCCCATGCGGTCCTCTTGGTGGATCTGACTTGCCGCTGATAACTGAGGTATGCTGTACGGATGTCGCCTGCAACGGAGATTCGCCGGCCTGAGCCGGTGTGCTCGATTGAGCGCTGCCTCGGCGTCCTCGCCGATCGGTGGTCGTTCCTCATCATCCGCGAGGCGCTGATGGCCGGCGTCGAGCGGTTCGCCGACTTCCAGCGCGCGCTCGGCATCGCCCCCAACGTGCTCACGGACCGGCTCGAACACCTGGTCAAGGCGGGCGTGCTGACCAAGCGCTCTTACCAGGAGCCCGGGTCGCGCACCCGGCGCAGCTACCACCTCACGCCCGCGGGCCGCGACCTTGCGGTCCCTCTTGCGGCCCTGCAGCAGTGGGGCGACCTGCACGACCCGCCCAGCACGGGTCCCTCAATGCTGCGCCGGTCCCACTCGGGCAGCCCCGTCCAGGTCGCGTTCGTCGACGGCGACGGGGCGGCCCTGCCACCGCACGACGTGAGCTTCATCGCGGCCGGGGCGGTCGCGAGCTAGTGTTCTGAGTCGGGAATTCTGTTCAGATGTATAGGCTTGCTCTATGGTGCGGACGGGGCGGCCGAAGGCCGAGTTGACACTGTCGGACGAGGAACGAGCCGGACTCGAGGAATGGGTGCGGCGTCGTTCCACGCCGCAGGCGTGGGCCTTGCGGTGTCGGATCATCCTGGCCTGCGCAACCGGCGCGTCGAACAAGGACGTTGCGGAGCAGGTGGGTTCGACACCTCATGCGGTGGGCCGCTGGCGGGCCCGGTTCGTGCAGTACCGGATCGCCGGTCTGGGTGACATGCCACGTTCGGGCGGCCCCAGGACCGTGACGGACGAACAGGTCGCCGCGGTGGTCACCAAGACGCTGGAATCCACTCCGAAGAACGCGACGCACTGGTCGACGCGGTCGATGGCGAAGGAGATGGGCCTCTCGCAGTCGTCGGTGTCACGGATCTGGCGGGCGTTCGGCCTGCAGCCGCACCGGGCGGAGACCTTCAAGCTGTCGACCGATCCGTACTTCGTCGACAAGGTCCACGACGTCGTCGGCCTCTATCTCGATCCGCCCGAGCGGGCCCTGGTGTTCTGCGTGGATGAGAAGTCGCAGATCCAGGCTCTGGACCGGTCCCAGCCCGTGCTGCCGATGATGCCCGGGGTTCCCGAGCGGGCGACCCACGACTACGTCCGCGCCGGCACCACCACCCTGTTCGCCGCGCTCGAGGTCGCCACCGGCAAAGTGATCGGCTCCCTGCACCGCAGACATCGAGCTGAGGAGTTCAAGAAGTTCCTGATCAAGCTCGACAAAGAGGTGCCTGCCACGCTGGATGTTCACCTCATCTGCGACAATTACGCCACCCACAAGACCCCCGCCATCAAGAAGTGGCTGCTGGCCCACCCCCGGTTCCATCTGCACTTCACACCGACCGGCTCGTCCTGGCTGAACCTCGTCGAGCGATGGTTCGCCGAACTGACCAACAAGCAGATACGGCGAGGCGTCCACAGGTCCGTCCAAGCCCTGGAGAAGGACATCCGCAGCTGGATCGCCGCCTGGAACACCGACCCGAAGCCCTACGTCTGGACGAAGACCGCGGACGAGATCCTCGAACGCCTCGCCAGTTATCTGAACAGAATTCCCGACTCAGAACACTAGATGTCGAGCTAGATGTACTGCCCATAGAGGTACAAGGCCTCCTGGCGCTCACGGACTAGACACCCACGAGCTACACAGAAGGCCCTGTCTTCATGCGCGCATTGACATCACACCACCCGAACGAGACCAGGCCAACGGCTATGTTCGGTTGAGCAACGGGCTCTAAGCTTGGCGTTTATCCTCGCTGCTGTTTCAGGCGGACGTGTTCGGTGAGGGTTTCGGCTCGTTTCACGGTCTTCCCAGGCTCATAGCGTGGGGCTGGCCTGCGGTTTTGTGAGCCCGTGGGACGTCCGGGACCTGGTCGGGAGGGTTTCGGCACACCTGCGGGACGGGTGGTCTTCGCGCGGAGGTGCCGGAACCCGCGGCGGACCCGGGCAGGGGTGAGCCGGCGGGGCTCGCTGGGCGGCTCCCAGGGCCGGCGGAGGTCCTCGGCGAGGGGGCGGGCCAGGCGGAGTTGGGTGTGCGCGGCGATGATCAGCCACGTCCACAGGTCGGCGGTCGCGGGGTCACGGACCTTCGGCACGGTCCAGCCCAGGGTCTGTTTGAACAGCCGGAAGGTGTGTTCAAGATCGAATCTGCGGAGGAACGCCTGCCAGCGCACATCGACGTCGGCGGTGGTCAAGCCGGTGCGCGAGGACCACAGCCACACCGGCTTCGGGTCGCGGTCGCCAGGCAGATGGTCCACCTTCAGCCGGATCAACGTGCCGTGGATTAAAGGGAGTTCACCGCAGTGGTCGAGCCAGGGGCCACGGGCGGTCAGGCGGGGGTGCATCCGGTCCCAGGCGAGGGCTTCGGCCCGGCCGTAGCGGGTGGTGTCACAGGTGGTGGCCTGGTCGGGGGTGTGCCAGGAGTCCGGTTTGGAGAAGGCGAGGACGCCGCCGTGCTTGCGGGGCTGCCCGCCGCGCGGGGTGGAGCGGCGCGGGCCGGCGTCCCGGAGCATGACCCGGTCCGAGCGCAGCCGTCCGACCAGCTCGACGGGCAGATCGGCCAGGACGTGGGCGAGGCGGGTAACGTCGTAGCCGGAGTCCATGACGATGAGGATGTCCGCGTCGCCCGGCCGCCACTGCCCGGCGTGCACGAGCCGGGTGACGACATCGCGGAGCTGGGCGGCGGTCACCGCGGTGGCGTCGTCGGCCGGGCCCAGCCGGATCGCGTCCAGCACGGCCGTCCACGACGTGCGTCCCGTCTCCAGGGCGGCGACGAAGGAGTAGGGCCAGCCGGGGATGAACTGATCCGCGCTGCGGCCCCGGCCGTAGACGTGGCAGAACAGCAGCTCCGGGCTGGTGGGGGCGTCGGGCCGCAACCAGTTGCTCACATCGACCGCGAGCACGATCCGCCCGTCGGCCGCCCGCGGCAGCGGCGTGGAGGCCAGCAGCCTGCGCAGGCGGCGCGGCTCCAGCCAGCCGTGGTTGACCGCGTCGTACATCGCCCCGTGCCCCCGCCGGTGCTCGGCCGTGAGCGTCAGCTCGACCAGCGACGTCACCGGACCGTCCGAGCACAGCACCGCGTCGGTGAGCTCGAAGAGCGCATCAGCCCGGCTGTAAAGGCAGTCGTAGAACTGGACACGAAAGTGGGACAGGATGCCCAGCGCGGCATCAGCGGACTCTTCAGGGGCGAGACTCTTCACCAGCGGCCGTTCCTTCACGCGACGTTGCTCGACACCTCGAAGCGTGAAGAACGGCCGTCCTGCTGTCCCCTGAAGAGGACAAGATCAGCAAGTCGGGTGACCCGGCGACCTTAAACGCCAAGCTAAGGCGTCCGTTCTCTGGATCGTGCGCAGGCGTCCGCGCTTGCTCGCCGATGACGTCGGCGGCGTCACGTAGTGAGATGCTCAGAAGAGCCTGCTTGTTCACGACTCCTCGGCATCATGGGAGTGTTCATTGCTTGCCTCCCAGCAAACGAATCCCGATGGAGCTGGTCGGAGAGGTCGGGGACTCTTAATGGGACGAGTTAAGACCTGTCTTCTTGGCCTGGGTCTTGCCGGGGATCTTGGTGAGCTGGATTTTTGCTGGTCAGGGGCAGTGGGCTCGTGCGCCTGGTGGTCGTCGTTCGTCGTCGTTGGCCACTGTTGAGCGACCTCGGACGGCCCAGAGACGGCCCAGACAAGGGCGCGGCGGCCCGTTCGGCGGCCTACGCGCTGATTGGCAACTCTCGGGCTCGATGGCGTGCTTGGGCCCGTAGCTCCTTCAGGTGACTGTGAAATGCGTTGTGGCGGTTCTGGTCGAGGTTCAACGGCAGGTCGAGCTGAGAGATGAGCTGCGACTCCAGGTCCCATGGTTCGCTCTGCTCGCTCCAGCACACTCGCGCGTTGTCCGCCATCCACTGGCTTAGGCTGGCTTCGCCGGACTTGCCGAAGGTCATCCGCTTACCGCTGCCCACGCGGCGCAGCTCAAGTCCGAGCAGACACCCGAGGGTGAGCCGCAGCGTCGAGCCGGCCGCGTTGCCCCGGTAGTGGTAGCGCACCCGCTTGCGCAGGTCCTGCGTGCTGGTTCGGTTCGCCATGTACCGCGAGGCTATCCCGACGTAGAGCAAGCGCCCGGCGTCCAGGTCCTGGTGGGGCGGCTGCTTGAAGTGCCACCCGTAGACTCCCGCCGCCGCCGGGACAGGGCTCGCACGCACCAAGACTTCCTGCGACGACCACAACCGATCGGGACTGACCAGAGCGGTAGCTTGCACGAACCCTCCCCACATGCCATGGCTGATCGTCGCAGGCTACTGGTCGACGCTGACAGAAGGTCCCTGGTCTGCGGAGCCACATGACATCACCTGGAAAGCTGCGGACATCGAGGGCTCCTTGTAGGCGCTGGCCTGCTCGAACGGCCGGTTCGCGGCCTCTGAGGGCGCGGCTGTTTTCACCGTGATTCTCCGCTGTTCTCGCTCGATCCGGTGCGCTTGTGGTGCAGTCACTGTCGGCGTGGGTTTCTACGAGCCGGCGCGTCTGCAAGTGCCTCAGAGGTGTTGCTTGGCTGCTCGGACCAGTTGGCTGATGTCGTCACGGGTCCGTACCCTGGCATCGTTGAGTTCGGTTCTGCTGTCTGTCTTGGACAGTGCAGTAACGTCTGCGAGCACGTCCTCCGCGGCCCGGCTCAGCGTCTCGTCATCGGTGAGCATCTGTACCCGGAACAGTGCCTCTTGGGCGCTGGAGCGTAGGTCGTAGGCGCGGATCCGCACCATGTCGGGGTCCTCCGGTGGGGGCTGTTCGTGCTCGCAGAACCAGAGGTGAACCAGGCAGCGCCGGTAGTTGACTAACGCGCCGGCGTAGGCGGAGTAGGCATCGAGTCGCTCCTGCCGGAGCTTCTCGCGGCGCGTGAACTGGTGGCTCCTGTTGGCGGTGCGCTGCTGGAACGCCAGGGTGATCCCCGAACCAAGCAGCGTCCCCAGGACGGCTATGCCGCTGGCGATGATGGTCTCCACATACCAAGCTGATCATGCATCGCCGTCCTCCGCGGGTCGTTGCCCAACTCCGATGCCGACACGCTTTCCAACTGTGTTGATGAGAGCTGGGGCGCTTACCTGCGGCTATCGGCGTCTGGCTCGTTCAGTGCGCCTGACTCGTGGTCCGATCTGGCGCTGACTCCGTCGCTCGCCGGTTGCCTGGTTCACCCCCCTCGACCGCGGGCATCCTGCCGCTTGGCTTAGGCTGACATCACTTTGACACCTTCGGGGTATTGAGGTACACGGGAAGCTATGCAACTCTAAAGTCTTTGAGCACCTGCAGGGGGGACGTATGAATGAGCGCATCCTGGCATTATACGAAATGGCGTTTCGGGACCGCTACCAGGAATCTTTCGAAGATGAGTTCCAGGAGTTCTTCTCCGAGATAATGGAGCGGGCCTATCCCGACGGGGACTTTGTTCGTGTCCGGCCCTGGGGAAACTCCGGAGACGAAAAGAATGATGGATACCTGATATCTCAGCGTACAGTTTTCGCCGTATACGCCCCACGGAAACCCACGGCTTCAGGCATTCGAGCGAAAATTGAGAGCGACTTCAGTGGATGCCTCCCTTTTTGGGACGAGTATCTTGACCAGTGGGTATTCGTTCACAATGATCGTGAGGGACTCGGGCCGGATGCGCTAAAGACAATCCTCGAGCTGAATAGAGCGCATGGCGACAAGGTGGCCGCCCCGTGGGGGCGGGAAGCCCTATGCAAGCGTGTGATGGACCTCGGCATAATCGATTTGCGGGCGCTCTTCCCCAGTGTTCCTTCGATGGCAGACTTCGTTGAGACGGGAATGGAGCAAATTCAGCCCGTCCTCGATCATTTGGAGCGAGCTCGCGTACCTGGTCGTCCTGATAGGCGTCCGGTGCCTGAGGATAAGATCGAGTACAACCTTCTGTCAGAAGCGACACGCTTCCTCATTACTATGGGCATGCAGCCAGCGCATCTAGTAAGAAATTACTACAGGCGCGTGAGTGATGAGCTTCTCAGGGACCAAACGGCTCAAGCCTTCTCCGAGAAGTATCAGGAACTGCGCAGTACTGGTCAGAGCCCGGATGAGATCTACTGGGAGCTCCGCAAGTGGGTGGGCGGTATCGGCCCATCGAGTCCTGCTCGCGAAGTGGCCGTTTACGGCGTGCTCACGTACTTCTTCGAGGAGTGCGATATATTCTTGCGGCCAGAGGAAGGCCAGGAAGAATGATCTTGCCGACTAAGGGAGTTTCTGCCGATAGGGCCCTGTTGACCGTGGGTGCTCAAATCATACGTGAATTGGACGAGCCGAGCACTGTGAGCGGACTGTGGCACTTGGTGCGAGTCAAGCGGGCCAAAGATGAAAATGCTACTCCCCTCACGTTTGACTGGTTTGTGTTGGCACTCGATCTCCTGTTCGCGATGGGAGCAATTCGAACGGGGCCAGCAAACACACTTAGGCGGGCAACGTGATTAAGCGAATCTTCAGCACGATGCCTTCCTTCAAAGAAATTCACCTTCATGCCGGGCTGAATATTCTTCTCGCAGATGTTAGGCCGGAATCGAAGGAAGTTGACACTAGGAACGGCGTTGGCAAGAGCAGTTTGATTGAGTTGCTTCACTTCCTCATGGGTGGCAACGCAGATCCGAGTAGTCTGTTCCGCAACGAAGCCCTTGTGAACTTCGAGTTCGGCCTAGAAATGCTCGCTCCACAGCGCGACCCCTCAGCAGGGCCCTCTTATATCACCGTACGCCGCTCTGGAATTCAGCCGTCGAAGATTCACATTGATGGTTGGGAAAGCGTGCTGGGTAGCTCCAGCATGACCGTCTCCAATTCCATTTGGAAGTCCCTGATTGCGAAACACTTCTTCGGCATTTCCGATCTAGAGAACGCTGGAAACTCTGGACCATCTGCACGGTCTCTGCTGTCATACCTGATTAGGCGTCAGGCAAGTGGCGGGTTTCAGGAGACGGCAAAGCATACAAGTCAGCAGTCAACTGTTGATCAACAAGTGAGCATCTCCTACCTGCTAGGGCTAGACTGGTCAATTCCCCGAGACTGGGAAAAAGTTCGGCAGCGTGAGAAATCTCTGCGAGAGCTGAAAAAAGCGGCGAAAGATGGAGCTCTAGGTGACCCTGTTGGTAAAACAGCCGAACTTCGAGCCTCGCTTGCCATCGCTCAAGCAGGTGTTACGCGGCTGAGTGAGCAGCTGAAGAGCTTCCGTGTAGTCGAAGAGTACTCAGAGTTGCAAAGTGAAGCCACTCAACTCAGTAGAAAAATCGCTGAGTTCAACGACGAGAATACCTTGGATCGCCGCTATCTGGATCGGCTGAGCAATGATTCGAAAACAGAACCAGTTCCCGACCCAGAGAACCTAAGGCTCTTGTATGAGCTTGCTGGGGTTGAGCTTCCCGGCGTTGCTCTGGCTGCCTACGCAGATGTTCAGCGCTTTCATGAATCCGTCGTTGCGAATCGGCGCACGTACCTGCGTGAAGAGATAGTGGCTACTGAGGCCCGGATCGCAGCACGTGAGAAGGAGATTGGCTCCCTCGATCGTCGGCGTGCCGAAATCATGGCTTTGCTGAGTGCGGGCGGTGCTCTTGAGACATTCTTGGAAATGCAGAAGGAGCTTGGCCGGCGGGAAAACGAAGTCGAGCGCTTGACCAAGCAGTATCAAGCTGCCGAGGCGCTCGAGTCGCAGCAGGTGACTTTGGGACTAGAGCGGCAGCAACTTCAAGAGCGTTTGCAGCGCGATTTTCGCGAGCGATCAGATAGCGTAGACCGAGCTGCGGTAGTGTTCCAAGATTTGTCACACTCCATTTATGGCGATAGAGGAGGGCTGCTGGCAATTTCCAACACGGACAACGGGCCAAAGTTCAATGTGAGTATCGATGGTGAGCGAAGCAAGGGAATTACAAATATGCTCACCTACTGCTTTGACCTCACTCTGATCCGTATCGCATTGTCTCAGGGTAGGGCTCCTTCATTTGTGGCTCATGATAGCCACATCTTTGATGGGGTTGACAGTAGGCAAATCGCAGCTGCCATTAGGACCGGTAAGGAAGAGTGCGATGAGCATGGATATCAACATCTAATTACCCTGAACAGTGACAACTTGCCAGATGTCGAGGGCGTGAATCTTGACGCCGTTATATTGCCGGTACGCCTTACGGACAAGTATGACGATGGGGGCTTGTTCGGCCTACGATTCCGCTAATCGCAGTGTGAGGTCGGCGGAGCGGCTTTGGGGTGGCGCTGCTTTGGCGTGAGTGATCATGGCCCCGTAAGCTTGCGGCGCGTCGGGCAGTCTGTGGACCTGCCCGGTAAAGCACGACGTTGGGGCCATGATCTTCGAGGCTCGCGCCAAAGTGGCTCCGTAAAGCCGTGGAGCCGACCGCCCCAGCCACGGCGCACCCCTTCTCTGGCATCAGGCGACTGATTGCCGTGAGCGCGGCACGGGCGCCGGCCGGGCTGGAGCGGGACGAAGGCAGGAGCGCAGGCCCGGCCGGGGGCCGGGCCGCGCGCGGTGAGCGGAGCGAGCCGCCTTGAACCTGTAAAGAAGGTTGTAACTCAGTCGGGTGTGTGGGGCGTCTGGGGCGCTGTGTGTGGTTTGAAGTCGTGTGTGCAGGGCGGGAGTTCGGCGCCTTGGCGGTGTGCCAGTGGCAGGAAGATGACGGGCCGGATCGTCCATGTGATGCGGGTGCTGGCCTGTGTGACTGTCACTGTGCAGGGCTCGGCGCGCAGGAGGGCTCTCCTCGTGGCAATGCGGCCGTCGTACAGCCACTCCCACGCTTCCTGAGACGCGTCGGGGTCGAGTGCCGGTGAGATTGTGCGGAGTGCGATGGCTACCCATCTGTCGGCCTGGGGCGCGGAGTAGGCGTCGAAGGATGCCCGGAGCGCCGGCCACCCCGACCCCTCGGTGATGTCCTCGGTCCAGCACTCGCACCAGTAGCCCCGCTGCGGCTTGTCCATCAGCACGGGTGACCTCCGGTCCGTGGGCCGGCGAACAACTCGGCGGTGACCGTGTAGCCGCCATCGCTCTCGTGGACGACGACACGATGAGCGATGGCGCTGACCATGCCCAGCCCCCGGCCGTGCTCGGCCTCCTGGTCCTGGCACTCGATCTTCGGTGCTGTGCCGACGGCCCCGTCGTCCGTGACCGACAACGCGATGACCTGCGCTGACACCGCAAGGGCCAGATGGAAGCTGCCCGACTCCTTACCGCTGGCCGTGTGGAGGATCGCGTTCGCGCTCAGCTCGCTCACGATCAGCTCGGCGTCTTCGGCTAAAGGGGAGCCTCGCAGGATGTCGCGGGTCCAGCGGCGGGCCCGGCTGACCTCTTCCGGGAAACCTGGGCAACTGAGCCCCCAGACCCGGGTTGTACTCGTATACTCGTGCATACAAGTTCCTTCATGCTGGTAGGCCGCCATGTGCAGCGGGTTCGGGCTAGATGAGTTTCACGCCGTCGTGGGCGCGGATCGCCGGTGGAGACGCCGCGTCCATCGCGTCCAGGACGCGGATGGCGTACGCCTCGTCGGCAAGCTCGGAGACTTCCTCGCGGGTGGCCCAGCGCAGAGCGCGGGTCTCGTCGCCGGTCGTGGGCGTGCCGTCGGCGGCCTGGCAGCGGAAGACCAGGGAGACGATCAGGCCCGTCATGTTCTTGTAGACGCCCGTCAGAGTCGCCGGAAGGGCGATCTTGATGCCGGTCTCTTCGAGGACTTCGCGTTGCAGGGCCTCGGGGATGGTCTCCTCGCGTTCGAGGACACCGCCCGGCGGCTCCCACTTGCCGTTGTCCCGGCGCTGGATCAGGAGGGCCCGGCCGCGGGTGTCTATGACGACCCCGGCGACGCTCACGGAGTGCGGGCGTTCTGTGCTCACGTTCCTCGGCCCTCTCGGCTGGCTAGGCTCTCCACCGTAGCAACAACACTCACCCACTCGTCTAGATACCTAAAGGAGTACACACGTGAGCCCTGCTCTTCCTTCGGGCCTCCTCGGTGATCTCGACCCCACGAGCGATCGTGCGGTCTTCCGGCAGATCGCCGACCAGCTGCGCGAAGCCATCGACCGTGGGCGGTTCAGAGAGGGCGAGAAGCTGCCCTCAGAGGCTGAGCTGGTCGAGCACTACGGAGTGTCCCGGATGACGGTCCGGAACTCCTTCTCCATCCTCCAGGGGGAAGGTCTCGTCCATGCCGAGCACGGCAAGGGTGTGTTCGTCCGGCCCCGGCCTCCCGTGCGGCGGCTCGCCTCCGACCGGTTCGCCCGGCGGCATCGCGAGCAGGGCAAGTCCGCGTTCATCGTGGAGGCGGACGCGGCCGGCAGTCACCCCCAGGTCGACAGCCTTGAGGTCAAGGAAGAGAAAGCCAGTCAGGACATCTCCACGCGGCTCGGGTCGGTGCGGCGCGTGCTCGCCCGGCGGCGCCGATATCTCCTCGACGGCCGGCCGGTCGAGTTCGCCACCTCCTACCTCCCTCTCGACATCGCCCGCGGCACCCAGATCGCCGAACCCAACCCCGGGCCTGGTGGCATCTACGCCCGGCTCGAAGAGCTGGGCCACCGCCTCGACCACTTCGAGGAGGAGATCCGCGCCCGGATGCCCTCGCCCGACGAGGTGAAGACGCTCCGGCTGGCTTCCGGTGTGCCGGTCATTCACCTGATCCGTACCGCCTTCGACACGGAGGGGCGGCCCGTCGAAGTCTGCGACACGGTCATGGCGGCGGACGCCTACGTCCTGTCGTACCAGCTTCCGGCGACCTGATCGTCACAGTTTGCGGTGGTCCGCGGGCACAGCTCTCCGAACTCGTACACCCCGACACACATACTCGTATAGACGAGTGGGCAAGTTGTGTGGCAGGGTGATCGTCGTGAGCCCGAGAGATCGGGTTCGCAGATCGCTACATGTATAGACGAGTAGATAGGAGTGTGTGCCTTGCGCACCATCCGTGTTGAGACCTCCGCCGCCACGATCCTCCTCACCGAGGCTCCTGAGCCCAAGGTCCGCGACCGCCAGACCGGCGAGATCGCCAAGGACGCCACGAGCGGTGAGGCGCTGATGACCATCGGCGTCGTCTACATCGAGGACGGGGAGTCCTCCCTGATCAAGGTCACCGTGCCGGAGGGCGGTGTCTCCGAGGGGCTGAACCTCGGTGCGCCGGTCTCGCTCCCCGGGCTCGTCGCCCGGCCGTGGGAGTCCGTGTTCAACGGGCAGCAGCGCCACGGCATCGCCTACCGGGCCGCCGCCGTCACTCCGGCTGCGTTCCCGGCCGCCATGGGGGCCACCGCCTGATGACCGACCTGACAACGCTCCTGGAGGTGGGTGGTCCTGTAGCCGCGCTCGGCGGCGGGGCCGCCTACACCCGGGCCAAGCATCCGGCGGCCTACTGGTCCGCAGTCGGCGGCCCGATATCCACGGTCCGCCTGCTCAGCTCGTACGGCTCCGTCATGGAAGCCTGCGGCCTGACCGTCGCGCCCTCCCGGCTGCGCATTCTCGCCGTCAAGGCCACCACCCGGCGGGAGGTCCGGGCGGTCCCGCCCCGCCGGGGCATCATCCGTCCCACCTCGACCGGTCTGCGGCTTCGCCTCCGGCTCGCACCAGGGCAGGAACCCGCTGACGTCGCCGCCTCGGCCGAACGGCTGCGGCATGCCTGGGGAGTGCACGCCGTCTACGTCACCACAGTCAAGCCCGGCGTAGTCGAACTGCGGCTCGTTGGCTACGACGTCCTGCGACGGGTACGCATGCCTCGCAAGGTCGACACCGGGTTACTCAAGGTCCCGGTCGCCCTGCGGGAGGACGCCACTCCATTCGTACGCGACTACCGAACCGTTCCTCACCAACTCACCCTCGGCGCCACGCTGTCGGGTAAGTCCATGTATCTCCGGCACCTCATTGCCGGACTCGCCTCTCAGCCCGTCGCCCTCGTCGGTATCGACTGCAAGCGGGGCGTGGAACTGGCGCCGTTCGCAGCCCGGCTCTCGGCACTCGCCACCGACCCGGACGAAGCCGCCGAACTCCTGCCCGTCCTCGTCAGGGAAATGGAGGACCGCTACGACCTGATCAAGGAAAGGCAGGGCATCGCGCCCGGCACCCCGGACGAGGAGATCACCTCCGACATCTGGGGCCTGCCCGACCACCAACGTCCCGTACCCGTCGTGCTGTTCGTAGACGAGGTGGCCGAACTCTTCCTCACCGCCACCCGCAAGGACGAGGAACGCCGGGACGAGATGGTCACCCAGCTCATCCGCCTCGCCCAGCTCGGCCGCGCCGCCGGCATCTACCTGGAAGTCTGCGGCCAGCGCTTCGGCGCCGAACTCGGCAAGGGTGCCACCATGCTCCGCGCCCAGCTGACCGGCCGCGTGTGCCACCGAGTCAACGACGAAGCCTCCGCCAAGATGGCCCTCGGCGACATCGCTCCCGAAGCGGTCCTCGCCGCATGCTCCATCGCTCCTGAGATGCCGGGTCTCGCCGTCGCGGGCGACACCTCGGGCGGCTGGTCCCGTATCCGCACCCCGTACCTCTCCCTCGGCGACGCTGCCGAAATCTGCCGCGACTCCGCGCACCTGGTCCCCGACCTGCCCGCGTCCAAGCCCTTCCGCCCCGACGTCGCCGTACGACCGGTCGAGGCCCCGGCTCCGCACATCAAGCCGCGCCCGGTGACCAACTGACGTACCCCACACCCCGGTTGGCGTGACCGCCTCGCGCCACGTCCCTACCCCTCCCATGCCTGAACCCGGAAGGAGCCGCAACATGCGCGCCCACCTGGCCCGCGTCGACGCGGTGCTCGTCCAGGCGCTCATCGCCGCCGCGCTGTCCTTCGCCCACCTGCACGACATCGCCTCGGCGGCCGGACAAGGCGGGTGGAAAGCGTGGGCCTACCCGATCAGCGTCGACCTGCTGCTCGTCGCCTCCTGGCGTCGACTGCGCTCCGGCAACGCGAAGGGTGCCGCATGGTGCTGGTTCGTCATCGCCCTCGCCGCATCCCTCGGCGCCAACGTCGCCACTGCCGGACTGCTCGACATGCACCACGTGCCGGCCTGGCTGCGCATCCTCGTCGCGGGCTGGCCCGCGGTCGCCTTTCTCGGCGGAACGCTCCTCGCCCACTCGGCCTCGACGGCGACAGACGCCGACGTCGAGGTCATCAAGGACCAGGAGGACGCACCCAAACCTGCCCCCGAGCCACCCGCCCCGGCCACCGAGGCCACACCTGTCCGCCCCACCGTCCCCGTCCCGGCCGCCCTGGTCGACCACGCCCGCAAGGTCGCCGCCGAACACCACACCCGCACCGGAACCCCGATCGACACCCCAACCCTCCGCGCACGGCTCGGTGTGCCGGCGCCGATGGCGGAAGCCGTCGCCGCGCAGCTGTGAAGGCGGATTTCAGCGGGAGGCGTTATCGCTTCCGCCGCACTCGCTGAATTCCCGCGGTGGCCAACAGGAGCAGCACCGAAAAGCAGCACATGGTGCTCACAGTGGCCCAGGATTCGCCCACCCACCACCGTCCCGCAGCGGACGCGAGCCCAAGTATCAATGCGATCCCGCCGAAGGCGATCAGCCCCCGTGTTCCTCGTGACATGCCGCTTGTCTACACGCCCTCGCGCTCCTCAGGCGAGCGAACAACGAAAGGAGATCCACATGACCGCCAACCGCCGCTTCCGCAGCGTCACCCGCATCGGCCCCGTACAGGTCGGCACCGCCTACGACGATCGGGGCCGCGAGAAGCACACCGCCGCCTGCACCGCCCCGCGCTGCGGTTTCTCCGCCGACTACGACAGCCGCGCCGCCGCCGAACTCGCCGCCCGCACCCACCGCTGCCCCGTCCGCTGAAGGGACCCCGAAAACCGTGACCGTCAGTCTGCCGCTCGTTGTCGTACTCGGCTTCTTCGCCTGGGGTGCCGTCAAGTTCCTCGGCGTCCGCACCTGGATCGTCGTCCTGATCGCCCTCTTCGGCTTCTGGCTCTCCCACACCTTCATGGCCCCCGCCATCGAGTCCGGTACGCGTTCCGGCGTGGACGTCATAAGCGGCTCACATGACTAGACGAGTAGATAAGGAGAAGCTCGCCGTGTTCCTG
Organism: Streptomyces sp. NPDC005866; assembly: GCF_040629895.1. Lineage (NCBI taxonomy): Bacteria > Bacillati > Actinomycetota > Actinomycetes > Kitasatosporales > Streptomycetaceae > Streptomyces > Streptomyces sp. NPDC005866. The sequence goes on from NZ_JBEXWP010000004.1 coordinate 281,826, forward strand.
CCCAAGTACCCGGACAGCCCCACCCCGCCACCCGCGCACACTCACACCCCGACCGACCTGGCCCCCGCCCGGCGCTCCGCGCTCCCGGCCGTCTCCGTCAGTACCGGCGTCGTCGTCGCCGTGCTCACCGGCGGTGTGGTCCTCACCGCGCTCCTGGCCGCCGTCGCCGTGTCGGCCATCTCCGTGGCCATCGCCGCCGTGGTCCTGCGCTCCCTGCTGCGCGAACACAACCGCCGCTGAACCTGCCCGACCCCTGGGGCGGCCACGACACCGCCAAGCATCCGGCCGCCCCGGGGCCCATCGCTCCTGACCGATCCAGTCAGAAGGAGACAGCCATCTTCACCCGCACCACCGCGCCCCCGCTCCCGGACCTCGTCAAGCTGGCCCAGCACGGCACCCTGCCGGGCATCGTCCAACAGCTCTCCGGCCTCGGCGGCTGCACCAACCCGATCCGCCTCGACGGCCACCGCACCGAGTACGACGTCGACACCACGACCGGCGAGATCGGCCGTGTTCTCCAGCACCTCGACTCGACCGACCTGCCCGCCGGCCAACTCCTCGTCCGTTGCAACAACCGCCGCACCACCCGCTGTGCGGCCTGCGCCGAGGTCTACCGCCGCGACACCTTCCACCTGATCACCGCCGGACTCCGTGGCGGCAAGGGCACCCCGGAAGAGGTCGCCGCCCACCCCCGCGTCTTCGCCACCTTCACCGCCCCCGGCTTCGGCCCCGTCCACAACCGCCGCACCGACAACCGCCCCTGCCGCTGCGGCACCCACCACGACCAGGACGACGACGCCCTTGGCACCCCGCTCGATCCCGACACCTACGACTACGACGCGGCCGTGCTCTGGAACGCCCACGCTGGCGCCCTCTGGCGGCGCTTCTCGATCTATCTCCGCCGGGAGGTCGCCAAGCGCGCGGGCCTCTCCCAGCGCCGCCTCCGCGACCACGCCCGCGTCTCCTTCGCCAAGGTCGCCGAATACCAAAAGCGCGGCGCCGTCCACTTCCACGCGGTCATCCGCCTCGACGGCCCGCACGGCGGCGACACCCTGCCCCCGGCCTGGGCCACCGCCGAACTCCTCACCGACGCCATCCGCGCCGCTGCCACCAAGGCCCGCGTAGATGGCCCAACCCTCGACGGCCGCACCCACATCTTCACCTTCGGCCGCCAACTCGACGTCCGCACGATTCGCTCCGCTGACTTCAACGACGGCCAGGAGCTGACCGAACGAGCCGTCGCCGCCTACATCGCCAAGTACGCCACCAAGGGCGCCGAGACAGCAACGGGGGCCCTCGACCGCCCGCTGAAGTTCGCCGCCGAACTCGCCCAGCTCGACATCAGCGACCACGCCCGCCAACTCATCCGAACCGCCTGGACCCTCGGCGCCCGCAAGGACCTCGAACACCTACGCCTGCGCGCCTGGGCCCACATGCTCGGCTTCCGCGGCCACTTCTCCACCAAGTCCCGCCGCTACTCCACCACCCTTGGCGCCCTCCGCGACGCCCGCGCCGAATGGCGCCGAGCACAAGCGGCACCAGCCACCGACGCGCGGCCGGACACGACGTACGTCCTTGCGCACTGGGTCTTCGCAGGCACCGGCCTCAGTGCTGCCGAGACCTGGCTTACCGCATCCCTCGATCCCGCCCCCGGAACGGAAGGAGAGCCCACGCATGGCTGACGAAGAGCTGCTGACGGTCCCGGACGTCATGGCCCGGCTCAAGCTCGGCCGCTCCACGGTCTACGACCTGATCCGCTCCCGGCGTCTGCCCTCGCTCACCATCGGCCGGTGCCGCCGCATCCCGGCGCGAGCCGTCCGGGACTACATCGCCAACGAAATGCAGGCGGCGGCCTGATGGCCCAGCAACGCAAGCGCAACCCGAACGGCGCCGGCACCATCACCAAGCGCAAGGACGGCCGTTTTCAGTGCGCGGTCTACGTCCTCCAGCCGGACGGCACCCGCGCTCGCAAGTTCGCCTACGGCAAGACGTGGGCCGAGTGCGACGCCAAGCGCCGCGAGCTGCTCGACAAGGTGGACCAAGGCGTGCCCGTGCCCACCAAGTCGGCCAAGCTCTCCGAGTGGCTGCCGTACTGGCTGGACAACGTCATCAAGCCCCGACGGAAGCTCAGCACCTTCGACAAGTACGAGGCACACGTCCGGCTCTACCTGGTGCCTCTCCTGGGTGCCAAGCGCCTCGAATCCCTCGGCGTCGCTGACGTCCGCCGCTTCCTCGTCCGCCTGGAGAAGGAGGCCACCGCCGCAACCGCCAAGGAAGCGCACCGAGTTCTGCGCTCGGCTCTGTCCTCCGCCTGCCGGGAGGAACTCATCACCCGCAACGTCGCCAAGCTCGTAGAGCCGCCCCGCACGGACACGCCCGAGTTGCACCCCTGGACCCTGGACGAGACGCTCGACTTCCTCGCCGCCTCGCGCAAAGACCCGCTCTACGCGGCCTTCGTGCTGGCCATCGCCATGGGTCTCCGGCGGGGAGAGATCGTCGGCCTTCGCTGGTCGGACGTCGATCTCGACAACCGCGTCCTCTACGTCCGCCACCAGGTCCAGCGCCGCCGTGGCGTCCTCTATGACGACGACCCCAAGAGCCGCCGCCGTCGAGCCGTCCCACTGCCCGCCCTCTGCATCGCGCCCCTGCGCTGGCACCGCATGCGGCAAGCATCCGCCCGGACCAAGGCGGGGGAGAGGTGGCAGGACTCGGACTACGTCTTCGCCACCCGCACCGGCCGCCCGGTCGAGCCGCGCAACCTCTATCGCTCCTTCACCCGAGTCGCCCAGTCCGCCGGCATCCGCGTCATCCGGCTGCACGACGCCCGCCACGGCACCGCCACCCTCCTCACGGCGGCCGGTGCCGCGCCCCGCGTCGTGATGGAGATCCTCGGGCACTCCCAGATCAGCATCACCATGGACGTCTACACCCACGTCGTCCAGGACACCCAGCGCGAAGCCATGAGCCACATGGACCGGCTGCTCAGGAAGAGGCGCCCCGGTCGTCGGTGATCGCCCGCGACCACCCGCGTTGATGTCAAAAGTAGATGTCAAAGGCCCCGGACCATGATCGGTCCGGGGCCTTTTGCCTGGTGCCCCCGGCAGGATTCGAACCTGCGACACCCGCTTTAGGAGAGCGGTGCTCTATCCCCTGAGCTACGAAGGCGGAGCCATCACAGCGTACCGGATGCCCCCATGGGGGATGGACGGGTTGCCGGGGAGCGATCGGCCGGTTGGGGGGTCAGATGCAGCGCGGCCGCCACCGAGATGACCGCGCCCCGCCGGTCCAGCTCCATCAGGACCCGCAGCTTGCGCAGGTCCGGTTCACTGCCGTATGGCCGGGACGTCGCGGCCCGCTTGCGCATGCCCATGCCCGTGCCGAGGTCCCTGCTCATGCCCACGCCTGGCGCACATCGGCTTCTGCATCACTGTTCCGCCGTCAGCACGCACACCACTGTTCAGGCCATCGCGACCGTCGTGAAGCGGGACACGATCCGCAGGTCGTCCTGGATGTGGGCCGCTGTGGCGCGGAGTTCGGGGAGAACCTCCGTCACGCATTCCTCCAGGGTGCGGCGGGCCGCGTGGGTGGCCACGTTCACGGCGGCTACCGGGCGGCCCGCGCGGTCGCGTACCGGCACCGCGATCGAGCGCAGGCCCGACTCCAACTCCTCGTCCGCCAGGGCGTATCCCCGTTCCGCGTCCAGCTCCAGCAGCACCCGGCCCAGGGCGGTGCGGCGGGCCGGCAGACGGGTGCCCACCGTGATGTCCACGGTCAGGACCCGGCTCGCGGATGCCACCGCGATGTACTGGATCTCCGCCCGATCGGTCCCCGGGACCAGTACCGCCAGCGCCGTCGGCTCCTGCAGCCGGTCTGCGAGGGCGCGGAGGTGGGGGGCGGCCAGGCGGGCCGGCGTGGTGCGGGAGAGAGGCGGACAGCCCAGCGACAGCACCCGGGGCGTGAGAGTGAACAGACGGTCCCGCGCGGCCACCAGACCCAGGTACTCATACGTGATCAGGGCCCGCCGGGCCGTCGCCCTCGCCAGGCCCGTCGCCCTGGCCACGTCCGTCAGCGTCAGCGCGGAGCGGCCCTCGCCGAAGGCCGTGATGACCGTCAGGCCCCGGGCCAGGGACTCCACGAAGTCGCGGCCCAGTTCGTGCTTGGAGGCCGTGGTCCAGGTGGCGAGGCCGGAGGGGGGCGGGCCGGGTTCCGCGGGCCGGGCCTCGCGCAGCTCCGTCTCCATCGCCGTCACCGCCGTACGGAGGCGGGGGAGCAGCGTCTCGCGCAGGTCCGCCGCCGTGTGACGGCTCGTGTGGCTGACCACGCTGGCCACGCATGCCACCCGGCCGGTGTCCGGGTCGCGGACGGGGACGGACAACGCGACCAGGCCCGGTTCGATCAGCTGGTCGTCCAGGGCCCAGCCGTCGTGGCGGGCCCGCTGCGCCCGCGCCTCGAAGTCGGCCGTACCACCGGGGCTCCTCGGCGGTACGGCCGGGAAGCCCGCGTCCGTCGGATCCGCCGCGCGCCGGGTCCGCCACCCGGCCCACTCCTCCTCCGTCCACTCGGCCGCGAACAGCGGGCCGGGCGCGGTGCGTTCGGCCGGCAGCAGGTCGCCGATGCGGAAGCTGACGGACATCGCGCGGCGGCGGGTGGCCTGGTGGATGAAACGGATGCCGTCCCGGTCGGCGACCGCGAGCGAGACCGACTCGTCGAGTTCGTCGGCGAGCGCGTCGGCGTGCGCGTCGAGGAGGGCGGGCAGCCGGAGGGCGGCCAGGTAGGCGTTGCCGAGTTCCATCACGCGGGGGGCGAGCACCGCGTCCCGGCCGGCCTGGCGGACGTATCCCATGCGGGCGAGGGTCGCGGTGATCCGGTCGACCGTGGAACGAGCCAGGCCGGTACGGCGTTCCAGCGCGCTCGCGCTCAGCGTCCCGCCCGCCTCGGTCAGCGCCTCCAGCACCGCCACGCCCCGGATCAGTGGGGCCACCGCCTCGGCGGGCGGCTGGCCCGGTGTGCTGGCGCAGGGCAGGGGGGCGGTCATCGAGTCTCCGGTACGGCGGTATCCGTGGTCTTCTCCGGTACGGCGGTTTGCGTGGTCTCCGTGACGGCGGGCTCTCCGGTACGGCGATCAGTGCAGGCCCCGATCAGGGCACGCATACCGTAAACCGTGGCCGACCCCGTCCGACCGCCATCCGACCCCGTCCGACCGCCATCCGCCCCCGTCCGCCCCCGTCCGATCCCGTCCGGCCCCGCCTGAAGCGCCTACCCCCGAGTCACCCGCACCCGGTAGTCCCCCGCCGCGTCCACCCCCGACACCCGCACCTCGATCCCGTGCCGTGGGTCCTTGAAGGTTTCGCCGGGGCCGAACGGGGCGTCGGAGAGTTCCGCCTGGACGTTGGGGCTGCGGGTGCAGCCGCCGGTGTCGCCGTGGGCGTCGTACACCTTGATCGGTCCGCGGCCGGTGTCGATGTTCGCGTCGACCTTGTAGATGAGGACGCCGCCCCGGCACACCTCCTCGTCGTTGCCGCCCTTGGTCCGCACCTCCAGGGCGTAGCCGGTGCGGGCGTCGACGGGGACGAAGACCAGCTTGTGGCCGCCGGCGCGGGAGAGCGGGGTCAGTGTGTAGTCGGCGCTGCCGTGGGCCGCCGCGCAGCTCACCTGGTCGGCGTCGAGCCAGCCCAGCTTCCACTTGTGCCAGGCGAGGAGGTCGTTGTCGGCGCCCCAGTCCTCGCTCATGATGTCCCAGTGGCCGACCGCGCCCCCGCCCTCCTGGGTGTAGAGGTCGGGCAGGCCGAATACATGGCCGTTCTCGTGGGGGAGGACCCGGTAGCCGGTCTGGGGGTAGGAGCCGGAGCCGTCGTCCTGGCGGGAGTAGACGAAGGAGGCGTTGGCGACCGGGGCCCCGTCGGCGACCGGGGCGTCGGAGTTGCCGGCGAAGGTCACCGACAGCACGGTGTCCAGGGCGGAGGGGCCGGCGTTGGGGGTGACCAGCACGTTCAGGAGGTCGTACGACCGGAAGTCCACGTCCGGGTCGGCTGCGGCCACGATGTCCTGGACCAGTTGCCGGTAGCCGGGGTCGAACGGGGCGCCGCGCTCTATGCCGTACGCCGCGAACGGCTTGGGCATCCGCAGCCAGTGGTCGATGGGCGCGGCCGGCCGGTAGTCGAGCTTGCCGTAGGAGGCGGTGCGGAACCAGTCCTGGGTCTGCGGGAAGAACTCGTGGTAGCGGTCGAGCGCGCTGCCCTGGCCGGGCGCGTCGGAGAAGTCGACCATCAGGGTCAGGGCGTGCACGGTGCCGGTGGAGCGGGAGTAGCCGCCCGGGGTGGGGACGCCCTCGGTCATCTGGACCTCGTGGCCGCCCCTGATCAGGCAGGGGCCGTAGGCCGAGGAACGGGCCAGCGCGATGGGGCCGGCGCCGGCCGGCGTGGGTGCCGCCGTGAGGTGTCCGGTGCCCGCCGAGGTGCCGACCGCGAGGATCAGCACGGTCACGGCGGCGAGGGAGACCGCACGGCGGCGGCCTATCGCGCGGGTGGGGGGCGGGCAAGGGGGCGGTGGGGTGCGACGGTCCGCGGATATCGGGCGGCTGGGCTGCGGCTGCATGCACGGACCTTTCGCGCCACGGCAGCCGCCGGTTTCCGGCTGCACCCTTTCGATCACCCTGTGTCGACGGGGCGACGGGCGCGCGCTGGAGAGGCCGATCGTGGGATTCCCCAGGCCAGAGGATGTGACTCAGGTCACATAGAATGAGGAGAAGGTGTGGAAATAACCGGGGAGCCTTTCCCCGTTTAGACGTGTGTCCGCGCGAAACGGGGAGCGGATCCCCAGATCGTGGAAGCCCAGAGCGTCACCCAGACCACCAGACCACCACCAGACCAGGAGTGCGCCGTGCAGACCGCGACCGCTACCCCCACCGTGCGCAAGGCACTCCGGCCTCGCGCCGACGCCCTGCGCAACCGGGAGCGGATCGTCACCGCCGCCCGCGAGATGTTCACCGAGTACGGCCCCGATGTGCCGCTCGACGAGATCGCCCGCCGGGCCGGCGTCGGCAACGCCACGGTGTACCGCAACTTCCCCGACCGCGACGCACTCGTCCGTGAGGTCGTCTGCTCCGTGATGGACCGGACGTCGGAAGCGGCCGAGTTGGCGCTCGCGGAGAGCGGGGACGCCTTCGAGGCGCTGGAGCGGTTCGTGCACGCCTCCGCCGACGAGCGGGTCAGCGCGCTGTGCCCGATGGTCTCCAGCACCTTCGACAAGAACCATCCCGACCTGGAGGCGGCGCGTGAGCGGTGCGAGCAGCTCATCGGGCAGCTCATGGACCGCGCCAAGGCGGCCGGACAGCTCCGTCCGGACGTGGGCGTCGGCGATGTCATGATCGCCGCGGCCCAGCTCAGCCGGCCTCCGGCCGGCACCGGCTGCCTGGTCAACGACCGCTTCGTCCACCGTCATCTGCAGCTGTTCCTGGACGGACTGCGGGCCCCGGCCCGCTCCGCCCTGCCGGGCACGGCCGTGACCATGGAGGACCTCCGCCAGGCCTGAACGACCGAGAGCGACCGCACCGTCCCACAGGGGCCGATCAGTTTCGGACCGAGTACCGGTCCCTGATGCAGCGCGCCCCTTGAACCGCACCGACCACCGTCCGCGCGACCACCGACTGCGCCGACTGCGCCCGGCGACCGACTGCGCTTCACCGATCGGGCTCGATCACCGTCTGCGCTTCACCGATCCCTTTTTCCGTCACGAACCTCCGGCTTTCCGTCATGAATTCACGAAGTCACGAAGTGGGTACCCCCATGTCTGAAACAGCCGCAAAGGCTCCCGGCGCACCGGCACGGTCCGGTGATGCCAACCGCTGGAAAGCGCTCATCTTCATCGCGCTCGCCCAGCTGATGGTCGTCCTCGACGCCACCATCGTGAACATCGCGCTGCCCTCCGCCCAGACCGACCTGGGCATCTCCGACGGCAACCGGCAGTGGGTCGTCACGGCCTACGCCCTCGCCTTCGGCGGTCTGCTCCTCTTCGGCGGCCGGATAGCCGACCTGTGGGGCCGCAAGCGGGCCTTCGTCATAGGCCTGACCGGCTTCGCCGCCGCCTCCGCGCTCGGCGGTGCGGCGACCAGCGGCGCGATGATGTTCGGCGCCCGCGCCCTCCAGGGCGCCTTCGGCGCCATGCTCGCCCCGGCCGCGCTCTCCCTGCTCGCCGTGATGTTCACGGACGCCAAGGAGCGCGCCAAGGCCTTCGGTATCTACGGCGCGATCGCCGGTGGCGGCGGCGCCGTCGGCTTCATCCTCGGCGGTGTGCTCACCGAGTACCTGGACTGGCGCTGGACGTTCTTCGTGAACATCCCGTTCGCGATCGTCGCCGCGCTCGGCGCGTACTTCGTCATCCGCGAGCCGGAGGGCGGCCGCAACCGCAACCCGCTCGACATCCCCGGTGTGCTCCTGTCCACCCTCGGCCTGGTCTCCCTGGTGTACGGCTTCACCCGCGCCGAGTCCAACGGCTGGAGCGACGCCACGACCATCGGCCTGTTCGTCGCCTCCGTGGTGCTGCTGCTCGCGTTCGTGGTCACCGAGACCCGGGTCAAGGCCCCGCTGCTGCCGCTGCGCGTGATCACCGACCGCAACCGCGGCGGCATCTACCTCTCCCTCGGCATCGCCGTCATCGCGATGTTCGGCACCTTCCTCTTCCTGACCTACTACCTCCAGGTCGTGAAGGGCTTCTCGCCGATCAAGACCGGCTTCGCCTTCCTGCCGATGATCGTCGGCATGATGGTCGGCTCGACCCAGATCGGCACCCGCCTGATGACCCGCCTGCCGGCCCGTCTGCTGATGGGTCCCGGCTTCGTGGTCGCCGCGGTGGGCATGCTGCTGATGACCCAGCTGGAGATCGGCTCGTCGTACGCCTCGACGATCCTGCCGGCGATGCTGCTGCTCGGTCTCGGCATGGGTACGGCGTTCATGCCGGCCATGTCCCTGGCCACGCTCGGCGTCGAGCCCCGGGACGCCGGTGTCGCCTCCGCGATGGTCAACACCTCGCAGCAGGTGGGCGGCGCGATCGGCACCGCCCTGCTGAACACGATCGCCGCGTCCGCGACGACGGCGTACATCAAGGACCACATCGCCACCGCGACCTCCAGGTCGCAGCAGCAGCTGGTCCAGCTTCAGGGTCAGGTGCACGGCTACACCAACGCGATCTGGTTCGCCGTCGGCATGCTGGTGCTGGCCGCGGCGATCGTGGTGACCCTGGTCACCGCCGGCACGCCGAGCACCTCCCCGGTGGCCTCCGGGGACGGCGCGGAGGACGAGCTGGCGGTCCCGGTGGTCGCCCACTGAGCCTCTGAGCGACCCCACCGGCCGAAACGGGTACCCGCACGCGGGCCTGTCCCGGGCTCCTCAGCGGAGCCAGGGCAGGTCCGCGCCCGCATCGCTCGGCTGCAGGCCCTCGGCGACGATCTGCATGATCTCGCCGAGGGTCTGCTGCTGTTCGGGGGTCAGCCGCTCGAACAGCGCCTGCCGTACGGCGGCCACATGACCCGGCGCGGTGCGGCGCAGCACCTCGGCGCCCTCGTCGGTCAGGACGGCGAACTGGCCACGCTTGTCGGAGGGACAGTCCTCCCGGCGCACCCAGCCGCTCTTCTCCAGGCGGGCGATGGCGTGCGAGAGCCGGGACCGGGTGATCTTCGCCTTCATGGCCAGCTCGGTCATCCGCAGCCGCCGCCCGGGCGCCTCGGCGAGCGTGACGAGCAGGCCGTAGTAGATGTGCGGCATCCCCGCGTCCCGCTGGAGCTGACGGTCCAGATGGTCCTCCAGCAGGGTCGTGGCGTGCAGGTACGCGCGCCAGACGTGCTGTTCGTCCTCGCTGAGCCAGCGGTGCCGGGCGATGGCGGATGTGGATGCCGTATTCATGCATCCCACTGTACGAGGCCTCTCCTTGAATGTTAAACAAGTGGGGTGTACGGTGTTTCCCGGAAAGCTTGAGACTTAAAACGTAAGTGGACGTATGCGGGCCGAGGGGAAGTCCCCGTCCGTGGAGGGAGCCGCCGTCATGACCGCAGCCGCTCAGGAGCGACCCGCCCCTTCTCAGGAACGCATGCCCGCCCTCTATCTGAGCCACGGCGCCCCGCCGCTCGCCGACGACCCGGTCTGGCCCGGGGAACTGGCCGCCTGGAGCGCCGGTCTGCCCCGCCCCAAGGCGATCCTGATGGTCTCCGCCCACTGGGAGGAGGCCCCCCTCGCCCTCGGTGCCGTGCGGACCGTCCCCCTCGTCTACGACTTCTGGGGCTTCCCCGAGCACTACTACAAGGTCCGGTACGCGGCCCCCGGCGCGCCCGGGCTCGCCGAGTCCGTGCGCAAGCTGCTGCACGCCCCCGGCACCCCCGTGCAGGACATCCCGGACCGCGGACTCGACCACGGCGCCTACGTACCGCTGGTGGAGATGTTCCCGGCCGCGGACATCCCCGTACTCCAGATTTCCATGCCCACCCTCGACCCGGTCCGCCTGATGGAGATCGGCCGCCGGCTCGCCCCGCTGCGCGACGAAGGCGTGCTGATCGTCGGCTCCGGCTTCTTCACCCACAACCTGGCCGCCCTGCGCCACACCGGGGCTGGGGTGCCGTCCTGGTCCTCGGAGTTCGACGACTGGGGACACCGGGCCCTGGAGAGACGCGACTGGGACGCCCTGCTGGACTTCCTGGACAAGGCCCCGGCCGGCCGCTACGCCCATCCGCGCACCGAGCACTTCGCCCCGCTCTTCGTCACCATGGGCGCCGCGGAGGCGGGCGGCGAGCTGGACGCACAGAAGTCGGTGATCGACGGGTTCTGGATGGGCATGGCCAAGCGGTCGGTGCAGTTCGGCTGAGCTGACCGCTTCTGCCGGCGCTTCCCCGGAGCGGACGTTCTGCCCGCACTTCCCTAGAGCGGACGCTCGTACCAGGCCACGTCCCAGTAGCGGCCGAACTTGCGGCCCACCTCGCGGTACGTGCCGACGTAGCGGAACCCGAAGCGCTGGTGCAGCCGGGTGGACGCCTCGTTCGGCTGCGCGATGCCCGCGTACGCGCGGTGCAGGTCCTCGGCCGCGAGCGCCTCGAAGAGCGCCTTGTAGAGCAGCGTGCCGACACCGCGCCGGCCGGCGTCCGGGGCGACGTAGACCGTGGTCTCCACCGAGGTCCGGTAGGCGGGTTTCGCTCGGTAAGAGCTGGATGTGGCGTACCCGAGAATCTCCTGAGAGTCCGCTGACGTGGCAACCATCAGCCGGTACGGGCCGTCTTCCGGATGGGAGAGCAGCCACGGACGGCGCTCTTCCGGCGTGAAGGCCACCGTGTCGAACGTGATGGGCGTCTCACGTACGTAGTGGTTGTAGAGCTCTGTGAGGGCTTCGAGGTCCCCCTCGACTCCCGGTCTGACCTGCACCTCTGTACGTTCCGACGACAACACGCCCCCTCGGTAGGCCGCACAGGGTACTGCATGATCAGAAAAATCGGGGGGCGGCATGGGAATTCTGTCCGGATTCCAGTCGTTGTTTCCTTCGGATGCAGGGCACCCGAGGAGGCGTCGGGAGTTCCAGGAGTGGACTTCCGCGGCGCCGCCGGCCGAGTGCCGAGCATGCACCGGAAGACCGAGCAGAACCGGATAACCGGATAGGACCACCCGCCCGCCCACCATCGCAAGGGAGCACCGCATGGCAACCCGTGCCGTCGCCCGTCGTAAGTCCGCCACCGGCGAGACGGCCGACTCGGCAAGCAGTGTTCGCGCCCATGCCGGCGAGATCGCCGACCGGGATCTGGTCGGCATGTATCTCGACGAGATCGCGCGCACACCGCTGCTCGACGCCGCCAAGGAAGTCGAGCTGTCCCAGACCATTGAGGCGGGTGTGTTCGCGCGGCAGGTCCTCGACGGCGAGGAGGAGTCCGCGTCGGACGCCACCCGTGAAGAGCTGGAGGCGCTCGTCGCCGCCGGCGAGCGGGCGAAGGACGTCTTCATCCGCTCCAACCTCCGCCTGGTCGTGGCTGTCGCCCGACGCTACCCGCGCAGCGGCCTGCCCCTGCTGGACCTGGTCCAGGAGGGCAACGCCGGCCTGGTGCGCGCCGTCGAGAAGTTCGACTACCGCAAGGGCTTCAAGTTCTCCACGTACGCCACCTGGTGGATTCGCCAGGCGATCACCCGTTCCATCGCCGACCAGTCCCGGACCATCCGGCTCCCCGTCCACCTGGTGGAGGAGCTGGGCCGGATCCGCCGTGTCCAGCGCGAGTTCAACCGGGAGCACGGCCGCGACCCGGAGCCCGCCGAGATCGCCACCGAGCTCGGCTCCAACCCGGAGCGCGTCATCGACGTCCTCGACTGGGCCCGTGACCCGGTCTCCCTGAACATGTCGGTGGACGACGAGGGCGAGACCCAGTTCGGCGACCTGCTGGAGGACACCTCGGCGGTCAGCCCCGAGCAGTCCGTCATGACCCTGCTGCGCAGCGAGGAACTGGATGACCTGATCGGCCGCCTGGACCAGCGCACGGCCTCCATCATCAAGATGCGCTACGGCATCGAGGACGGCCGCGAGCGCACGCTGACCGAGGTCGGCAAGGAGCACGGACTGACCCGCGAGCGCATCCGTCAGATCGAGAAGCACGCGCTGCTGGAGCTGAAGAAGCTGGCCCGCAGCACGGGGTTCGAGCCGGCGGCGTAAGGGCGTTGTGAGCAGGTCCGTACGCGTGGGGCTCCCGCGTCCGCGGGGGCTCGCGCGCCTGGGGGCGCGCGCGTGGCTCCGCTCACGCCCAGCGCGTGCGCCGGGTGGCGAAAGACGGCGCAAAACATGGCGCGGTACCGCCGCTTCAGGGCCCAGCGTGTAGGGAACAACCAATCCGGGCCGGGGAGTTGAGAGTCCTGGCCGGGGCAGTCGGTTCGGGCGAGCCGGCTTCGGAGAGTCGGCATCGGTGAACTTGTGCCCGGTCGGTTCCCCGCGGCGGCCCGCGCCGACCTTCAACGACATACGACAAACCCTCAGTGAGCCACGTCCCGACGCACCATCCCCCCGGCGCCGGGACTTCCCCAGAGCCGGGCTTCGGCGCCTACCCCCCCCGGGCGCCGGAGCCCGGCTCCATTACTTGGCGATGCTCGGCTCGGCTACTTGGCAACGCCCGGCTCGGCATTGCTTGCATTGCTCGGCGATCGCTCGGCATCGCTCGGGCATCGCCCGGCTCGTTTGCCGGGCTCTGGCTCTCCCCGACATGCTGGAACGGTGGCTCACCCCGTACCTGAACCACGGGGTGAACCACCGGATGGCAGATTCTGCCACAGAGGCATAGCCTGCCGAAGTGAGCACCCCCAGCACCGCCGGCAACACCCCCCGGCAGGATCCTTCCGGTGTCTCCCTGACGGAGCGGCGCAAGGCGGAGACCCGGATGGAGATCGCCCGCGCGGCCGCGGGCCTCTTCGTACGGCAGGGCCTGCGGGCCACCCGCGCCGAGGACATCGCACAGGCCGCGGGCATCGCCCCCCGCACGTTCTACCGCTACTTCGCCACGAAGGAGGAAGCGGTCGCCCCGCTCTACGCGGCGGGCGCCCAGCGCTGGGCAGAGGCCGTACGGGCGGCCCCGGCGGCCCTCTCGGTCCCTGAGGCCCTCGAACACGCCGTCCACCACACCCTGAGCCCCGGCGTGGGTGTCTCCGCGGCGTCCTGGGAATGGGTCCGCACGCTGATCCGCCTCGCCGGCACCAGCCCGGCCCTGCGCAAGGTGTGGGCGGAGGTCTGCCAGTCCTCGGAGGACCTCCTGATGACGATCCTGGCGGAGCGCACCGCACGCGGCAGCGCATCCGGCATCACACCCGACACCGCAACCGACACCGCACCCGGCATCACACCCGACACCGCACGGGGCATCACACCCGACACCGCACCCGACAACGTCGCCCCCACCCCCCACCTCCGCTTCGCCTCGGCGGTGGCCAGCGCGGCGGTCCGAGTGGCGGTGGAGTCCTGGGCCGCGGGCACGGCGTCCCCGTCGGGTGCGGAGGGACCGGCGGCGCTGGCGCTGCGGAACTTGGGGGATCTGCGGGGGTTCGCCTGGGGGGAGCAGGCGTAGGCGTAGTCGGCACGGGTGCTCAACCTGGCCGCGGGCAGTCGTGCCCTCCTCGGTGCCTCAATGGCCTGGCAGGTGCCCCCGCCCACCCACTCAGGCACCGCCACCAGCCCGAACCAGCCGGCCCCCCAACTCCCGTACGCACTCCACGAGTTCCGGGGGCTCCCGCACCAGGAACTCACACCCCGCCATCACCAACCGCACCGCCAGCCAGTCCATCGGATCCCCGGTAGTCCCCCGCACCACGCACCATCCGCCCCCTTCGTCCAGCGGCGCCCCCAGCCACCGCGGCACCCTAGCGCCCACCTCCTCCACCGTCCCGGCGAACGCGACCACGAACTCGTAGCTCTCCTGCTGCCGTTGGATCGACCGCCGCAGATATTCCGCCGCACTCCCCGTCGGCATCTCCCGCGGAGCGAACCTCGCCCCGGTCGCGAACGGCTCGCTCACCCGGTCGACCCGGAACGTCCGCCAGTCGTCGCGATCGAGGTCGTACGCCACGAGGTACCACCGCCGCCCGGTCGACACCAGCCGGTACGGCTCGGCCTGCCGCCGCGTCTGGCTTCCGTCCGCCGCCCGGTAGGCGAAGCGCAACCGCTCCCGCCCCGCCACCGCCGACGCCATCACGGTCAGCGTCTCCGGCGCGATACTCGCCCCGTCCCCACTGGTCAGCGGCGTGGTCGCGGCCTGAAGCGTGGTCACCCGGTGCCGTAGCCGGGTCGGCAGCACCTGCTCCAGCTTCGCCAGCGCTCGCACGGAGGCCTCGTCCACCCCCTCCACGGCATGCCCCGCCCCGGCCCGCAGCCCGACCGCGATGGCCACCGCCTCCTCGTCGTCGAGGAGCAGCGGCGGCATCGCCTTCCCGGCGACCAGCCGGTACCCGCCGTCGGCCCCCTTGCTGGCCTCCACGGGATACCCCAGCTCCCGCAGCCGGTCGATGTCCCGCCGCACGGTGCGCCGGGACACCCCGAGCCGACCGGCCAGCTCACCACCGGGCCACTCACGGGGCGTCTGGAGAAGGGAGAGAAGCTGCAGAAGCCGAGCCGGAGTATCCGTTGTCATGCGTCCGAGCATGCCAGCCGACTAGGACGGGATCTGGCCTAATGTGCCCCTAGCTTGCCGACATGACCTCCAGCGACATGACCTCCAGCGACATCAGCGCCCGGCAGGGGCGCGGGGCGCCGCACGCTCAGCCACCGCCCGCCGATGACCGACAGACCACACTCACCTCGACGGCGCTCGAATCCTCGGCCGCTTACGGCGGAGCGCACCGCTGGCTCGCCCTGGCCATCGTCATGACCGCCGCCTTCATGGACCTGGTCGACGTCACGATCGTCAACATCGCCATCCCGTCCATCCGGCGGAGCGCCCACGCCTCCTTCAGCCAGATCCAGTGGATAACCGCCGGCTATGCCCTGGCCTTCGCGGCCGGCCTGATCACCGGCGGCCGACTCGGCGACATTCACGGCCGCAAACGAGTCTTTCTCATTGGTGTCGGCGGCTTCACCCTCGCCTCGGCCCTGTGCGGCTTCGCCGCCAACCCGGAGATGCTGGTCGCCTCCCGCATCCTGCAGGGCGGCATGGCCGCGATGATGGTCCCGCAGGTCCTGTCGATCGTGCACGCCACCTTCCCGGCGCACGAACGCGGCAAGGTCTTCGGCATGTTCGGCGCGATCGTCGGCCTGGGCGCGGTCTCCGGTCCGCTGCTCGGCGCCCTCCTCACGGAGTGGAACCTCTTCGGCCTCGAATGGCGCCCGATCTTCCTCATCAACCTCCCGGTCGGCGCCGCCGCCCTCCTCCTCGGCCGTCGTTACATCAGCGAATCCAAGGCCCCGCACGCCCTGAAACTGGACCTCGTCGGTGTCGCCCTGGTCACCCTCGGCCTGCTGATGCTGCTCTACCCGCTGACCCGCGGCCGCGAGCTGGGCTGGCCGCTGTGGGGGTACGCGTCGATGGCCGGGGCGCTCGTCGTCTTCGGCGCGCTGGTGGCGTACGAACGCCGCAAGGCCGCCCGCGACAGTTCCCCGCTCATCGAACCGTCCCTGTTCAGGGTGAAGAGCTTCGCCGCGGGCATCGCCGTGCAGACCGTCTTCGGTGTCGCGCTCGGCATCTTCTTCCTGGTCTGGACGCTGTACATGCAGGTCGGCCTCGGCTGGCGCCCCCTGCACGCGGGTCTGACCGGGGTGCCGTTCTCGATCGCCGTCTCCGTCGCGGCCGGCCTGTCCGTGCAGAAACTGGTCCCGCGCTTCGGCCGCAAGGTGCTCCAGGCGGGCGCCCTGGTGATGGGCCTCGGCGTGCTGCTCTACATCTGGGAGTCCGACCGCTACGGCCTCGCCATCGCCTCCTGGCAGATGGCCCTGCCGCTGGTCGTGATGGGCGTGGGCATGGGCCTGATCGTCGCCCCGCTGACCGACGCGGTGCTGTCGGAGGTGCCGCGGGAGCACGCCGGGTCCGCCTCCGGCCTGATCAACACCGTGCAGCAGATGGGCAACGCGCTTGGCCTCGGCCTGGTCTCGGTCGTCTTCTTCGGCGTCATCGACGACCGCCTGACCCCCGCCCGGCTCGGCCCGGCCTTCGCGAACGCCTTCCAGCACGCGCTGCTCTGGGTGGCCGGCGTCATGGCCGTGATGTTCCTGCTGATGTCCGCCCTGCCGAAGCGCCCCGCGCAGCACCTGGAGGGCGCCGGCACGCGGGAGCCGCTCCCGGCGCGACCGGAGAATGAGCGCGAGCTCGTCCACTGAGCCCGCGTGAGCCCGCGTGAGTCCGCCTTGAGTCCGCGTGAGGCCGCCTGGGCGCGTGTCTGAGCGTGATCTGGCGAAGGGCCCGGCACCGGGAGGTGTCGGGCCCTTCCACATGCGCGATGCAAGTGCCCCTCGCCCCCTCTGAACAGCATCGAAGTCCGATCACGCCCGATTAAGGCCCGAACCTGTTTACTTTCTGGAAATCCGGGCGTAGCCTCCAAGCGAAACCACAAACTCGGACACGAGTCAGACGCAGTCGGACATGACCGGATATCAACCGGACGTATCTTGGAGCGGAGGCGCAGGGCATGTACGCACCGGAGCGGCAGCAGGAGATCCTCCGGCTCGCCCGTGACGGCGGCCGGGTGGATGTCGTTTCGCTCGCCGAGGAGTTCCAGGTCACGGCGGAGACGATCCGCCGCGATCTGAAGACCCTCGACCGCGCCGGCCTCGTCCGCCGGGTGCACGGCGGTGCCATCCCGGCCGGCCGCCTCGACTTCGAGCCGGACCTCGCCGAACGCGAGTCCACCTCCGCCGACGAGAAGGACCGCATCGCCAAGGCCGCTCTCTCGGAACTGCCGACCGAGGGCACCCTGATCCTCGACGCCGGTACGACGGTCGCCCGCGTCGCCGCGGCCATCCCGCTGGAGGCGTCCCTCACCGTCGTCACGCACAGCCTGCCGATCGCGGCCCGCCTCGCCGACCACCCGGGCATCCAGCTCCACCTGGTCGGGGGGCGCGTACGGCACCGCACGCGCGCCGCCGTGGACGCCTGGGCGCTCCGCGCGTACGGCGAGATCCGCGCCGACGTCCTCTTCGTCGCCGCCAACGGCTTCTCCACCGACCACGGCCTCACCACCCCCGACCTCGCCGAGGCCGCGGTCAAGCGGGCGGCCGTCGCCGCGGCCCGCCGGGTGGTCCTGCTCGCCGACTCCGTCAAACACGGCCAGGAGCACTTCGCCCGCTTCGGCGACCTGAGCGACGTGGACCTGCTGATCACCGACAGCGGGCTGAGCCCCGACGACGCCGCCGCCATCGAGCGCGGCGGCACGGAAGTAGTACGAGCATGAGCACCAAGGACAGCGCGAGCGGTACGGCCGTGATCCTCACCGTCACCCCCAATCCCTCCCTCGACCGCACCTACGAGGTCCCCTCCCTGGAGCGCGGCGAGGTCATCCGCGCCACCGGCGAACGCATGGACCCGGGCGGCAAGGGCGTGAACGTCTCACGCGCCGTCGCGGCCGCCGGCCGGCGCACGGTCGCCGTGCTGCCCCTGGGTGGTGCGCCGGGGGCGCTCGTCGCCGATCTGCTCGACGCGCAGGGCATCGAGGTGGCGCCGGTCCCGGTCACCGGAGCCACCCGCTCGAACATCGCCCTCGCGGAGTCCGACGGGGTGCTCACCAAGATCAACGCGCCGGGTCCGGAACTCTCGCGGGCGGAGCAGGAACTGCTCCTGGAGACGGTGCGCGAGCAGTCGCGTGACGCGGACTGGATCGCGTGCTGCGGGAGCCTGCCCCGGGGGCTCGCGCCGTCCTGGTACGCCGATGTGGTCGCCCGGGCGCACGCTGGGGGCGCGCGCATCGCGCTGGACACCTCGGGGCGCGCGCTGCTCGAAGCGCTGCGCGAGCGCCCGGACGTGGTGAAGCCGAACGCCGAGGAGCTCGCGGAGGCCGTCGGGCGCCCCCTGGCGACGGTCGGCGACGCGCTGAAGGCGGCCGAGGAGTTGCGCGGCATGGGCGCACGCGCCGTCCTCGCCAGCCTGGGCGCCGACGGCCAGCTCCTCGTGGAGGACACGGGCGCCTGGTTCGCGAGCGCCCGCGTGGGCACCGTCCGCAGCAACGTCGGAGCCGGCGACTCCTCCCTCGCCGGTTTCCTCATCGCCGGCGGCAGCGGCCCCGAGGCCCTCGCCTCCGCCGTCGCCCACGGCGCCGCCGCCGTCCAGCTGCCCGGCAGCGTGATGCCCACCCCCGCCGACCTGGACCCCACGGCGGTGACCGTCACCGACCGCGTCCCCGTCGACCGCGAACTGACGGAGCCGGTGTCATGAACCCTCGTACGATCCTGCACGCCGCCGCGCTTCTCCCCGGCGCCGCCCGCCGACAACCGGCCCAGGAGTGGCGAGGTCCCTCGTTACTCGCCGCGCCGACGGGCCGGCGGGGCACCCTGAGCCGCCCCACCGTCCCCGGGAGGCGGGGCTTCCCCGGCCCCGTCCCCCACCCCGCCCCCCACGGCACCCCCGTCCCCGAAACCGCCCACCCCACACCCCGGGCGATACGCGTGCATAGGAGCCCGCGATGAGCGACATGATCACCGCGGACCTGGTCGATCTCGACCTGTCCGCCGATACCAAGCAAGCGGCGGCGCGCGCCCTCGCCGAGCGCATGGTGGCCCTGGGCCGGGTGACCGACCTGGAGGACTTCCTCGCCGACGTGGCCGCCCGCGAGGCCCAGATGCCGACCGGGCTCGACGGCGGCATCGGCATCCCGCACTGCCGCAGCGCCCACGTCACCGAGCCGACGCTCGCCTTCGGACGCAGCGCCGCCGGCATCGACTTCGGCGCGGCGGACGGCCCCGCCGACCTCATCTTCCTGATCGCGGCCCCCGCCGGCGCCGACGACGCCCACCTCACGATCCTCTCCTCACTGGCGCGCCAGCTGATGAACGGCGAGTTCACGGACGCGCTGCGGTCGGTGGGCGACGCGGAGACGGCTGCGGCGCTGATCCGCGGGGACGAGACACCCGCGAAGGGCGCGGAGGCCGCTACGGGCGCCGGGGCCGTTGGGGGCGCGCAGGCGGTCGAGGGCGCCGGTAGCGCGAGCTCTGCGACCGGCGCGTCCGGCGCGGAAAGCGCCGCTGGCGCGGGCGCGGACGGTGCCGCGCGTGCCCCCGAGGGCGCCGTGAGCGCCTCCCAGGACACCGCTGCGGCGCCGGTGGCGGCCTCCGCCGGCACCGCAGCGGCCGGCACGGACGCGGGCTCGGCCACCGATGCGGGCTCGGGCTCGGGCTCGGGTCAGCGTCCCTTCCGTATCGTCGCCGTCACCTCCTGCCCCACCGGCATCGCCCACACCTACATGGCTGCCGAGTCCCTGGAGAACGCGGGCCGCGAGGCGGGCATCGAACTCGTCGTCGAGACGCAGGGCTCGGCCGGCTTCACCCGGCTCGACCCCAAGGTCATCGCGGCGGCGGACGGCGTGATCTTCGCGCACGACGTGCCCGTGCGCGACAAGGACCGCTTCGCCGGCAAGCCGACCGTCGACGTTGGAGTGAAGGCGGGCATCAACCGCCCCGCCGAACTGATCGGCGAGGTCCGTGAGAAGGCCGCCCGCGGTGAGGCGACCTCCGGCTCCGCGCCGGCCACGCCGGTCGAGCGCGCCGGGGACGCCGGCGAGGGCTACGGCACCAAGCTGCGCAAATGGCTGATGTCCGGCGTGAGTTACATGGTCCCGTTCGTCGCGGCGGGCGGTCTGCTGATCGCCATCGGTTTCGCGATCGGCGGCTACAAGATCAACAAGGCGCCGTCGGTCATGGACCACTTCGTGTGGACGCAGACGGACAGCTGGGGCGCGTTGTTCTTCCAGATCGGCGGCGTGGCGTTCGCCTTCCTCGTCCCGGTCCTGGCGGGCTACATCGCCTACGGCATGGCGGACCGGCCGGGCCTGGTCCCCGGCTTCGTCGGCGGCTCGATCTCCCTCACCATCAACGCCGGTTTCCTCGGCGGTCTGGCGGCCGGTCTGATCGCCGGTGCGGTGGTGATGGGCATCCAGAAGGTCAACATCCCAGCGGCGCTGCGCGGCATCATGCCGGTGGTGGTGATCCCGTTGATCTCCTCGGCGATCGTCGGCTTCCTGATGTTCGTGGTGATCGGCAAACCCATCGCGTCCGCCCAGAAGGGCATGACGGACTGGCTGAACGGCCTCACCGGCACCAACGCCGTCCTGCTCGGCGCCCTGCTCGGCCTGATGATGTGCTTCGACCTCGGCGGGCCGGTCAACAAGGTCGCGTACACCTTCGCCACCGCCGGTATCGCGGTCTCCAACCCCAGTGAATCCGCGATGAAGATCATGGCGGCGGTCATGGCGGCCGGCATGGTCCCGCCGCTGGCGATGGCCCTGGCCACCACCGTGCGCGGCAAGCTCTTCACCGAGACCGAACGCGAGAACGGCAAGGCCGCCTGGGTCCTTGGCGCCTCCTTCATCTCCGAGGGCGCGATCCCGTTCGCGGCCGCCGACCCGCTGCGCGTCATCCCGTCCTCGATGGTCGGCGGCGCGGTCACCGGCGCCCTGTCGATGGCCTTCGGCGCCACCCTGCGCGCCCCGCACGGCGGCATCTTCGTGGTCCCGCTGATCGGCAACCCGTTCCTCTACCTGATCGCCATCGCCGCCGGCGTCTGTGTCACCGCAGCCCTGGTCGTCATCCTGAAGGGCCTGCGCAAGCCGGCCCCGCAGACCCCGGCGGGCGCCACCGCCGCCGGCCCGGCCACCACGAAGGAGACCAAGCAGCCCGTCGCGGCCTGATCACCCGCACCCTCTTGTCCCTTTGATTCGCTGTGAGTTGTTCACGGCACCTGCGAGATACGTCACGGTCCGGGGCTAAAGTCCCGGACCGTGGTGTGTACTGGGGCGCATGCCTGAGCACGTCGCGCCCCTCCAGCTGATCGGAGTGACCGCCCTCGCCCTGGCGACCGTCGGCTGGGTGGTGGTCCTGATGCGCGTGCTGCGCCACACCCGCCGCGACGCCAACGCCTGGCACACGGCCCCCGTCCTCCCCGTCCACCCGCACCAGCTCCAGGCCGGCCCGCCACGGGAGTCCGTGGAACTCACCCCGGCGGAACGGGACGCCTTCGCCGGCCTGGTACGCCGACTCGGCGGCCGCTGAGGCGCCGCGCGGTGGGGTCAGGACCGCCGCGCTGCTCGCCGCTCCATCGCCTCACGGGCCGCGTTCTGCGTCGGGTATACCTCGCACATGTGCCGGCCGTCGGGCGTCGCCGTGTGCTCGACCTCCCACAGGGACAGCTCCCGGCCGTCACTCAGCAGGAACGCGTGCTCGTAGAGCGAGAAGATCAGGCCGCCCCGTCCCGCCTGCCCCGGCCGCCCGAACGCCTGGGTGATCTGGTGCGCGAACGCCGCCGTCAGCATCTGAGCAGTCTCCGCCCCCGGCCGGTCGGGGTTCTCCGCACGGCGCAGAAGCCGGCGCGCGTGGTCCGCCGAGTCGTCCGGCACATACGCGTGCCGGGGTTCGGGGACCGCCGCGAGCGTCATCAGCACCGGCAGCTCGAAGTCCGGGGTGTCCTGCGGCAACGGCAGCCGCGCCGTCGCCGCCCGCAGCTCCTCCTCGTCGACGTACACCTCCGCTTGCGGGTCGCTGCCCGGCGCGGTGTTGTGCACGAGCTCCCACAGGGTGACCGCCGATCCGTCGGCGAGCAGCCAGGTGTGCCGGTACGTCTCCCGGTGCAGCCCCGCGCTGTGGTGCGCGGAGTGCAGCGAACTGTCGTGCGCCAGCGCGCAGTCCAGCTGCCTTATCGCCTCGTCGGGCAGTTCGAAGGAGTTCAGGGCACGGCCGAGGAGCCGCGCGAGATGCTCCTCCGGAGACTCGGGCGACTCGGCTGGCTCGCACGCTGCCGTCTCGTACGGAACGCTCAAGGTTTCTCCCGGCGTTGCTGCATGTCACCTTGTGGGTGCATACCGTAGCTCCTCGGTCGGACATCATGTCCGGGAACCGAGAAAACGTACGCCGGAAAAACGCGCGGGCCGCGCGAAAAGTTCCCGCGCGACCCGACGATCTGTCAAAACCCGCCTGTCAGACGGCGCTTCCGGCGGTCCACTCGCTCCACGACAGGTTCCAGCCGTTGAGCCCGTTGTCCGGCTGCACGGTCTTGTCGGGAGAGTTCTTCACGATCACGACGTCCCCGATGAGGGAGTTGTCGTAGAACCACTTGGCCGTCGTGTCCCCCTGCGCGCCGTGTGCGTCCGCGAGCCCCACACAGCCGTGGCTGGTGCCCTGGCGTCCGAACGGCGGGTTGCCCTTGTTGTACCAGTAGTTGCCGTGGATGAACGTCCCCGACGACGTCAGCCGCATCGCGTGCGGCACGTCCGGGATGTCGTACTCCCCGCCCAGGCCGACCGTCTGACTGTTCATCCGGGTCTGGATGAACTTCTCGGAGATCACCATCTGCCCGTTGTACGTCGTGTGCTGCGGGCTGCCCGTCGACACCGGCACCGTCTTGAGCGTCTTGCCGTCCCGCACCACCGTCATGGTCTGCGTGTTCGCGTCGACCGTGGAGACCTGCGAACGCCCGACGGTGAAGGTCACCGTCTTCTTCTGCACCCCGTAGACGCCGTTCGCGCCCTCGACCCCGTCCAGGTCGATCTTCATCGTGACCTTGGAGCCGGCCTTCCAGTACGCCTGCGGCCGGAAGTCCAGCCGCTGCGACCCAAACCAGTGCCCCACCACCTGCTGGCCGCTGCCGGAGGTGACCGTGATGTGCGACTGCACGGCCTTCTTGTCGCTGATGACCTTGTCGAAGTTGAACGACACCGGCATCCCCGCACCGACCGTCGCCCCGTTGTCCGGCGTGTACGTCCCGATGTAACTGTTCGCCGAATTGACGGTGGTGAAGATGGAGTTGGCCGCCGCCGTGAGCCCCTTGGAATCCTTGGCGGTGACCGATATCTCGTACTTCGTGCCGCGCTCCAGCTGC
Source organism: Streptomyces sp. NPDC005866 (assembly GCF_040629895.1). Taxonomy (NCBI): domain Bacteria; kingdom Bacillati; phylum Actinomycetota; class Actinomycetes; order Kitasatosporales; family Streptomycetaceae; genus Streptomyces; species Streptomyces sp. NPDC005866. The sequence goes on from NZ_JBEXWP010000004.1 coordinate 305,323, forward strand.
CCCTTAGGCTTCCAGGTGCCGCCGTCCGCCGAGACGGTGCCGTTCACGGCCTGTCCCGACCCCGCCACGGTCATCTTCACGTCGGTCAGCTTGCCGTCGCTGACCTGCACGCCGGTCGTGTTGATGGACGCGCCGGTCGAACCGTCCTTCGCCGAGATCACGATCTTCGCGGCCGAGGTCCTGGCGGCGCCGTCCTGCCCGCCCTTGCTGTCGTTGCTCTTGGCGTTGGCGTTGCCGCCGCAGGCGGTCAGGGTGAGGGCGCCGACCATCAGGGCGGCACAGGCCCCCAGTGCGCGCCGCGCTGCAATGTCCGGCCTTGTCACGGGCTGCTCCAGGTTCTTGTGATGTGAGTGATCTGCTCCAATGCGTGGAGAAAGAGGGCGCAGGCGCGGGTTGGGGTTCCCCCGAACGGCCATGAACGCCATCACGTGACAGAACCGGGACAATCAGCGGGGCGGCCCAGAGTCGGGCGCGCCCCTCGCCGCTGTCACCGCGCCCCGTACAACTCCCCGTAGGACGGCCACACTCCGCCCGGCCCGTCCACGGACTCGGCGGCCCGTACGGCGCGCACGATGGCGCGCGTCACCAGGTCCGCGCCGGCCGCGAGGATGTCGTTCAGCGCCAGAGGGCTCTCGTCGAGCGTGCGCGCGCCCGTCGCCAGCGCGAACACCGTGTCCCCGTCGTGCAGCAGGTGCACCGGCCGCACGGCACGCGCGATCCCGTCGTGCGCCGTCCCGGCCAGCTTCTGCGCCTGCGCCTTGGAGAGGCCGGCATCGGTCGCCACCACCGCGAGTGTGGTGTTGAGCGGCGGTAGGCCGTTGTCGGAGGCGGTCTCGGCGAGCCGCCGGCCCGCGGCCTCGTGCACCCGCTCCTCGGGGTACTCCACGCGCCCCTGGAACAACTCTCCGTACAGCGCGCCCGTTTCCGGATCCATCACCGCGCCGGCGGCGTTGGCCACCACCAGCGCGGCCACCGTGATCCCCGAGTCCAGCACCGCGCTCGCGCTGCCCACCCCGCCCTTCAGCGCCCCGGCCGTGGCGCCCGTACCGGCCCCCACGCACCCCTCCCGCACCGGTGCCCCGAGCGCGCTCGCCGCGGCCTGCTCCACCGCCGCACGCCCCGTGGCCGCGTCCGGCCGGGCCCGGAAGTCACCGCCCCGCCCCAGGTCGAAGACGCAGGCGGCGGGCACCACCGGCACCACGTGCGCAGGATCCGCCCCCACCCGCACCCCGCGCCCCCGCTCCTCCAGCCAGGCCATCACCCCGGATGCCGCGTCGAGCCCGTAGGCGCTGCCGCCCGTGAGCACGATCGCCTCCACCCGCTGCACCAGGTTGCGCGGATCGAGCGCGTCCGTCTCCTTGGTGCCTGGACCGCCGCCGCGCACGTCCACCGCGGCGACCGCGCCGCCCTCGGGAGCGAGGACCACCGTGGTGCCGGTGAGCCAGCCGCCGCCGCTGCGAGTCGCGTGCCCCACCCGCAGCCCGGCCACGTCCGTCAATGCGTCAACTGTCATGACGGCCAGTCTGACCCAGTCCGCCGTGGCCCCGGAGCGTCAGGAGGCGGCCGCGGTGGCGTCCGCCGGGCGCTCGCGGCCGGCCGTGCGCGCCGTCAGGCTCGTCCCGGCCGCCACCGACAGCGCCGAAACCAGGCCCGCCGCCGGCACCGCCCACTCGTCCAGGAAGGTGCAGCAGATCACCAGCAGCGCCGCCACCGGCAGCACCAGTTGCTGGGCGATGCCGACCTTGAAGTAGCGCGAGTGCAGCGCCCACACGGTCAGCAGGTACAGCGCCGTCGGCAGGGTCACGGCCGCCGAGGCGGCCAGCGTCGAGATGTGCGCCTTGCCGACCGCCTGCTCGACGGCCACCTCCAGGCCCGCGCCGATCGACGCCGCCGAAGCGAAGATCAGGTAGTGGCCGTAACCCCACAGGAACGACTGCCTGTTGGAGCGCAGATGGCCGTGGATCGGCACCACGAAGTAGATCCACCACGCGGAGAAGACGATCAGCAGGCCGCCCGTCGCGATCGGCAGCAGCTCGCCCAGCGCGTCATGCTCGGCCACGGCCGACTTCACGGCGACGGTGGCCGCCGCGATCGTCTCCCCGAGCACGATGATCGTGAACAGTCCGTAGCGTTCGGCGATGTGGTGCGGATGCCAGGAGGTGGCGTAGTCCTTCTCCGCGTACAACGGCACACACATCTCGGCGACCGCCATCACCAGGAACACCCACGGGCGCGCGTGCTCCGGCAGCAGTACCAGACCGAGCCAGCCGACCAGGCACAGCAGCACACCGCCCGCATACCGGAGCGCCATCGTCCGCTCCGCGCCCTCGGCCGATCGCGCGGCTCTCAGCCACTGCGCGGCCATCGCCAGCCGCATGATCACGTAGCCCAGCCAGACCATCATGTAGTCGTGGTCCGTGAAGGCCTGCGAGATACCGGCCGCCAGCACCAGGACGCCGGCGATCTGGATCAGGGTGACGACCCGGTAGAGCGCGTCGTCGTTGTCGTACGCCGAGGAGAACCAGGTGAAGTTCATCCAGGCCCACCAGATGGCGAAGAACTGCATCGCGTAGTTCAGGATGCCCTCGCCGGGATGGCCCTCCGCGACGGCGCGCACCAGCTCCGCACCCGCCTGCGCGATGGCCACCACGAAACACAGGTCGAAGAAGAGCTCGAGCGGCGAGGCGACGCGGTGGGCTTCGTCGCGCCCGCGCGCGGTGAGCCGGCGCAGCGGCCGAAGGGGGTGGGATGCGCCCTGGGTGGCGGGCGCCGGAACGGAACTCGACGTCATGCGTCCAGCACAGCAGAAAAGGGCACCGAAAGCTTGTGAATGAGTTCACGAGCGTGTTCCCCAGCGGAGAGGGGTGCGGGTGCGGTCCCCTCGGGACCGCCGGCCGGACGGTGTGCACGCGGGCACGGGCGACGCCCGGGCGGGCAACGCCGGCGACCGCCTGGACGGCATCCGGGCACGGCTCGGGGGCCGTCGTGGCGCCGGGGGCCGGCTCCACGCTCTCGAACAGCCCCCTGACCTGCTCGTCCAGGAACGCGCGGAATCCGGTGAGCAGATCCGGGCCCACGAAGGACTCGGGCTCGTCGCCCTCTCCCACGGCCACGACATCTTCGGCCTCGGCCCGGTCAGGCCGGGCGGCAGGCCCGGGGCCTTCGGATGCCTCGGCCGGGCCGGAATCGTGCGGACCGTACCCTTGAGGCATGAGCACAGCCGCCCCCGAGCCCGAGCCGCGCGACCCGAAGGCCGCGCTGATCTTCGACGACCCGCTGGACCGGCAGTCGTCGGACGACACGGACCGCGGCTGGGGCGATCGCCCGGAGGGCGACTCCGCGGCCGACCTCAAGCGCTTCCTCGACGAGAAGCCGCCCCACCACATCTGAGCCGTCCGCGCCGTCGCCCGGACCCACCACCTCCGAGCGGCCCGCGCCGTCGCCCGGACCGCCCGCGGCAGCGCCGCTAGCGCTCGTTGTGCCCGGACCCGCGCTGCGCGACCAGCGCGTCGCGTATCTCCTTCAGCACCTCCAGCTCGGTCACCTCGACGACCTCGCGCGTGCCCTCCTTCGCCCTCCTGCGGGCCTCCACCCGGGCCAGGTACTTCGCCATCGGCAGGACCATCAGGAAGTACACGACCGCCGCGGTGATCACGAAGCTCAGCGTGGCTCCCAGGACGGAGCCCCACATGATCTGAATACCGCTCCTCACCGTGCCGTCCGGGTTCAGCGTGCACGGTTCCTTCAGGCACGTGCTGTAGCTGTCGAGGTTCTGGGTGCCGATCGCGCCGACCAGCGGGTTGATGAGCCCCTTCACCACCGAGTTGACGATGTTCGTGAAGGCGGCGCCGATGACCACCGCGACTGCCAGATCGACGACGTTGCCACGCATCAGGAAGGCCTTGAAGCCGTGCCAGATGCCCGGTTCCTTCTTCTCGCTCACCTCGGGGACTCTCCTCGCATGCACAGGGTGTGGAACAAAGCCCTCCGCAACCTACGTCACCGTGCGCCCATTGAGCCCAATCCGATAGCTCGAACGAGGGACTTGACAGGATTCGGCCAAGAAATCTCCCCAGGCTGTTCAGCACAACGTCACCGCCAGCCGGGCCGTGGCGCTCGCGCCGACCAGCCGTGTCGCGGCGGCACGCGGAACCGAGAGCACGACCAGCGCCCCGCTCTCCGAGGTCCCCACGACCGGCTCCGGCAACTCCGTCACGCGCACCCCGCGCGCGATCACCCGGGCGTCCCCGCCCGTCGCGGGATCCCCGGCGGCGATGACGTCCACCCGGTCGCCCGGGCGCAGCAACCGGACCGTGGCGGCGTCGGCGATCCGCACCGGCGCCGTCACCATGTCCACGGGCGGGGCGTGCCGGCGTACCGGCTGAGTGACCGGATGCTTCCGGGGCCGCTCGGCGCGCTGAGGATCCGTGGCGGCACGGGGTCCGGCCGCGACCAGCGCCGCCGCCGTGACCGCCAGGGCGGCCGCGAGGGCCCGCCCGCGGTGCTGGAACAGCCGCCCCAGCCCGTACCTTCCGCCGCGTACGCGCACCGGCTCGAAGTGCGGGACCTCACAGGTGGCGGGGGCGTCCCCGCCCAGCGGGCGCGGGACACGAAGGGGAGGAGGGAAGGCGGGAGACGAGGGTGGGGGAACGGACATGTGGATCACCACCTGCGACGAGGAATCGGCTTGCGAGGCCACGATGAGGCCTCGCGCCGAAACGCGCCGGAGCCGGTGGGCTACCCACGGGTTGTGGACAACTCCGCCACCCGAAGGAGGAGTTCCGCCCGTTTTTCCACAGGAGCCGGGCGCTCGGGACCGCCCAGCGGGCCGCGCTACGGCAGTGGGAACCCCGGGTCCATACCGCCGAGCGCGTTTGTGCACAGGCAGTCCCGTGCCGCGTTCTCCGGCAGGGCCGCCACCGCGTCGAACAGCACACCCCGCAGCCGGTCCACGTTCGCCGCGAACACCTGCAGCACCTCGTCGTGCGAGACGCCCTCACCGGTCTCGGCGCCCGCGTCCAGGTCGGTGACCAGCGTCAACGACGAGTAGCACAGTTCCAGTTCACGGGCGAGCGCCGCCTCCGGATGGCCGGTCATACCCACCACGGACCAGCCCTGCGCCTGATGCCACAGCGATTCGGCGCGGGTCGAGAAGCGCGGTCCCTCGATCACGACCAGCGTGCCCCCGTCCACCGGCTCCCAGTCCCGGCCCCGGGCCGCCTTCAGCGCCGCGGCGCGCCCCGTGGGGCAGTAGGGGTCGGCCAGGGACACGTGCACCACGTTCGGCACGGCGCCGTCGGGCAGCGGCAGCCCGTCGAAGTACGACTGCGCCCGGGACTTCGTGCGGTCCACCAACTGGTCCGGCACGAGCAGCGTGCCCGGACCGTACTCGGGGCGCAGACCGCCCACCGCGCACGGGCCCAGCACCTGGCGCACGCCGAGGGAGCGCAGCGCCCAGAGGTTGGCCCGGTAGTTGATGCGGTGCGGCGGCAGATGGTGGCCGCGTCCGTGGCGGGGCAGGAAGGCGACCCGGCGGCCGGCGATCTCACCGAGGAAGAGGGAGTCGCTGGGCGGACCGTAGGGCGTGTCGACCTGGACCTCGGTCACGTCCTCGAGGAAGGAATAGAAGCCGGAGCCGCCGATTACGCCGATCTCTGCGTTCACCATGCCCAGCACATTAGCTGGCCGCCGGAACACGCAGGAGCCGGTGCCCCGGAACACCTCGGACCCCGCCGTCGCACGACGGCGGGGTCCGGGAGGAGGAGCCTCAGGCGGCGGAGCTGCTGGCGGAGCCCGACGACGACGTCGAGCCCGTCGAGCCCGTCGAGCCCGACGAGCCCGACGAGGACGCCGACTTCGAGTCGGACGACGTGGACGACGAGCCGGAGCTCGACGGCTTCGTCGTGGGGCTGCTGCCCGACGAGGAGCCGCGGCTGTCGTTGCGGTAGAAGCCCGAGCCCTTGAAGACAATGCCGACGGCGGAGAACACCTTCTTCAGGCGGCCACCGCAGTTGGGGCACTCGGTCAGGGCGTCATCGGTGAACTTCTGCACCGCCTCGAGGCCCTCGCCGCACTCGGTGCACTGGTACTGGTAGGTCGGCACTGTCTTCCTCCTGGCACTCTCACTCGATGAGTGCTAACGACGGTCTATAGTGACGTATTCCCGAGGATCAGTCCACCGCCACCGGTACGCGGTGACCGACGCCACGTGCGACCGTACGGTTCCGGGGCCGGGTGACGAGCCGCGAGCGCAGTGCCAGAAGGGTCACCAGGGCGAGCACCGTGCCCGCCATCGGCACCAGGAACCCGGCGCCGCCCCACAGGCGGTCCTCCAGTTGTCCGGCGGCCGTGACCGCGGCCGCCTGGCCGAGCGCCACCGCACCGGTCAGCCAGGTGAACGCCTCCGTGCGGGCGCCGGCCGGGACCAGGCCCTCGACCAGCGTGTAGCCGGTGATCAGCGCGGGTGCGATGCACATCCCGACCACGAGACCGAGGCCGGCCAGGAGGAGCACGGAGTGGGACGTCCACAGCGCCGACGCGGTCAGCGCGAGCGCCGTGTAGCCGACGACCAGGCGCCGGTGCGGGGCGGCCTTCCAGGCGATCGCGCCGCAGACGATGCCCGAGAGCATGTTGCCCGCGGCGAAGGTGCCGTACAGGACGCCGTTCAGGCCGGGCTCGCCGATCGACTCGGTGAACGCGGCGAGGGAGACCTGCATGCCGCCGAAGACGGACCCGATGCCGAGGAAGGCGACGATCAGCACACGCACGCCGGGGACGCGGAGCGCGGAGACGCGCTGCACGCGCGCGTGGCCGGTGCCGGTCACCCGCGGCTGGGTGCTGTCCTGCGCCGCGAAGAGGAGACCGCCGACCAGGGTGAGCGCGGCCTCCGTGACCAGACCGGCGGCCGGGGTCACGGCGGTGCACAGGACGGTCGCGAGCAGCGGGCCGAAGACGAAGGTGAGCTCGTCCGTGACGGACTCGAAGGCGGCCGCGGTGGACATGAGGGGTGAGCCCTGGAGCTTCACGCCCCAGCGAGCGCGCACCATGGGGCCGATCTGCGGCACCGAGGCGCCGGTCGGCACGGCTGCCGCGAACAGCGCCCACAGGGGCGCGTGCGCCAGCGCGAGCGCTGTGAGGGCGAGACCTGACAGCGTGTGGACCAGCACTCCGGGAAGCAGTACCGCGCGCTGCCCGTAGCGGTCGGCGAGACGGCCGCTGTAGGGCGCGAACAGCGCCATGGAGACACCGGTGACCGCCGCGGCGGCGCCCGCGGCGCCGTACGAGCCGGTGGTGTGCTGCACCAGCAGCACGATGGAGATGGTGAGCATCGCGAACGGCTGGCGCGCCGCGAAACCGGGGAGCAGGAACGTCCAGGCGCCGCGGGTGCGCAGCAGCTTTCCGTACCCCGGGCGGGACGGCGCCGCCGAGTTCTCCGACGGCTCGGTGGTGACCGTGGATGCCACGGCCCGTGCCTTTCTGCCGCCTGGTAGCGCGCCCGTGCGGGGGCGCCGAGAGCTGTCCTCTTGCGCGGAACTGCGGTAGATACCGGTGTCCGCTGCGAAGAGCGATCCGGCCGCCATACGGTCGCGCCAGCTCTGCGTCAGGCAGAGTTGGTTCGATCAGGGTGCTTTCATCGTACAGGGCTCAACGCCTCGTACACCTGTGAAAACGGGTACCACGGCGGTCGTTCACCTGGGATTGGCGGGGGCGTGAACCGCCCGAAACGCACCCTTAACACGTGCCCCGCGACCCCCGCGCCCGCCGTCGCTCCGCACGCCCGCAGCCGCTCCGCACGCCCGCGCCGTCGCGCACGCCTGCGGCCGTCCCGCGCGCGCCCGCGTTCACCGCCCGGAGGGCGGGCCCGCGCCCGCCGTCCCGTTCGTGCTGAGCCAGCCCGCCAGCTTGCCCCCGTGCCCGACCGCGCGCAGCCGCCGCTCCGCGGCGTCGCGCACCGGGTCGGTGGCGACCACGAGGAGTTCGTCCCCGCGCCGCAGCACCGTCGTGGGCAGGGGCACAAACGATTTTCCTTCGCGGACGACCAGGGTGACGGCGGCTCCTGCGGGCAGCCGCAGCTCGTTGACCTCGACGCCGTGCATCCGGGAGCCCTCGGGGATCGAGACGGACAGCAGGTGCCCGCGCAGCCGCTCCAGGGGCGCGGACTCGATGCCGAGGTCGGCGGCCTCCGAGCCGTCGCCGAGCCGTAGCTTGCGGGCCAGCCAGGGCAGCGTCGGTCCCTGGACGAGGGTGTAGACGACGACCAGGACGAAGACGATGTTGAAGATCCGGTGGCTGGTGTCGACGCCGTTCACCATGGGGATCGTCGCCAGGATGATGGGGACGGCGCCTCGCAGGCCGGCCCAGGACATCAGGGTCTGCTCCCGCCAGGGCACGCGAAACGGCGCGAGGCTGACGAACACGCTCAGGGGCCGCGCCACCATGGTGAGCACGAGCCCGATGATCAGGGCCGGCCAGATGTCGTCGCCGAGCTCGTGCGGGGTGACCAGCAGACCCAGCAGGACGAACATGCCGATCTGGGCGATCCAGCCGAGTCCCTCGGCGAAGCCGCGCGTGGCGGGCCAGTGCGGCAGCCTGGCGTTGCCGAGCACCATGGAGGCGAGGTAGACGGCGAGGAAGCCGCTGCCGTGCGCCAGCGCGCCGGCGGCGTACGCCGTGACCGCGATGGCCATCACGGCGATCGGGTAGAGGCCGGAGGCGGGCAGCGCGACGTGCCTGAGGCCCCAGGCGCCGAGCCAGCCGACCGCGAGGCCCATGGCCGCGCCGATCGCTAGTTCCAGGGCGATCTCGCCCACCAGGACGTACCAGTGCTCGACCGGGCCCGCGGTGGAGAAGGCGACGACCAGGATGACCACCGGGGCGTCGTTGAAGCCTGACTCCGCCTCCAGCATGCCCGTCACGCGCGCGGGAAGGGGAATGCGCCGGAGCACTGAGAAGACCGCCGCCGCGTCCGTCGAGGACACCACCGCTCCGATGATGAGCGCCTGCCGCCATTCCAGCCCGACCAGATAGTGCGCGCCCGCCGCGGTGACCCCGACGCTCACGCCGACCCCGACCAGGGCCAGCACGGAAGCGGACGCCAGGACCGGTTGGACCTCCTTCCACTTCGTGCCGAGACCGCCCTCGGCCAGGATCACGACCAGGGCCGCGTATCCGATGACCTGGGTGAGCTCGGCGTTGTTGAAGTGGATGCCGCCGATGCCGTCCTGGCCCATGAGGACGCCGATCCCCAGGTACACGAGCAGGCTGGGGAGCCCGCTGCGCGAGGAGATCCGGACCGCCGCGACGGCGACGAGCAGGACCAGGGAGCAGACGAGCAGGAGCTGGTTGAGGTGGTGGACAGTCAGTGGCGATTCCCTCCCTCGGCTCGCGCGCGGGCGACGCGGAAGCTCACGTACACAAGATCCGGGGCTACGGCACACCGCACCCCAAGTACTTCGTTACCTTACCTAACTCTTGACGCTTTCTTGACGCTTCGCGAGGCAAGATCGAACGCCCCTGCCCGCCGGTTCCCGACTCCGCGTCAAGGCGCGCGGGGCCCTGCGCCTATGGTTGCTCCAGCACTCCAGGACCGCCTGCCGCTCGCGTTAGGACAGCAAGGACAGCGATGCCCCCCAACACCACCGCCACAACGGGTGACAAGCCTGGCAAGTCCGGCAGGAAGAAGGGGCGCAAAGCCCGCCTGATCGTTCTGGTGCTCGTTCTCGCCATCGTCGGAGGCATCGCCTACGGGGCGTACTGGTCGATCAGCACGGTCCGTGCGTCCTTCCCGCAGACCAAGGGCTCGCTCACGCTCAAGGGCCTCTCAGGACCCGTGACCGTGAAGCGGGACGGCAACGGAATCCCGCAGATCTACGCGTCGTCGGACGCGGACCTCTTCATGGCGCAGGGCTACGTCCAGGCGCAGGACCGGTTCTACGAGATGGACGTGCGGCGCCACATGACGTCCGGGCGCCTGTCGGAGATGTTCGGCAAGGGCCAGGTGAAGGACGACGAGTTCCTGCGCACCCTGGGCTGGGACCGGGTGGCGAAGCAGGAGTACGACACCAAGCTGTCGGACGCGACGAAGAATTACCTCCAGGCGTACGCCAAGGGAGTCAACGCCTACCTGGACGGCAAGGACGGCAAGGACATCTCCCTGGAGTACGCGGCCCTCGGCTTCGCCAACGACTACAAGCCCGAGCAGTGGACCCCCGTCGACTCGGTCTCCTGGCTGAAGGCGATGGCCTGGGACCTGCGCAGCAACATGCAGGACGAGATCGACCGCGCCCTGATGACCAGCCGCCTCGGCCCGCAGCAGATCAAGGACCTCTACCCGGACTACCCGTACAGCCGCAACAAGGCGATCGTCCAGGAGGGCCAGTACGACCAGCTCACCAAGACGTTCGAGCAGAGCGGCTCCACAAGCGGCTCCGGGACCTCGACGGGCACCAGCGGCTCCTCCACCTCATCCGCCACCGGTTCGGCGCTCACAAGCCAGCTGGCGGGCCTCTACAACGTCCTGGACAACGTCCCCACGGCCGTCGGTGTGAACGGCCAGGGCATCGGCTCCAACTCCTGGGTCGTCCAGGGCAAGTACACCATCACCGGCAAGCCGCTGCTCGCCAACGACCCGCACCTGTCGGCCTCGCTGCCGTCCGTCTGGTACCAGATGGGCCTGCACTGCACGTCGGTCTCCAGCAAGTGCCAGTACGACGTCACCGGTTACACCTTCGCAGGCATGCCCGGCGTGATAATCGGCCACAACGCCGACATCGCCTGGGGCATGACCAACTCCGGTGTCGACGTCACCGACCTCTACCTGGAGAAGCTCTCCGGCGACGGCTACCTGTACGACGGCAAGACCAAGCCCTTCACGAGCCGCGAGGAGACCATCAAGGTCGCCGGCGGCACGTCGAAGAAGATCGTCGTACGGCAGACCGCCGACGGCATGCCCCTGCTGTCCGACCGCAACGACGAACTCGTCAAGGTCGGCAAGAAGGCCTCCGTCGACACCGCCGCACCCGACCGCGGCGACGGCTACGGCGTCGCCCTGAAGTGGACCGCGCTCGAACCGGGCACCACCATGGACGCCGTCTTCGCCCTCGACAAGGCGTCCGACTGGAGCAGCTTCCGCGACGCGGCCGCCCAGTTCGACGTGCCCTCGCAGAACCTGGTCTACGCCGACACCAAGAACCACATCGGCTACACCCTGCCGGGCAGGATCCCCACACGCTCGTCGGCCGACGACGGCTCCATCCCCGCGCCGGGCTGGGACTCCAAGTATCAGTGGACCGGCTACATCAAGCAGGACGAACTGCCCTACGAGTACGACCCGAAGCGCGGCTACATCGTCACCGCCAACCAGGCCGTGGTCGACAAGGACAAGTACCCCTACACGCTCACCACGGACTGGGGCTACGGCACCCGCAGCCAGCGCATCACCGACCTGATCGAGTCGAAGATCAAGGACGGCGGCAAGATCTCCACCGACGACATGCGCCAGATGCAGCTGGACAACAGCAGTGAGATCGCCAAGCTGCTGGTGCCCAGGCTGCTGAAGATCAACCTCGACGACAAGGACGTGCGTCAAGCCCAGAAGCTCCTCGAGGGCTGGGACTACACCCAGGACGCCGACTCCGCTGCCGCCGCCTACTTCAACTCGGTCTGGCGCAACATCCTCAAGCTCGCCTTCGGCAACAAACTGCCCAAGGAACTGCGGGTCAAGGGCCAGTGTTTGTGGGTCGACAAGGTCGACAACACCGGTCCGGTCGACGACGACACCAAGGTGCGCGAGTGCGGCGAGCGCGACGCCGCCCAGGCCCAGCCGGACGGCGGCGACCGCTGGTTCGAGGTGGTCCGCACCCTCATGGACAAGCCGAACAGCGACTGGTGGAAGACGCCCGCGTCCGGCACCCGCCCCAAGGCCGACAACATGGACGAGCTGTTCGCCCGCGCCATGGTCGACGCGCGCTGGGAGCTGACCGCCAAGCTCGGCAAGGACATCGACACCTGGAGCTGGGGCCGGCTGCACCGGCTGTTCCTGAAGAACCAGACCCTGGGCACCGACGGCCCGAGCATCGTCCAGTACGTCCTCAACCGCGGCCCGTGGAAGCTCAGCGGCGGCGAGGCCACGGTCAACGCGACCGGCTGGAACGCCGCCGGCGGCTACGGCGTTGTCTGGGTCCCCTCCATGCGGATGGTCGTCAACCTCGACGACCTGGACAAATCCAAGTGGATCAACCTCACCGGATCCTCCGGCCACGCCTTCAGCGCCCACTACACCGACCAGACGAACAAGTGGGCCGACGGCGAGCTGCTCCCGTGGTCGTTCTCGGAGAAGGCGGTCGACAAGAGCACCGGCGACACGCTCGTCCTCAAGCCCTGACTCCGCGGACAGCACGCCGCTGAAACGGCCCTCCACGCGTGCGTGGTGGGCCGTTTCACATACCGCCGCCTGCCGCCGCCCCGCGCGTCCACTGCGTCAAAGGGCCGTGAACCGGCGCGCGCCCGACGGCGTCACCGCCGCCTGCACCGGCCGGTCGTGCGCCTCCGCCGGCACGCGCTCGACGACCTCCGTGTCGTACAGCAGCACCACCAGAGCCGGGCGCGCGCCCGCGCGCTCCAGACGCGCCAGTACGCGGTCGTACGACCCTCCGCCGCGCCCCAGCCGCATCCCGCGCGCGTCGACCGCGAGCCCCGGCAGCAGCACGACGTCGGCGGAGAGCACCGCGTCCGGCCCGAGGAGTTCACCGGAGGGTTCGAACAGCGCCAGCTTCCCGCCGTGTTGGACGCGCGCGAGGGAGCCCTCCCCGGCGTACGCGCCCCAGTCCAGGTCGTTGTCCGGCAGGAGCGCGGGGAGCAGGACGCGTACGCCCCGCGTGACCAGCGCGTCGAGCAGCGTGAGGGTGCCGGGCTCGCTCCCGACGGAGACGTACGCCGCCACCGTGCGTGCACGCGCCAGCTCGGGCAGTTCCAGAGCGTGCTCGGCCAGCGCGTCGGCAGACTCCCTGACGACATCCGTCGTCAACCTGTTCCTCACCTCCAGGAATTCTCGCCGAAACATTCGCTTGTCAGTCTCGCCCCCAGGCTCACCGTGCCGCACAGGTCGTCCCCGCATCCGTTCTTATCTGCTCATATGAGTTCCAATTAACCGGAGCCTCAGATTCTTCGCAAAGGCACCGGATAAGGTTGCGGACATGACTCAGTCGCACCCCAGGATCAGCAAGGCTGTCATTCCCGCGGCAGGCCTCGGCACCCGGTTCCTGCCGGCCACCAAGGCCACTCCGAAGGAGATGCTGCCGGTTGTCGACAAGCCGGCGATCCAGTACGTGGTCGAGGAGGCCGTGTCGGCGGGGCTCGACGACGTCCTCATGATCACCGGACGCAACAAGCGTCCCCTCGAAGACCACTTCGACCGCAACTACGAGCTGGAGTCGGCGCTCCAGAAGAAGGGCGACGCCGGTCGGCTCGCCAGGGTTCAGGAGTCCAGCGACCTGGCCACGATGCACTACGTCCGCCAGGGCGACCCCAAGGGTCTCGGCCACGCCGTGCTCTGCGCGGCCCCGCACGTGGGCCACGAGCCCTTCGCCGTCCTGCTCGGCGACGACCTGATCGACCCGCGCGACCCGCTGCTCCAGCGCATGGTCGAGGTCCAGGAGCAGTACGGGGGCAGTGTGATCGCGCTCATGGAGGTCGACCCCGAGCAGATCCATCTTTATGGCTGCGCCGCGGTGGAGACCACCGTCGACGGCGACGTCGTCAGGGTGACCGGCCTGGTGGAGAAGCCGGACGCGGCAGACGCACCGTCGAACTACGCAATCATCGGCCGTTACGTCCTCGACCCGCACGTCTTCGACATACTGCGGCGCACCGAGCCGGGCCGCGGCGGCGAGATCCAGCTCACCGACGCTCTCCAGCAGCTCGCCCAGACGTATTCATCAGCGGCTACCGCCGCGGGGAAGGTCGGCGGCCCCGTGCACGGCGTCGTCTTCAAGGGCCGCCGCTACGACACCGGCGACCGCAGCGACTATCTGCGTGCCATTGTCAGGCTCGCGTGCGAACGTGAAGACCTGGGCCCGGACTTCCGGACCTGGCTTCGCAGTTACGTAGCCGAGGAGATGCAGCAGAGTTGAGCAGCGCCGCGACCCGCCCCGCCGGCCCGGACCATCTGTGGTCGGTGGACGAGCACCTGGCGGACATCCTCACCACCGTCCGCCCCCTGGAACCCATCGAGCTGCAACTCCTCGACGCCCAGGGTTGCGTCCTGGTCGACGACGTCATGGTGCCGGTCTCGCTGCCGCCCTTCGACAACAGCTCCATGGACGGGTACGCGGTACGGGTCGCGGACGTCGCGGGCGCGAGCGAGGAGTTCCCGGCCGTCCTGGAGGTCGTCGGGGACGTCGCGGCGGGCGCGGCGGAGCTCACCCCGGTCGGCCCCGGCCAGGCCGCCCGGATCATGACCGGTGCCCCGCTGCCGCCCGGCGCCGAGACCGTCGTCCCCGTCGAGTGGACCGACGGCGGGCTCGGCGAGGGACCGGTCGGGGGGATGCGGGCGCGCAGCTCGGCACCCGAGGGCGCCGAGGGGCACGTACGCGTGCACCGGCCGGCCGAGGCGCGTGCGCACGTGCGCGCGAAGGGCAGCGACGTGCGGGCCGGCGACCGTGCGCTGGAGGCGGGCACCGTCCTCGGCCCGCCGCAGATCGCGCTGCTCGCCGCCATCGGCCACGGCTCGGTACGCGTGCGCCCGCGCCCGCGCGTGGTCGTCCTGTCCACCGGCAGCGAGCTCGTCCAGCCCGGTGAGCAGCTGGGCAGCGGCCAGATCTACGACTCCAACAGCTTCGCCCTCACCGCCGCCGCCCGGGACGCGGGCGCCATCGCCTACCGGGTGGGCGCGGTCGTCGACGACGCCGACACCCTGCGAGCCACCATCGAGGACCAACTCGTCCGCGCCGACCTGCTGGTCACCACGGGCGGCGTGAGCGTGGGGGCGTACGACGTCGTCAAGGAGGCGCTGGCGCACGTCGGCGACGAGGACGAGGCGGGCGGCGGCATCGACTTCCGCAAGCTCGCCATGCAGCCCGGCAAGCCCCAGGGCTTCGGCTCCATCGGCCCCGAGCACACGCCCCTGCTGGCCCTGCCCGGCAACCCCGTGTCGTCGTATGTCTCCTTCGAGTTGTTCGTCCGCCCCGCCATCCGCACCCTGATGGGCCTCCCGGACGTACACCGGCCGCGTACCACGGCGACCCTCAAGGCGGACCAGGCGCTCGGCTCGCCCAAGGGGCGCAGGCAGTTCCTTCGCGGGGCGTACGCCGGCGGCGAGGTGACCGCCGTGGGCGGCGCCGGTTCGCATCTGATCGCCGCCCTGGCGCACGCCGACGCGCTGATCGTCGTACCCGAGGACGTGGAGTCCGTCGAGCCCGGCAGCGAGGTCGAGGTCGTCCTGCTCGGCTGACCCGCGCGCGTACCCGTCCGCCGGGCGGTCCTGCCCGGTGGCGCGCGCCGGCTTGGCGGTACCGTGTCGCGCACAGCAGGCCCGAGCGCCGCACCGCGACGGGCCCGGACCGGGAGCGCCACACAGCATGACTGATCCTTCCCGGGGGGAGACCCCCGGACGCCCTGCGCCAGACCGCCTGACACACATCGACGACGCAGGCGCCGCCCGCATGGTCGACGTCTCCGGCAAGGACGTGACCGCACGAACCGCACGCGCCAGCGGACGCGTCCTCGTCTCGCCCCGCGTGATCGAGTTGCTGCGTGGCGAGGGCGTCCCCAAGGGCGACGCCCTCGCCACCGCGCGCATCGCCGGCATCATGGGCGCCAAACGCACCCCGGACCTGATCCCGCTGTGCCACCCCTTGTCTCTCTCCGGTGTGAAACTGGACCTGTCGGTCGCGGACGACGCCGTGGAGATCCACGCCACCGTGAAGACGACGGACCGCACGGGCGTCGAGATGGAGGCCCTCACGGCGGTCACCGTCGCCGCGCTCACCGTGATCGACATGGTCAAGGCGGTCGACAAGGGAGCGGTCATCACGGACGTACGCGTGGAGGAGAAGACAGGCGGCAAGTCGGGCGACTGGAGCAGGGCGTGAGCGCCGGGCCGTCCGCCGGTGGTGCGCCGCGCGCGCCGTATCGCGCGCTGGTGGTGACCGCCTCCAACCGCGCCGCCGCCGGTGTCTACGAGGACAAGGGCGGACCGCTGATCGCGGCGGGCCTGGAGGGGTTCGGATTCGCCGTGGACGGGCCGCGGGTCGTGCCCGACGGGGATCCCGTGGCGGCCGCCCTGCGTGCGGCCGTCGAGGCCGGGTACGACGTCGTGGTCACCACCGGAGGCACCGGCATCTCACCCACCGACCGCACGCCCGAGGCGACCCGCGCGGTGCTCGACTACGAGGTACCGGGCATCGCGGAGGCAGTCCGCGCGTTCGGACGGGAGAAGGTGCCCACCGCCGCGCTCTCCCGGGGCCTGGCCGGGGTGGCCGGCCGGACACTGATCGTCAACCTTCCGGGGTCCACCGGCGGGGTGCGGGACGGCCTGGCCGTCCTGGAACCGCTGCTGGCGCACGCCGTCGACCAGATCCGAGGCGGCGACCACCCCAGACCCAGCACCGGGGGTGCGAGCTGAACAGCCCATCCTGGCCCGTGGTGCTGGTGGACGGCGATGTCGTCCTCCGGCCCATAAGACTGCGCGACCAACGTGCCTGGCGTGAGGTCAACCGGCGCAACCGCGACTGGCTGCGCCCCTGGGAGGCGACCATCCCGCCGCCCACGCCCAGCGGCCCGATCGCGCACCGGCCGACCTACCGGCAGATGGTCCGGCATCTGCGCTCCGAGGCGAACGCGGGCCGCATGCTGCCGTTCGTCATCGAGTACCAGGGGCGCATGGTCGGGCAGTTGACGGTCGCCGGGATCACCTGGGGGTCGATGTGCTCGGGACACGTCGGCTACTGGGTGGACCAGGGGGTGGCCGGCCGCGGGGTTATGCCGACGGCCGTCGCGCTCGTGGTTGACCACTGTTTCCGCACGGTCGGTCTGCACCGCATCGAGGTCTGCATTCGCCCCGAGAACCGGCCCAGCCGCCGGGTCGTGGAAAAACTCGGATTCCGTGAGGAGGGGCTGCGGCCGCGTTATCTCCACATCGACGGAGCATGGCGCGACCACCTCGTCTTCGCCCTCACCGCGGAAGAGGTGCCCGAGGGGTTGCTCGGCCGCTGGCGGCGGGAACGCTCCCGGAGCGGGTCCCCGAAGGCACCGGGCACGACGGGCACTCCGAACGTGCCCCGGAATCCGCAGAACACTCCAGGGAATCCCGCCTAGCCGAAAAATGGAATGCATGTTCGAAAATGATCGTCTGGTGACCATCTCAGGGCATTGAATTCGCGGCTCCGACGGCCTGCTGATGCATCGGTCACAAAAAAAGCTCGAAATATCAGCCAGATCGTGCGACACACCGGCGCAATTGGCAGATGGCCCCACGCAAACCCCTCTACCGTGTGAGGCGTGAGCAGCAGCGGCCTCATCTACGCAGTCATTGTCGGGGCCTGGGCCGCCTACTTGGTGCCGATGTGGCTCCGTAGGCAGGACGAGCTGAACGAGGCCCGTCCGACGGAACGCTTCAGCACCGCCATCCGGCTGCTGTCCGGACGGGCGGGAATGGAGCGCCGGTACGCCAGGGACCTGCGGGCACGCTCCGCCTCGGAGGAGGAGCGGGACGCCGGTGACCCGGACGCCGTCACCGACTCGGTGGACGTCCGGGCCTTCGCCATGCCTCCGACCCGCCGTCAGGTCCGGGCCGGGGCGGAGCCCGAGGCATTGGGGCGCCAGGAACCGGCCCGCGACCAGGCGGTCACGCCGGCGCCCAAGTCCCCGTCCGCACCGACCCGTCAGGCAGGCGCCACGCCCGCCCCGGCATCCGCCTCCGCGCGCAAGCGAGTTCCGGATGCCCGGCGCGCGCCCTTGACGCCGTCGGCCGCAGCACGCGCCCGGCGCACGAAGGTGCTCGCGCGCCGTCGGCGCACCACCGTGTTGCTCTTCGTCGCATTCACCCTGGGCGCGATCTTCGCAGCCGTCGGGGGACTGGCGTTCCTGTGGGCTCCGGGCGTACCCGCCGTCATGCTCAGCGCCTACATCGCCTACCTGCGCGCACAGGAACGCCGACGCTTCGCCTACCAGATGGACCGGCGTCAGGCCGAGGCCGCCGCACAGCGGTTGCGGGAACGCCAGCCGCGGCGGCGCCCGCCCGTCGACCCGGGCGCGGTGGCGGACGAACCGGGCGAGGGACCAGGGGCCGAGACCGACTCCGGCCTGTCCGCGCTCGCCGCGGACCGGCGCGCCCTCGTCGAACAGACCGACCACGCCGAGTGGGTCGACCAGCAGCGCGAGCGGCAGCGGCGGCCCGGGCACGGGGACAGCTGGGACCCGGTGCCCGTGCCACTGCCGACGTACGTGACCGCGCCGGTCGCGCCCCGCGCCACCTCCGACGTGGACCTGGGGGCGCCCGACGCCTGGAGTTCGGCGCGGTCCAGCTCCGTCGCGCCGGAGCAGGAGACCAAGCCGGTCGCGCCGGAGACCGAGGCGGAGGCGCCGGAGCCCACCGCCGACGACAAGCCGGCGGGCGGCCGGACCGACGCGCGCCGCGCGGCCTCCGCGCGCCGGGCGCGCGAGCGTGGCCGCACGCCCCTGTTCGACCAGTACGAGGACGGCGAGCGCCCGCGCGCGGCCAACGAGTGACACGAGCAGGGCGCGAGACGCCACGCGTGACCCGGCCCTGACCAGTCAGGAAACGGATTTCCAAGCACCCCGACCGGGATGCTAGAGTTTCACTCGTTGCAAGGGCCTGTGGCGCAGTCCGGTAGCGCACCTCGTTCGCATCGAGGGGGCCAGGGGTTCAAATCCCCTCAGGTCCACTGCACGATGAGATCCCGGCGATCATGACGATCGCCGGGATCTCCGTCGTTCCCGGGGTCCCCCGACCCGGTGGGCGCCGAAAGGCGAGTTGGCCCAGGGGCGAGGACCGGGCGGTCACCCGGTCGGCTCGGTGCGGCAGTTGGGGCCGGCGCGGCGGCACCACGATGCACGCCATGCCCAGCGCCGGGACGAGGTCTGGCTCAGCGACTTGAACAGCACCGCCCGGGGCGAATCCACGCCCTCGACAGCCGCGGCGGGGAGCCGGATGGCCGCCCCGCTCCGAGCGGCCGGGTGTGACGCGGATTACACGTCCGCTCGCAAGGGCTTCGCGTAACAGAGGCTCGAGTCGTAGTGGCGGTAATAGCCGAACTTCACGCACGGCTCGTAACCGCTGGAGGTGTACAGGGCGATGGCCTCCGGCTGCTTGGTGCCCGTCTCCAGGACCATGCGGAGGCGGCCGGCCGCGCGGGCGTCGTCCTCCAGGGCCGCGAGCACAAGGCGGGCCAGGCCCCGGCCGCGCATGTCCGCGATGACGAACATGCGCTTGAGTTCGGCGTCACCGTCCTCGTTGCCCTCGCCGTTCTCGTCCCGGCTGCGCCAGCCGCCGGTGGCCACGGGGCGGTCGGACTCGTCGTACGCGATCAGATAGACGCCGTTCGGCGGTGCGAAGTCGGCCGCGTCGAGGACCGTGGCGTCGCCGCCGTCGCCGTAACGCAGGTGGTACTCGGCCTGGACCTCGTCGTTGAGCTTGACTGCGTCGGGGTGGTCGAAGGCAACGGGGCGTATATTCATGTGAGGCATCGTATATTCGTGCAGGCGAAAGCGCGGTGGACATCGGACTCGGTCCAGTGTGCCGGTATCGTGCCCTGGTGCTGACTGTGACCTCGGTGAATGTGAACGGGCTGCGGGCCGCGGCGAAGAAGGGCTTCGTGGAGTGGCTCGCGGAGACCTCCGCGGACGTGCTCTGCCTCCAGGAGGTGCGCGCGGAGCCGCAGCAGCTCTCGGAAGAGGTGCGCGCGCCCGGCGGGTGGCATGCCGTGCACGCCCCCGCGGCCGCCAAGGGGCGCGCGGGTGTCTCCCTGTACACCCGGCGCGAGCCGGACAGCGTGCGCGTCGGCTTCGGCTCCGAGGAGTTCGACGCGAGCGGGCGCTATGTCGAGGCCGACCTGCCCGGCGTCACCGTCGCCTCCCTCTATCTCCCCTCCGGGGAGGTCGGCACCGAGCGGCAGGACGAGAAGTACCGGTTCATGGGCGAGTTCCTCGCCCATCTGAGGGGGCTGCGCGAGCGGGCCGCCGCCGACGGGCGCGAGGTCGTCGTCTGCGGTGACTGGAACATCGCCCACCAGCGGGCCGACCTGAAGAACTGGCGCGGCAACACCAAGAACTCCGGATTCCTGCCGGAGGAACGGGACTGGCTCGGCAGCGTCCTGGACCCGGCCGACGGCGGGTACGTCGACGTCGTACGCGCTCTGCATCCGGACATCGAGGGGCCGTACTCCTGGTGGTCGTACCGGGGGCGGGCTTTCGACGCCGACACCGGCTGGCGCATTGACTACCAGATGGCCACGCCCGGACTCGCCGGCAAGGCGGTCAAGGCGTTCGTGGAGCGCGCGGCCACCCATGCGGAGCGCTGGTCGGACCATGCGCCGGTCACTGTTGTGTACGACCTCTGACGGACTGGTCCCGCTTGTTCATCCGGCGGTCCAGGGCCAGTGACACCTCCGCCTCCACCACGCTCCGGGCCAGTGGGCGCAGACGCTCCATGTCCTCCTCCGGGCCGTGGCGCAGGACGAGTTCGGCGAAGAGTTCGGCGAGGGCGTCGGCGTGCTCGCGGACGCTTCGGCCGGCCGCCAGGACCTCCGCGAGCGGGAAGCCCTCGCGGACCAGGGCCTCCGAGGAGTCCAGCAGGCGGCGGCTTATGTGGACGATGTCGTCGCCGTCGGTGCCGAGGTAGCCGAGGTCCAGTGCGGCGGCGAGGTTCTCCGGGGTGGCCTCGCCCTCGAAGCGGGCGGCCAGTTCCTCGGGGGTCAGGCGGACCGGCTCCTCCTCGGTGGGGGTGCCGACGCCGAGCAGGTCGGCCACATCGCGGCCGTGGTCGAAGGCCTCCGCCAGCTCCGCGATGCCGTTCAGGGTGTGGCCGCGCTCCAGGAGCGCCGAGATCGTGCGCAGCCGGGCCAGGTGATGGTCGTCGTACCAGGCGATACGGCCCTCACGGCGCGGCGGCGGGATCAGCTTGCGCTCGCGGTAGAAGCGCAGGGTGCGCACGGTGATGCGGGCGAGGTGGGCCAGTTCCTCCATGCGGTACTCGCGCGGTCGGCCCTGGCCCGGGAGCCGGCCGAGGTCCGCGGAGGTGCTTCGTCCACCGTCGTCTGCCACGTGCGAAGCCTATGTTGTACCGCCGGTAACTTTCCTGTGCGCGCCCCCTACCCATCAGTACGGAGCTGCCCTACAGTCCCATTGCGCCAGTGTTCACTGGCGTAATCATGGTCGATGCGTGGAGGCTCCGGATGGCCCAGCACGAGCAGGTACGGGTGGCGGTGATCGGGTCCGGGTTCGGCGGACTGGGCGCGGCCGTGCGGTTGCGCCGGGAGGGGATCACCGACTTCGTCGTCCTGGAACGGGCCGGCAGCGTCGGCGGCACCTGGCGGGACAACAGCTACCCGGGGTGCGCCTGCGACGTGCCGTCCCACCTGTACTCCTTCTCCTTCGCGCCCAACCCCGACTGGCCGCGCACCTTCTCCGGGCAGGAGCACATCCGCGCCTACCTCGAGCACGTCGCCGATGTGTTCGGGCTCAGGCCGCACCTGCGTTTCGACGCCGAGGTCAGGCGGATGGCCTGGGACCCGGAGAAGCTGCGCTGGGACATCGAGACGGCCGCCGGTTCGCTCTCCGCCGACGTCGTCGTCTCCGCCACCGGGCCGCTGTCCGACCCCAAGATCCCCGAGATCCCTGGGCTGGACTCCTTCCCCGGCAAGGTCTTCCACTCGGCCCGCTGGGACCACGACTACGACCTGCGCGGCAAGCGGGTCGCCATGGTCGGCACCGGCGCTTCCGCGATCCAGATCGTGCCCGCCATCCAGCCCGAGGTCGCGAAACTCACCCTCTTCCAGCGCACGCCCCCGTGGGTGATGCCCCGCGTGGACCGCGCGATCGGCGCCGCCGAACGCCGACTGCACCGGGCGCTGCCCTTCACCGCCCAGGCCCGGCGCGGGTTCCTGTGGG
Source organism: Streptomyces sp. NPDC005866 (assembly GCF_040629895.1). Taxonomy (NCBI): domain Bacteria; kingdom Bacillati; phylum Actinomycetota; class Actinomycetes; order Kitasatosporales; family Streptomycetaceae; genus Streptomyces; species Streptomyces sp. NPDC005866. The sequence continues at coordinate 327,448 of NZ_JBEXWP010000004.1, forward strand.
GCATCCGCGAGCTCCAGGTCCAGGCGTTCACCAAGCGCCCCGATGAACTCGGCCTGGTCGAGAGCCTCGCCAAGCGCAACATGGCCCGCGCCGTCAAGGACCCGGCGCTGCGCGCCAAGCTCACCCCTGACTACCGCATCGGCTGCAAGCGGATCCTGCTGTCCAGCACCTACTATCCGGCGCTGGCGCAGCCCAACGTGGACGTGGTGGCGAGCGGGCTCAGCGAGATCCGCGGATCGACGCTGGTGGCCGCCGGCGGCAGCACCGCCGAGGTCGACGCGATCATCTTCGGCACCGGCTTCCACGTCACCGACATGCCCATCGCCGAGCGGGTCGTCGGCGCCGACGGGCGGACCCTCGCGGAGGCATGGAAGGGCGGCATGGAGGCGCTGCGCGGCGCCGCCGCCGCCGGGTTCCCCAACTGGATGACGATCATCGGGCCCAACACCGGCCTCGGGAACTCCTCCATGATCCTCATGATCGAGTCCCAGCTGAACTACATGGCCGACTATCTGCGCCAGCTCCATGTCCTCGGGGGGCGTGCGGCCCTCGACGCGCGCCCCGCGGCCGTGGCCGCCTGGAACCAAAAGGTCCAGGACCGCATGAAGCGCACCGTGTGGAACACCGGCGGCTGCACCAGCTGGTACCTGGACGCGAGCGGCCGCAACACCACCATCTGGCCCGGCACGACGTCGGAGTTCCGGCGCGCGACCCAGCGGGTGGACCTCGCGGAGTACGAGGTGATCCGCGCGCCGCTGACCGGCGGGGCGGCCGGCGCGCACGGCGCCAGGTCCGGCGCGGAGGTGGGCGCGTGAGCCGGCTCACCCACGTGACCACCGGACCGTACGCTCCGCCCGCGCCCGCGCGTGAACTCACCGCCGTCTCCGCTGACGGTGCGCGCCTGCACGTCGAGGTGCACGGCCCCGAGAAGGCGCCCACCGTCGTCCTCTCCCACGGCTGGACCTGCTCGACCGCCTTCTGGGCGGCGCAGATACGGGAACTGGCCACCGACCACAGGGTCATCGCGTACGACCAGAGAGGGCACGGGCGCAGTCCCGCGAGCCCCGCGTGCACCACCCAGGCGCTGGCGGACGACCTCGAAGCGGTGCTCGGGCACACGCTCGCGCGCGGGGAGCGGGCCGTGATCGTCGGGCACTCCATGGGCGGCATGAGCGTCATGGCGGCCTCCGCCCGCCCGCGCTTCCGTGAGCATGCCGCCGCGGTCCTGCTGTGCAGCACCGGCAGTTCGCGGCTGGTCGCGGAGGCGCGCGTCATACCGTTGCGCGCCGGAGCTGTGCGCACCTGGCTCACGACGCGTGTCCTGGCCTCGCGCGCCCCGCTCGGGCCGGTCACGCCCGTCGCCCTGAGCATCCTCAAGTACGCCACCATGGGCGCCGGTTCCGCCCCGCACATGGTGGAGGCGTGCGCGCGGATCGTGCACGCCTGCCCGCGCACCGTCCGCCACGCCTGGGCGCTCGTCCTCGCACACCTCGACCTTGAAGGCGGCGTGCGGGAGTTGCGCGCGCCCACGGCGGTCATCAGTGGCGCGTCCGACCGGCTCACGCCCCCTGCGCACGCCCGCGCGCTGGCCGCGGCGCTGCCGCATTCCCTCGGTCTCACCGAGCTGCCCGGCATGGGCCACATGACCCCGGTCGAGGCGCCGGAACTGGTCAACGGAAAGATCCGGGAACTGGTCACCGCGTATGTGACGGACACCCCCGGCCGAGCCGGCGCCGAGGCGCCCGAGCAGATCAAGGAGGGCTCATGAGCAGGGTCGGTCTCGAAGGACAGGTCGCCGTCGTCACCGGAGCGGCGCGCGGGGTCGGCGAGTTGCTCGCCCGCAAGCTCTCCGCGCGCGGGGCGAAGGTCGCGCTGGTCGGGCTGGAGGAGGAGGCGCTCAAGGAGGTCTGCGGACGTCTGCACACCGACAGCGCCTACTGGTACGCCGACGTCACCGATCACGAGGCGATGAGCCGGGTGGCGCGGGAGGTCAAGGAGCGGTTCGGGAAGGCCGACATCGTGGTGGCCAACGCCGGTGTGGCGAATGGCGGTCCGTTCGCCGAGTCGGATCCCGAGGCCTGGCGGCGGGTGATCGAGGTCAACCTGATCGGCTCGGCGGTGACGGCCCGCGCGTTCCTGCCGGTGCTCACGGAGAGCCGGGGCTATCTGCTGCAGATAGCGTCGCTGGCCGCGATCACGCCGGCGCCCATGATGACGGCGTACTGCGCGTCCAAGGCGGGCGTGGAGGCGTACGCGCACAGTCTGCGCGCCGAGGTCGGCCACCAGGGGGTGCGCGTCGGGGTCGGGTACCTGTCCTGGACGGACACCGACATGGTGCGCGGCGCCGACCAGGACGAGGTGATGCGGGAGCTGCGGCAGCGGCTGCCGTGGCCGTCGAACAAGACGTATGCGCTCGGCCCGGCGGTGGACCGGATCGTGGCCGGGATCGAACGGCGCTCGGCGCACGTGTACGGGCAGTGGTGGCTGAGGGGGATGCAGGGCGTGCGCGGGTACCTGCCGGCGTTGATCGGGACGGTCGGGCAGCGCGAGATGAAGCGGTTCGCGCCCCGCTTGCAGGGCATGCGCACCGGGCTCGTCGGCGCAGGTGGGGCGGCTGACGAGGAGGCGCGCGCTACGCAGCGTCATTGATCGAAATGCGGGCTGTAGCGCTCCGTGTGAGTCTGGTCGAGGCCCCACCGATGGGCCAATCCCCTCACCCACCCACGGGAGTGAACCCACATGGGTATGAAGGACAAGGCCGACAAGATTCAGGGTCAGGCCAAGCAGAAGATGCGCGAGGGCCAGGAGCAGGCCAAGCAGAAGATGCGCGAGGGCCAGGAGCAGGCCAAGCAGCGTGGCCAGCAGACGCAGGAGCATGGCCCGCAGGTGAAGGAGCGTGGCCCGCAGGTGAAGGAGCGTGGCCGGCAGACGCAGGAGCGCGGCCAGCAGGCGCAGGAGCGCGGCCAGCAGATGCGTGAGCGCGGCCGCCAGAACCTGGAAGAAACCGAGCAGGAGATGCAGGACCGGTTCGACCAGGACTACGACGCGTAGTCGTTGCACTGGCTTGACCGAAGTACGCAGGGCGCCCTTCTCTTTGGAGGGCGCCCTGCGCTTTTGGGCGGCTGGATGGAGGAGCGGGGGTGCCGTAAGGGGGCGTGTGCGGGTCCGTTGTGGTTGCTCGCGCAGTTCCCCGCGCCCTTTTGGGGGCGCTCAAGTAGACGTCGGCCGTGGGGGGAGTTTCGGGCGGGATCTGTCCGGGACGTCGCTGTAGTCCGGTGGAGTTGCTGCCGGGTGGTCGGTCAGGAGGTCGAGGGCCAGTTGGATCGCGTCGTCCATCTCGACGTGGCGGCCCTCCGCCCAGTCCAGCGGGGTGCGCAGGGACTCAACGTCGGGGGCGACGCCGTAATTCTCGACGGACCAGCCGTAGTCCTCGAACCAGGCCGCGTTCATCGGCACCGTGATCACCGTGCCGTCGCCCAGCCGGTGCCGCCCGGTCATGCCGACGACCCCGCCCCAGGTGCGCTGCCCGACCACCGGCCCGAGCCTGAGCAGCTTGATGGCAGCCGTGATCATGTCGCCGTCGGAGGAGGTGGCCTCGTCGGCGAGCGCGACGATCGGGCCGCGCGGGGCGTTGGAGGCGTACGACACCGGCTGGGCGTTCCTCGTCAGGTCCCAGCCGAGGATGGTCCGGGTGAGCTTCTCGACGACCAGTTCGCTGATGTGGCCACCCGCGTTGCCGCGCACGTCGACGATGAGCGCCGGCCGCGAGACCTCCATGCGCAGGTCGCGGTTGAACTGGGCCCAGCCCGAACCGCCCATGTCCGGGATGTGTAGATAGCCGCACTTGCCGCCGCTCACCTCCCGTACCACCGCGCGGCGTTTGGCCACCCAGTCCTGGTAGCGCAGCGGCCGCTCATCGATCAGGGGGAGGACGGCGACCCGGCGCGGCGGGCCCGGCTCGCCGTCGCCCGGCACGAACGTCAGCTCCACCGTCGTACCGCCCGCGCCCGCGAGCAGCGGATACGGGCCGGTCACCGGATCCACCGGCCTGCCGTCCACGTGCGTGAGCACCGCGCCCTCCCGGATCCCCGTGCCCGCGAGCGGTGACCGCGCCTTGGAGTCGGAGGAGTCGCCCGGCAGGATCCGCTTGACGATCCAGCGGCCCTCCCGGCGTACGAAGTCGGTGCCGAGCAGGCCCTGGAAGCGCTGGTAGTGCGGGGGGCCCTCGTTGCGGCGGGCGGGGGCGACATAGGCGTGCGAGGTGCCCAGTTCGCCGAGGACCTCGCGCAGGAGGTCGGCGAACTCGTCGGGGGAGGCGACCCGTTCGACCAGCGGGCGGTACTGGTCGAGCACCCCGTCCCAGTCGATGCCGCACATCCCGGGGTCCCAGAAGTAGTCGCGGGTGAGGCGGCCGGCCTCGGCGTACGCCTGGCGCCACTCGGCGGGCGGGTCGACCTGGTGCAGGATGCGGCGCAGATCGATCCAGACGGTCGTGTCCGCGTCGCCGGACTCGGTCGACGGCACGGCCCGCAGCTCGCCCTCGTCCACGACGACCAGGCGGCTGCCGTCGCCGCTGACCGCGAACCAGTCCAGGTGGTCGACGAGTTCGGACTTCTTCGCCTTGCTGATGTTGAAGTACTCCAGGGTCGGCCGGCCGCTGGTGTCGGCCGGGTTGACGAAGGTCTCGCCCAGCGCGCCGGAGATCGGCCAGCGCAGCCAGACCAGGCCACCGCCCGCGACCGGGTACAGCGCCGAGTACTTGGAGGCGGTGACCGGGAACGGGGTCACCCGGCTCTCCAGGCCCTCCACCTCGACCGTGACAGCGCCGCCCTCGCCGGGCCCCTCGTCCTCCACGGGGTCCAGACCGCCCGCCGCCGGGCGCCCGTCGGGGCTGAGGGCGAAGGGGGAGGGGGTCGCCGAGGAGAGCGGGACCAGGTACGGGCGGCAGCCGAGCGGGAAGGACAGGTCGCCGGTGTGCACGTCGTACACCGGGTCGAAGCCGCGCCAGGACAGGAACGCGAGATAGCGGCCGTCGCGTGTGAAGACCGGGTTCTCGTCCTCGAATCGGCCGTTGGTGACGTCGATGACGAGCCGGTCGCTGATGCGGGCCATCTTGATCTGCCGCAGCGTACGGCCGATCCCTGGATGCGACCAGGTCAACCATGACCCGTCCGGTGAAAAGGCCAGGTCACGGACCGGACCGTTGATCGACCGGATCAACTCGGTCACCCCGTCGTCGGCGTCCTCGCCGTCAACAGACTCAATGCCGGCAGGGGCGGCGGCATCAACATGGTCAATATCGTCAACAGAATCAACGGCGTCGGCGGAATCAACATCCGCGGTATCCGCAGCATCAACAGCATTGACGGCATCAACGGAATCAACAGATCCCTCGACGCCCTCAACCCCCTCGGTCACGTCGATGAGCAGCAGCCGCCCGTCGTGCGCCGCCACCGCCAGCCGCTCGCCCAGTGGGTCGGACACCAGTTCAAGAACCCGGCCCAGCTTCCCGGAGGCCAGCCGGCGCGGTGGCCGGTCGCCGCTCGCCCGGGGCAGGTGGGCGATCTCGATCGCGTCCTCGCCGTCGGCGTCGGTGACGTAGGCGATCTGCCCGGTCGAGCCCAGCATCTCCGGAAGCCGCACCCGTACCCCTGGCGTGTCGGCGATGGTGCGGGCGGGGCCGTCGCGGTGGGTGAGCCAGTACAGGCTGCCGCGTACGACGACGGCGCTGGCCCGTCCCGTCTCGTCGACGGAGACGCCGTCGACGTGCTGGGCGGCCGGCACCTGGTAGGGGCGGCGCCCGGCGCGCGGCCCGGAGAGCCGTACGTCCAGCCTGCGCGGCGCCGAGTCCGGGCCGAGGTCGTCGACGAGCCACAGGTCGCCCGCGCACTGGTACACCACCCGGGTGCCGTCGCTGGCGGCGTGGCGGGCGTAGAAGGCGTCGTGGTCGGTGTGCCGGCGCAGGTCGGAGCCGTCGTAGGCGCAGGAGTAGAGATTGCCGATGCCCTCGTGGTCGGAGAGGAAGGCGATCCGGCCGGCGACGAACATCGGGGAGTGCAGATGGCCGCCGATGCCGGCGAGCAGCCGCTGCCCGTGCAGCCACAACCTGCCCATGGCGCCGCCCCGGTAGCGCTTCCAGGTGGCCGGTTCGTGCGGCGGGGTGCCGGTGAGCAGCAGGGTCTTCCGCTCGCCCTCGATGTCGGCGACCTGGATGTCGGAGACCGGCCCCCAGGGCAGCTTGCGTCCAGGGTCGCCGTCGGGGGACACCTTGTAGGCCCACGTGAAGTAGGAGAACGGCTGCCCCTGTGAGGCCACCGCGAGAATGTCGCCCTCCGGAGTCCAGCCGCAGACCTGGGTGTCGGCGCTGCCCCAGTACGTCAGCTGCCGCCCGGGGCCGCCGTCCACGTCGGCCAGGTGGATCTCGGGCACCAGGCTGCGCCAACTCGTGTACGCGACCCGACGGCCGTCCGGGGAGAAGCGAGGATGGCCGACCTTGGTGCGGTCGACGGTGAGCCGCCAGGCGCGGCCCGGGGCGTTCAGCGAGGTCAGCCAGAGGTCGTCCTCGGCCACGAAGCACAGGAGGTCACCGTGGAGATGCGGCATGCGCAGATAGCTCACCTCCCCATGCTTTTCCGGGTACAGGGGGCCAGCAACTCGTGGGAGCGCGCGCGTCGTCTGCGCACGTGAGACAGTGCACGTACGAAACGGTTTCGTTTCTCTAGATCTCGGGGTATCTTCGTCGTGTACGCACGAAGGCGCCAGACGGAGCGGAAAGGGTGAGTGGCATGACTGAGGTCGCAACGGCGCGTCGCAGTCGCATCACGCCCGAGCGTGAGGCCGAGCTGTACGAGGCGGTGCTCGATCTGCTTCGTGAGGTCGGCTACGACGCCCTCACCATGGACGCCGTCGCTTCCCGTACCAAGTCCAGCAAGGCCACCCTCTACCGCCAGTGGGGCGGCAAGGCCGAGCTGGTGGCCAAGGCGGTGCGGTACAACAAACCGGGCGCCCGGCTCGGCGAGGTCGACACCGGGTCGCTCCAGGGCGATCTGCGTGCCGTCACCCTGCGCTCGGATGACTGCGAGATGGAGCAGAACTCCGCGCTCATGCGAGGGCTCGCCATGGCGGTCCATGCCAACCCGGACCTCCTCAAAGCGTTCAAGGAGCATCTCGTCGAGCCCGAGATGGCGGATTTGCGCAACATCGTGCAACGGGCGATCGACCGGGGCGAGGTCCGCGCGGACAACCCGGCGATCGACTTCATGATGCACATGATGCTCGGCGCGTTCGTCGCCCGCACGCTCCTGGACGAGCAGCCGCCCACTCAGGCCTTCCTCCTGAAGTACATCGACGCCGTCGTGCTCCCCGCCCTCGGCGCGGCCACCCGCTGACCATTCCCCACAGACAGCCCACCTGACGCCTCCGCTCACGTCGTCGGGCCGATCAGCCCTGCCACCCACCGGGTTGATCACCCCTGCCCTGAATACCCCACGACCTGACCGGGAGTACGCCCTCGTGGCCACGTTCCTCTACAAACTGGGCCGACTCGCCTTCAGGCGACGGCACTTCGTCGCCCTCATATGGGTGGCGTTGCTGACCCTGGCGGGTGTCGGCGCGGCCAGTGCCCCCGCCGCCGGCAACACCTCCTTCTCCATCCCCGGAACCGAGGCCCAGAAGGCCTTCGACCTGCTGGACCAGCGCTTCCCCGGCACCAGCTCCGACGGCGCCACCGCGCGTGTGGTCTTCAAGGCGCCGGCCGGCGAGAAGATGACGGACAAGCTCAACAAGGCGACCGTCAGGAAGACCGTCGACGAACTGGCCGACGGCTCCGAGGTGGACTCGGTCACCGACCCCTACAAGGGCAAGGCCGTCAGCAAGGACGGCACGATCGCGTACGCCTCCGTCAGGTACAAGGTCTCCGGCATGCAGCTGGAGGACTCCTCACGGAACGCCCTGAAGGCCGCCGCGCAGGACGCGCGGGACGCCGGGCTGACCGTGGAGATCGGCGGTGACGCGCTCAGCGCCACGCCCGGGACCGGGTCCAGCGAGGTCATCGGTATCGCGATCGCCGCGGTCGTCCTGGTCATCACCTTCGGGTCGCTGCTCGCGGCCGGGTTCCCGCTGCTCACCGCGATCATCGGCGTCGGTATCGGCGTCTCCACGATCACGGCCCTGGCCAGCGCCCTCGACCTGGGCTCCACCACCTCCACGCTGGCCACGATGATCGGCCTGGCGGTCGGCATCGACTACGCGCTGTTCATCGTCTCCCGCTACCGCGCGGAACTCGCCGAGGGCCGCGAACGCGAGGAGGCCGCCGGCCGCGCGGTCGGCACGGCGGGCTCGGCCGTCGTCTTCGCCGGTCTGACCGTCGTGATCGCCTTGGTCGGCCTTTCCGTCGTAAACATCCCGATGCTCACCAAGATGGGTGTGGCCGCCGCCGGCACGGTCGCCATCGCCGTCCTGATCGCCCTCACCCTCATCCCGGCGCTGCTCGGCTACGCGGGCCGCAAGATCAAGCCCGCCGGTGAGAAGAGCAAGCTGCTCGGTGGCGGCCGCGCCGCGAAGAAGGCCGGCAGGCCCAACATGGGCACCCGCTGGGCCGGCTTCGTCGTACGGCGCCCGGTCGCCGTCCTGCTGCTCGGCGTCGTCGGCCTCGGCGCGGCGGCGGTCCCCGCGTCCTCCCTGCAGCTCGGTCTCGGCGACGACGGCTCCCAGCCGACCTCCACCACCCAGCGCCGCGCCTACGACCTGCTCTCCGACGGCTTCGGCCCCGGCTTCAACGGCCCGCTCATGGTTGTCGTCGACGCCAAGGACAGCGCCAACCCGAAGTCCGCGTTCGACAAGGTCGACAGCGAGATCAAGGGTCTCAAGGACGTCGTCACGGTGACCCCGGCCAAGGCCAACACGGCCGGCGACACCGCGACCATCACCGTCATCCCGAATTCCAAGCCGTCCTCGACCACCACCGAGGACGTGGTCCACGCGATCCGTGACCAGGGCGCCGGGATCACCGCCGCCACGAACGCCAAGGTCCTGGTCACCGGCTCGACGGCGATGAACATCGATGTCTCGCAGAAGCTGAACGACGCGCTGATCCCGTATCTGATCCTGGTCGTCGGCCTCGCCTTCCTCCTCCTGATCGTGGTCTTCCGCTCGATCCTGGTCCCGCTGAAGGCGGCCCTCGGCTTCCTGCTCAGCGTGATGGCGGCGCTCGGCGCCGTGGTCGCGGTCTTCCAGTGGGGCTGGCTGTCCGGCCTGCTCGGCGTCGAGGAGACCGGCCCCGTCATGTCGATGATGCCGATCTTCATGGTGGGCGTCGTCTTCGGCCTCGCCATGGACTACGAGGTGTTCCTCGTGACCCGGATGCGGGAGGCGTACGTCCACGGCGAGAAGCCCAGCCAGGCCGTCGTCACCGGCTTCAGGCACGGGGCGCGGGTCGTCACGGCCGCCGCAGTCATCATGATGGCCGTCTTCTCCGGCTTCATCGGCTCCAGCGAGTCCATGATCAAGATGATCGGCTTCGGCCTCGCGATCGCCGTCTTCTTCGACGCGTTCATCGTCCGCATGGCCATCGTCCCGGCCGTACTCGCCCTGCTCGGCAAGCGCGCCTGGTGGCTGCCGAGGTGGCTGGACCGCGTCCTGCCCAACGTCGACGTCGAGGGCGAGGGCCTGCGCGCCCTGTCCGACAAGAACGCCGGCAAGGACGACGAGGACCGGGAACTGGTACGCGCCTGACGCACGGCGCCTGACAGACCGCCGGTGAGGGTCCGTGGGGACGGGGCGCCCTCACCGGCTTTCTCGTGCCGTCATGGACTGTGGCGTTAACCACTCGCATCGCCTCGGCTGCTTCGTTAGCGTGCCCCTCCATGACGACGACAGCCGCCACTGACGCCGATTCCGGGGGCTCCGGAGCCCACCCTCGTTTCGCCTCCGCCCTGGAGGAGCTGGGGCTCGGGAAGCTGACCGCGCGGGTTCGGCGATTCCCGGACGCGACCCGTACCGCCGCGGAGGCCGCCGCGGCGATCGGGTGCGAGTTGAGCGAGATCTGCAAGTCGCTGATCTTCGCGGCCGACGGGGTCCCGGTGCTGGTGCTGATGGACGGCGCCTCCCGGGTCGACGTGGAACTCGTCCGCAAGGAACTCGGCGCCGAGAAGGTCACCCGGGCCAAGGCGGACGTCGTACGCGAGTCGACCGGGTACGCCATCGGAGGCGTGCCGCCGTTCGGGCACCGTACGCGCACACGGGTGCTCGCCGACCGGGCGTTGCTGCGGCACGACGTGGTGTGGGCCGCCGCCGGCACCCCGCACGCCGTCTTCCCGATCGAGCCCGCCGCTCTGGTCGAGCACGCCGGCGCCACCGTCGTGGACGTGCGCGAGCCCTCCGTGTGACCCCTGCCGTCACCGCGGCCGTGCTGGCGGCCGCCGTCACGCACGCGGGCCGGAACGCTGTCGCCCACCGGATCACCGACGAGCCGTCGGCTCCGCGCTGATCGCCGGCGGAGGCGTGCCGACCGGGCTGTCGCTGATGCCGTTCGCGGCGCCCGCCGCGGCCGGCGCGCGGCCGTACCCGTCTTCGCCTACGGACCTCGTCCTGTGGGCCCGGACCCGCGCCGAACTCGCGCCGATCGCCGCCCTGCGCGAACCGGGCTCACGGGTACAAGATCAGGACCCCGATCGCCTGAAGCCGGCGCAGGCCGACGCGGCGCGGGAACCCGGCGACGTTCGACCAGCGTGAGTCGGGCAGGGAAAAAGGCATTTAGCCCCCGCGTGGCCCGCCGCCCCGGGACCGGCGGGCCGGCGCCCTCGAAGGGCGCCGTCGCGAGGTAAACGGAACATACGCTTCCGCCAGTCGAAACGGAAGGCCCTTTCCCTATTGACCCTCAACGTGCACAGACGCACCCTGAACCCCACGCGCCGCAAGGGAGCCACAGCATGAGCCGAGCCACCGACACGCACAGGGTCGTCGAGTACTGGACGGACAAGGACACCCACGTGATCTTTCCCGTCCAACGAAGCGAAGAAGTTGACCGCCTGAGCGACGAGCAGCTGATCTCGAGGTACGGGGACCCCAAAGACGGGGCGGTCGCGCGCATCGTCCACTAGGTGTCATGGTCGGGAGGTCGTCCAGGGCGCTGAGGGAATGCTTCGGGCGTTCGCGCGGTGCGTCGAAGGTGACTAGGTAGTCGCTGCCGGCGGTCCGGCTGATCGGTGGCTGGCCGCCGAGGGCGGCGTGTGGGCGCTCGTGGTTGTAGTAGTTGAGGAAGTCGGCGACCGCGGCGCGGCGATGTCGTTCGCTGGTGTAGTCGCGGAGGTAGGCCCACTCACGGGCCAGAGTCCCGTTGTCCCACGAACCGGACCCGGGAGGCCGAGGACCCTACCGGCAGTCGTCCTCGCGGACCGCGCGTACTCCTCCCGCGCCACCGCGCGAGCATCTTCGGCGCCGCAGGATCCAGGCGGTCGTCCCGCAGCCCGCCGACCAGATCGGACACCGCCTCCGGCGTGGCCGCGGGGGAGGCCGCCTGCCCAGCTTCGACGTTGAGGCGTAGAACAAGCGCCATGCCGTCGAGCGGTGCATCGACCGCCTAATGCAGTGGCGCCGCCTGGCCATGCGAACCGACAAGCTCGCCCTCACTTACCAGGCCGCACTCCACCGTGCCGCAATTCTGCTCTCGAGCAGGCGGTGACCGGCATGTGGAAGTCAGCTCGTCTCGCTTTGCGCCCTGCGACGTCGGCGGATGTCACGCACGAGCTGCCAGACAGTGGAGGCCAGCAGTAGACACGTACATGTCGCGAACCACGCCGACTCACCGTCGGTCAGATACGCCCGCAGCGCATCAGTTGCAAGCACGGCCGAGACCAGCACACCCCACGCTGACAGGGCCAAGCTGAATCGATCATTCACATGGCGATTGTCATTGACCAATCGTCTGCTTGCCTGGCCCAAACTGCGATCTGACTCGTGAGCCAGCCCTGCCGTGATGTCTGAGAGACAGGCTGTAGGCCACGCCACCGCCGACCACACCTCAAGCACGTCACCATGCCGCTCGATCAGCGGGGACAGAGCTACGTCCAGCTCGTCCAGGTCCTCCAAGCCGGTGCGTTGCAGGTACCCGGTCAGCTCATGGAGCAGCGAGAGCGCGGGGAACCTGCTCCCTTCGGTCGTTGAGGCCTCGGTCATCGCCGGAGCCGCCATCGTCGCGGTGTTCTTCAAGGAGCGTTTCGGCGCGCCCCGGATCGCGGGGGCACTTCGGCCCGCCCGGGATCGCGGGAGGGCTTCGGCGCGCGCCGGCGGCGGCCGGGCTCCTGGGCGTCCTTATCGGGCTGATGCCGCACGCCGGGTGTCCGGCGGGCAACAGTACGGCGAACGGACGCCGAACCTCCTGGTGTTGCGCGGGATCGGCGCCAAGTCGGGTGCTCGTCCATACGACTTGCCGTTGCCTTGACGTACCGTTCCCCGAACGTTCAGCCGAGCGTCTGTGGCTGTGTTGTGTGTTCTCCATAAAGTCCCTGCGGATTGCGAAAGAAGGGACTCAAGGGACTCATGGACACACTCCAGGCAGTCCGGGCCCGCGGGATCAGCAAGTGCTTCGGCGAAGTCGTCGCACTCGACACCGTCGACCTGGATGTGACGCAAGGTCAGATCCACGGCCTGGTCGGACCGAACGGCGCCGGCAAGACGACACTGCTCGGCCTGCTGCTGGGTCTGGCCGTCGCCGACGGTGGCCGGCTCGAGATCCTCGGCACGCCGGTCGACCGAGCGCTCGCCGCACCCGACGGTGTCGCCGGCTTCGTGGACGCGCCCGGTCTCTACCCCTCGCTCACCGCCCGGCAGAACCTTGCCGCACTGGCCGCGCTCCGCGGCCTCGACGCGGGGACGGCGGGCATCGACGACGTGCTCGGCGAAGTCGGGCTCACCGATGTCGCCGACGACAAGACCCGCGGCTTCTCCCTCGGCATGCGCCAGCGGCTCGGACTCGCCGCCGCCCTGCTGACCAAGCCCCGTCTGCTCGTGCTCGACGAACCGTCCAACGGCCTCGACCCGGCCGGCAAGAGACATGTGCACCGCGTTCTCACCCGGCTCGCCGCCGACGGAACCAGCGTGGTGCTCTCCAGCCACCGTATGGACGACCTGGAGGCGCTGTGCTCCGAGGTCACCATCCTCGCCGCCGGGCGGGTCGTCTTCTCCGGCCCGCTGAGCAAGCTGGCCGCCGAGAACCGTGCACTCGACTACCGGCTGCGCACCTCCGACCCGGAGGCCGCGCGCCGGCTCGCCGCCGACACGACCGGCATCCGGATCGTCGACGACAGCGGCATACGGCAGGACGCCGACGTGCTCGTCGTACGCGCACTGATACCCGCCCTCGACGAACTCGTCGCGAAGGTCGTGCGGTCGGACGTCGCGGTGCGTGAACTCGCCCCCGTCGTATCACCGCTCGAGGCCGCGTTCCTCGCCCTCACCGAGCAGCAGGAGGCCGGCCGATGACCGCCACCACCGTCGCCCCGCCCACGCCCGTCGCCCGTCGCGTCCCCGTGTCGCGCGGCTACCGCTTCGAACTGGTCAAGCTGGTCTCGCAGTGGCGGATCCGCCTGCTGGTGCTCGCCTGCTGGATCGCGCCGGGGCTCTTCGTCGCCGGGGTGAGCCAGCAGAGCACGCTCCCCGCCGACACGCTCTTCGGCCGCTGGATGCACGCCACGGGCTGGGCCGGACCGCTGGTGATGCTGGGCTTCGCGGGCACCTGGGCGCTGCCGCTGCTGACGTCGATGGTCGCCGGTGACGTGTTCGCCTCCGAGGACCGGCTCGGCACCTGGCGCCACCTGCTGGTGGCGGTCCGCTCGCCCGCGCGGATCTTCGTGGCGAAGTCACTGGCCAGCCTCACCGTCATCCTGCTGCTGGTGGCCGGACTGGCCGTCTCCAGTGCGGTCGGCGGACTGGCGTCGGTCGGCAACCAGCCCCTGGTGGGCCTGGACGGGCACCTGCTGACGCCGGGCGACGCGGCAGGCCGGGTCCTGCTCGCCTGGATCGTGGCCCTCGCCCCGACCCTCGCCCTCGCCGCGATCGGACTGCTCGGCTCGGTCGCCCTGGGCCGGTCGCCGATGGGACTGCTGCTGCCCCCGATCGTCGCGCTCGCGATGTCGGTCGCCCAGATGCTGCCGCTGCCCGTCGCCGTGCGCCTCGCCCTGCCCACCTACGCCTTCATCTCCTGGAACGGCCTGTTCACCAGCCCTTCCCAGCTCGCCCCGCTCCTGACCGCGGTCGCGGTCAGCCTGGTGTGGGCGGTACTCGCGACCGTACTGGCCTATGTGCTGTTCGTACGGCGCGACTTCACCAACCCGGCCTACGACGGTTCCGGGCGCCGCGCCTTCGGCGTGGGGCTGCTGCCGCTGATCGGGCTGACCGCCCTCAGCGTTGTGGCGATAGCCGTGTCGACACCCTCGATGGGTTCCGGGATCGATCAGGGCAAGGTCCAGCGCTCAGTCGCCACGGCCTTCGCCCACCTCTACCGCATGCAGACCGACCAACTGCATCGCCCTGCCGTCACGGAGGCGCAACTGCGCTCCACGGCGGCATGCACCAAGAGCGCCGGCAAGGGTGCCCAGGAGGGCGCCGGTAACGACTGGCGTTGCGCCGTTACCTGGCATCTGCCCGGCGTCGCAGTCACGGGGACGGCGATCTACCAGATCGACATCACCTCAGACGGGCGGTTCGTGGCCGACGGCGACGGTCCCAAGGAAGTGAACGGCTACTTCCTGCTGCGGACTTCAACCGGAGACGCCCCGAACCCGCTCTGGCAGTTCGACGGCAACGTCGAGCTGCTCGAAACCTCCTCGAAGGGATAGTTCCATGCAGGTTGCACGACAGCGCCGAGTTCAGCAGAGGGAGCAGGTCAACCTCTTCGGCAGACTCGTCGGCCGTCGGACCATGATGGTGACCGCCGGTATCGCGGTCGCCCTAGGTGTCACCGGCACGGCAGTCGCCTCGACGCACCAGTTCGGCACCCAGCAGGTCGGCCAGGTCACCGCCAACGGCCGAGTCGTCTCCGACGACCAGTACATCAAGCCCTACGGCGACAGCACCGTCATCAACGACGGCAAGATCATGTCGTCCACCATCAGCCCGGACGGCGCCCACCTCGCCGCCTCGGTCACCGACGGCGACGCCGCCCTGGTGATCATGGACCTCGCCACCGGCAAGGTGGCGCAGAAGATCGGCACCAACGCGGCCGACAACCTGCGCATCAGCAGCAGCTCCGTGGGCCAGGAAGGCCCGACCTACTCGCCCGACGGCAAGTCGCTGTGGCTGGGTCAGGCCACCGGCTACACCAAGTTCACCGTCAACGCCGACGGCACCCTGGCCAACCCGGTCGCCGTGAACATCCCGACCGTCGGCGGCCAGCAGGCCCTGGTGGGCGCCGCGGTGTTCTCCGCCGACGGCTCCACCGTGTACGGCGCGGTCAACGGCCAGAACAAGGTCGTCGCCATCGACGCCGCCACCGGCACCGTCAAGGCGACCTGGACCACCGGCACCGCCCCGCGCGGCCTGGCCCTGGTCGGGGGCAAGCTGTACGTCTCAAACGAGGGCGGCCGTCCGGCCAAGGCCGGCGAGACCACCATCAACTCCTACGGCACCCAGGTGCCGGCGAACCGTGAGACCGGCGCCTCCACCACCGGCACGGTCAGCGTGATCAACACCGCCGACGCGTCCGCCGCCGTGGGCACCGTCGACGTCGGTCTGCACCCGACCGCCGTGTACGCGAAGAACGGCGTGCTGTTCGTCACCAACACCGCCGACGACAGCGTCTCGGTCATCGACTCCAAGAGCGACAAGGTCGTCCAGACCATCTCCACCAAGCCGTGGGCGGAGGCCTCGGTCGGCTACCAGCCCAACGCAGTCACCCTCACCGACGACGGCCGTCTGCTGGTGACGCTGGGCCGCGCCAACGCCGTCGCGGTCTACCGCTACTCCGGCCCGCAGCAGCCCGCCCGATACGTCGGCCTGCTCCCGACGGACTACTTCCCGTCGGAGATCGCCAGCGTCGGTGGGAAGATCGTCGTCTCCAACACCCGTGGCATAGACGCCCGCCGTAACGCCTCTCAGCACGGCACCCACGACACCACGTCCAGCCTGACCACGTTCACCCTGCCGAGCGACGACGTCATCAAGTCGTACACGCCCAAGGTGTTCCAGATGAACGGCTGGAGCGGCGACTCGCTCAAGATGTCCGACAACAACGGCACGGTGCCCGCGGTGCCGGTCCCGGCGCGGCTCGGCGCCCCCTCGACGATCAAGCACGTCTTCCTGCTCGTCAAGGAGAACCGCACCTACGACCAGGTCTACGGCGACATCCCGCAGGGCAACGGCGACCCCTCGCTGACCACGTTCGGCGAGAACGTCACGCCCAACCAGCACGCGCTGGCCAAGCAGTTCGGCCTGTACGACAACTTCTACGACATGGCCACGAACTCCGCCGAGGGCCACAACTGGCTCACGCAGTCGGACAACCCGGAGTACACCGAGTCCTCTGCCGGTGAGTACACGCGCTCCTACGACACCGAGGACGACGTCCTCGGCCACCAGAAGACCGGTTTCATCTGGACCGGCGCGAAGGCGGCCGGGAAGTCCGTCAAGGACTACGGCGAGTTCCAGACGCTGGAGCAGAAGCCGTCGGGTTCGAGCTGGCAGAACCTGTACTGCGACAGCAAGGACATGGCCGCGACCGGCTCGCCGTCCAAGTACCCCATCAAGACGGGCTCGGCGATCCCCTCGCTCAACGACGTGTCGGTGCAGGGCTTCCCGAAGTTCGACACCAGCGTGCCGGATGTCTACAAGGAGCAGGTCTGGCAGCAGGACTTCAAGAAGAACGGTCCTGCCAACCTGAACATGTTCTGGTACTCCAACGACCACACCGGTGGCCCGGCGAACTCCGCCGCCCAGGTCGCCGACAACGACCTCGCGGTCGGCCGCACGGTCGACGCGATCACGCACAGCAAGTACTGGAAGGACTCGGCGATCTTCATCGTCGAGGACGACTCCCAGGCCGGCAAGGACCACGTCGACGGCCACCGCGCGCCGATCCAGATCATCAGCCCGTACGCCAAGCACGGCACGGTCGACAGCCACTACTACTCGCAGGTCACGATGATGCGGACCATCGAGCAGATCCTCGGGATCCACCCGATGAACCAGATGGACACCGCGGCCACCCCGATGTACGGCGCGTTCACGAACAAGCCGGACAACACGCCGTTCACCGCTGTGCCCAACCGGACCTCGCTGACCCTCGGCGTGAGCCCGGCGCCCTCCTGCGGTACGGACACCCCGGCCGCGCAGAACGCGGCGGCGGCCGCCGCGCCCACGTCGGTGGCGGTCCCGGAGGCGCAGCAGCCGCTGGCGGCCGAGTGGAAGAGCTGGCTCTCCAAGCAGCGTGTGACCGGTCCGAACGCCGTGCCGGACTACGCCAACAACCAGCAGATGGACCGCTACACCTGGTACGACACCCACAACTTCAACAAGCCCTACCCGGGTGACAAGAAGGTCTACGCGCCGCAGGACGTCCCCGGCGCCAACCTCCCGTCGTCGGAGAACGACGGCTGATCCGGCCTCCGTCACGTCAAGGGGTCCGGACCGGCGTCACAGCCGGTCCGGGCCCCTTGTGCGTGCGATCGGGCCCGGTGCCGCACGCGAGACGGCGCGCGGTGCGCCAAGCTGGCCTGTGGAAGGTACGAACGACAGGGAGACGTCATGACCGACAAGCCGACCGTGGCCGTGCTGGGCACCGGCATCATGGGCGCCGCGATGGCCCGTAACCTCCTGAAGTCCGGGCTCACCGTCCGCGCGTGGAACCGCACCCGCGCCAAGGCCGAACCCCTCGCCGCCGACGGCGCCCAGGTGACCGACACCCCCACCGAGGCCGTCGAGGGCGCCGACGTCGTGCTGACCATGCTGTACGACGGCGACACCGCCCTGCAGGTCGTCCGCGAGGCCGCCGGCGCGCTGCGGCCCGGGGTCGTCTGGGCCCAGACGACCACCGCGGGACTCGACCAGATCGCTGAACTGGCCGCCTTCGCCGGCGAGCACGGCCTGGTCTTCTACGACTCCCCGGTCCTCGGCACCCGCCAGCCCGCCGAGGCCGGACAGCTCACCGTCCTGGCCGCCGGACCCGAACAGGGCCGGGAGACGGTCACGCCGGTCTTCGACGCCATCGGCTCCCGTACGGTGTGGACCGGCGACGACGGGTCCTCGGCCGCCGCGACCCGGCTCAAGCTGGTCGCCAACAGCTGGGTCCTCGCGGTCACCGCGGCGGCCGGCGAGGTAGTGGCCCTGGCCCAGGCCCTCGACGTCGACCCGCACAGCTTCTTCGACCTGATCGCGGGCGGCCCGCTCGACATGGCCTATCTGCGGGCCAAGGCGGGGCTCATCCTCGACGGCAAGCTGACCCCGCCGTCCTTCGCGGTGGACACCGCCGGGAAGGACGCCCGGCTGATCGTCGCCGCCGGCGAGAGCCACGGCGTGCGCCTGGACGTCGCCCGCGCGGCCGCCGAACGGTTCGCCCGCGCCGCCGCGCAGGGGCACGCCGACGAGGACATGGCCGCCGCGTACTTCGCGAGCTTCGACGACAAATGACCCGCGGCGGCCCGGTGCCGACGTGACGGCCAGGGCCTCGAGGGAGCACCCTGGAAGCAGCGATTGCGGAGGTGGTCCCCATGACGCAGAACGCTGTGGGATGGCACGTCGAGATGGAGTTCCTGGAGGACGACACGCACACGCGCGCGGTGGCCATGCTGCGTCTGCCCGACGGCACCGAGGTACGCGCGCACGGCCACGCCAGCCGTCACGACTCCGACAACAATCAGCCCAGAGTCGGCGAGGAGATCGCCGGCGCCCGTGCCCTGAACGAACTGGCCATGCAGTTGCTGACCAAGGCGCACAGCGAGATCGACGCGGACTCCGGGCGGCACTCGCATCCGATCAACGTGTGAGGAGCGCGGGACGCCCGGACGCGCCGGGGACAAGGCCTGGCCCGGGGCGCTGAGGCGCGTGCGGCGGGGTGTGGGCGTGGGTGCAGATATGGGTGTTGGGGTGCGGGCGCTGGGGCGCGTGCGCCGAGGTGGTGGGCGCTGGGGCGCGCGTGCGGTCGCTACGACAGCGCCGTGCGCACCGCCCGCACCAGCGCCTGCGCCCGCGCGTCCGCCGTCACGCTCTTGCGGAAGCCGTTGGTGACATAGCCGAAGGCGATGCCCGACTCGGGGTCGGCGAAGCCGAGCGCGCCGCCGCGGCCCGGGTGGCCGAAGGAGGCGGGGGAGAGCAGCGGGGACGCGCTGCCGTGCAGCATGTAGCCGAGCCCGAAGCGGGTCGAGACGACCAGCACCCGGTCCGGCCCCGCCGACCGCTCGGCTCGGGCCAGCTCCATGGTCTCCGGCGTGAACAGCCGGGTGCCGCCGTCGACCTCGCCGATGAGGGAGGCGTAGAAGCGGGCCAGACCGTCGGCGGTGGCGATGCCGTTGGAGGCGGGGAGGGCGGCCGCGCGGTAGGCGGGGTCGTTCTCGTCCGGGAGCGGGCTGATCGCGCCGAACGCCCGGCGGGTCAGCGACCCCGGGTCGGCATACGCCTCGGAGACGGCCCGCTTGGGCCGGGTCCGCAGCACACCGGCGGTCTCCGGGGCCTCGACGGGCCCGACCCGCCCCACGCGCGCCTGCTCCGCCTCCGGCACCCCGAGCCAGACCTCGGCGCCGGCCGGCCCGGCGATCTCGTCGGCGATCCACTCGCCGACCGGCCGCCCGGTCACCTGCCGCACCAGCTCACCGGTCAGCCAGCTGTACGTCTGCGCGTGATAGCCGTGATCGGTGCCCGGCTCCCACACCGGCTCCTGCGCCGCCACCGCGGCCGCACCCAGATCGGGATCGACGGCCTCCTCGGGCGTGAGCGGCCGGTCCAGCACCGGCACGCCCGCGCGGTGCGCGAGCAGATCCCGCACCAGCGTCCGCTCCTTGCCGGCCGCCTTGAACTCCGGCCAGTAATCACCCACCGGAGCGTCCAGGTCCAGCTCCCCACGCTGCCGCAGAAGCAGCAGTGCGGCCGCTGCCACGCCCTTGGTCGCCGAGCGCACGATCTGGGCGGTGCCCCGCTCCCAGGGCGCCTCGCCGGCGACGTCCTTGGTGCCGCCCCACAGATCGACGACCCGGCGTCCGTCGCGGTACACGGCCACCGCCGCGCCCCGGTCCCCGAGCAGCTCGAAGTTCGTCGCGAACGCGTCCCTGACCGGCTCGAAGCCCTCGGCCACAGTGCCGTTCACGTCCACGTCCACGTCCGCCACGCCCCTCCTGATCGCCTGCGCCAGTGGCTGCAACGCCCCTGCGGGGCCTGCGATTCCTCGGTACCCATGCCGTACGGGCGTGACCTGCGCCTCAGTGGGGAGGCAGGCGGTCAGCCGAGCACGATCGTCACGTCGATGTTGTCGCGCGTCGCGTTCGAGTACGGGCACACCTCGTGGGCGGCGTCCACCAACTTCGCCGCGACGTCCGCGTCCAGGACCGGGAGCGAGACACTGAGCGCGACGGCGAGACCGTAGCCGCGCCGCTTGTTGGGGCCGATACCGACCTTCGCGGCGACGGTGGAGCCGGTCAGGTCGTAGCCCGCGCGGTTGCCGACCAGGATGAGCGCATTGTGGAAGCAGGAGCTGTAGCCCGCCGCGAACAGCTGCTCCGGGTTGGTGCCGTTCCCGTCCCCGCCCAGCTGCGGAGGCATCGCGACCTTGAGGTCGATCTGGCCGTCCTGGCTGGTGACATACCCGTCCCGGCCGCCGTGCGCGGTCGCCTCGGCGACATACATGATCTTCGTCGGACGGGTGTCGACGGTGGCGCCTTCGGTCACGGCGGGACCTCTCCCAGGATGGAAACGTGTGGTGCGCAAGCACATCGTGCACAAGGTACCGACCGGTAGGAAGTCTTGGGTTACCAGGGGGTAGAAACCGTGGGTAACAGAGGTGGGGGGTGAGGGTGGGGGCGTGGGTGTCGAAGTGCGCGCCGGGCGCGAGCGCTGCTACCCGGGGTGTGAGGCCGCGCTGCTCGCCCGGTCCGCGAGCACCCGCAACTCCTCGCGCAACCGCGCCACCTCCGCGCCGTCCAGCCCCGTCGTCGTGAGCAGGGCGCCAGGTACGCGCGCCGCGCGCTCCCTCAGTTCCTCCGCGCGCCCGGTGCACGCGACGAGCACCGAGCGCTCGTCCCGCTCCGAGCGCTCCCTGCGCACCAGACCCGCCCCCTCCAGCCGCTTCAGCAGCGGCGACACCGTGCCGTAGTCGAGACGGAGCGCGTCGGCGAGTTCCTTCACCGTGGTCTCGCCCCGCTCCCACAGGACGAGCAGCACGAGGTACTGCGGGTAGGTGAGCCCGAGGTCGCCGAGGAGCGGTCGGTAGGCGGCGGTCACGGCGCGCTGCGCGGCGTACAGCGCGAAGCACAGTTGGTCGTCCAGC
Organism: Streptomyces sp. NPDC005866; assembly: GCF_040629895.1. Taxonomy (NCBI): domain Bacteria; kingdom Bacillati; phylum Actinomycetota; class Actinomycetes; order Kitasatosporales; family Streptomycetaceae; genus Streptomyces; species Streptomyces sp. NPDC005866. The sequence continues at coordinate 348,911 of NZ_JBEXWP010000004.1, forward strand.
CGTAGCGACCCCGTGTCCTCGTGATGCGTCACCCGCCCATTGTCGCGGAAGCGGGGACGTGTGGGACGGCCGTCACGGAAACGCGTCATACGCCCCCGCGTCCAGCCGCCGCCGCGCGCGGGTCGAAGCCGAACGGCAGTTCCAGCCGGTGCGCGCGCATCAGGGCGTCGTCGGAAAGAAGTTCACCGGTGGGGCCGTCGGCCGCGATCGTTCCGTCGCTCAGGATCAGGGAGCGCGGGCACAACTCCAGGGCGTAGGGCAGGTCGTGGGTGACCATGAGGACCGTGACGTCCAAGGAGCGCAGGATGTCGGCGAGTTCACGGCGGGAGGCCGGGTCGAGGTTGGAGGAGGGCTCGTCGAGGACGAGGATCTCCGGTTCCATGGCGAGGACGGTGGCGACGGCGACCCGGCGGCGCTGGCCGAAGGAGAGGTGGTGCGGCGGGCGTTCGGCGAAGCCCGCCATGCCGACCCGTTCCAGGGCGGCACGCACGCGTGCTTCGAGTTCGGCGCCCTTCAGGCCGGCCGCGGCCGGCCCGAACGCCACGTCCTCGCGCACCGTCGGCATGAACAACTGGTCGTCCGGATCCTGGAAGACGATGCCGACCCGGCGCCGGATCTCCGCCATGTGCCGCGTGCCGACCGGCAGTCCGGCCACCGTCACCGTGCCCGTGCCGCCGCTCAGGATGCCGTTGAGGTGCAGCACGAGGGTGGTCTTGCCGGCGCCGTTCGGCCCGAGCAGCGCGACACGCTGGCCGCGCGTGACGGTGAAGTCCACGCCGAACAGGGCCTGGTGCCCGTCGGGGTAGGCGAAGGCGAGGCCGGAGACCTCCAGCGAGGCGGTGGCAGTCACAGGGCCCATCCCAACACACAGACGACAAGGGCGGACAAGGGCAGGGTCAGGGCGTGGGTCCACTGCGCCCGCGACGCGGTCACCTCGTCGATGACCGGCATCGAACCGGCGTACCCGCGGCTCACCATGGCCAGGTGGACGCGCTCCCCGCGCTCGTAGGAGCGGATGAACAGCGCGCCCGCGGACTTCGCGAGCACGCCCCAGTGGCGCAGGCCCCGCGCCTCGAACCCACGCGACTCCCGTGCGATCCGCATCCGGCGCATCTCGTCGGTGATGACGTCGCCGTAGCGGATCATGAAGGAGGCGATCTGGACGAGCAGCGGCGGTAGCCTCAGCCGCTGGAGCCCCAGGAGCAGTTCGCGCAGCTCCGTGGTGGCCGCCAGAAGGACGGAGGCGGCGACGCCGAGGGTGCCCTTGGCGAGCACGTTCCAGGCGCCCCACAGGCCGTTCACGCTGAGCGAGAGGCCGAGGACGTCGACCCGCTCGCCCTCCGCCACGAACGGCATCAGCACCGCGAAGGCGACGAACGGCACCTCGATCAGCAGTCGGCGCAGAACGAAGGAAGCGGGCACGCGCGCGTGGTGCGCGACGCACGCGAGGAGCGCGGCGTACAGGGCGAACGCCCACATCGCCTCGCGCGGTGTCGAGACCACGACGACCACGAAGGCGAAGGCGGCCGCGAGCTTGGTGTGCGGGGGTAGCGCGTGCACGGGGGAGTGCGCGTGCCGGTAGAGCTTCTGGGCGTGCCCGGCGCCCATGTCAGAGCGCCTCGGACGGCTCGTCGGCGGTACGGCGCCTGCGCACCGCCCAGAACACCGTGCTGCCCGCGACGACGGTCACCCCGACGCCGATCACGCCCGCGAGGCCGCCGGAGAGGCGGGCGTCGGTGACGTCCTTGACGCCGTAGTCGGCGAGCGGGGAGCCGGCGGCGGCGTGCTCCTGCGTCTTCGCGTCGATGCCCTTGTCGTGGGCGACCTTCTCCAGGCCGTCGGGGTTGGCGGAGGCGTAGAAGCTGACGAACCCGGCGAGGACCAGGGAGGTGACGAGCCCCGTGATCCACAGCGCGCGCCGGGAGGTGCGCGCCGCCACGGGCGCCGTGGGCTCCGGCGCGTCCACCAGCACGCCGTTCACGCGCAACTTCAGCCCCTGCCGCAGCTCGCGCGCCCCGTGCACGAGGTCAGGGCGTACGGCGATGACGGCGCCGACCGTCAGCGCGGTGATCGCGGCCTCGCCGACGCCGATGAGGACGTGCACACCGATCATGGCCGTGGCCACCTTGCCGATGGACACGTCGGTGGTGCCGCCGATCGCGTAGAGGAGCGTGAAGGCGACGGAGGCGGCCGGGACGGAGAGCAGGGCGGCGACGAAGGAGGCGGCGGTCACCGATCGCCGGGTGCGCGGCAGGACCTTCAGCAGGCCCCGGAAGACGGCGTAGGCGACGACGGTCGTCACGATCGCCATGTCGGTGATGTTGACGCCGAGCACGGTCAGGCCGCCGTCCGCGAACAGGATGCCCTGCATCAGCAGGACCACGGACACGCACAGGATGCCGGTATAGGGGCCGACGAGTATCGCGGCCAGCGCTCCGCCCAGCAGATGGCCGCTTGTTCCGGCCGCGACGGGGAAGTTGAGCATCTGTACGGCGAAGATGAACGCCGCCACCAGACCGGCCAGCGGCGCCGTGCGTTCGTCGAGTTCACGGCGGGCGCCGCGCAGGCTCACGGCGAGGGCGCCGGCCGCGACCACCGCGGTGACCGCTGAGGTGGGGGCGTCGATGAATCCGTCAGGTACATGCACCGTACGATTTTAAAGCGTTGTTGCGAACCTTTTGCAAGAGCGAGAGGGTCGTGTATCGCACATCCAGGCACGTGCATGAAATGTGACGGTCTCGGCAAGCGCAATCCGGAAAATGTGCGACATTGGAGAAGAAGTGGATGCACAGCTTTCGCAGAGGTCACGGAGTGTAAAGGGCAGTCCGATGTCTGTAGTCGAGCAGTACGCGCGAGCCCACATCCTCACGGACGAGGACGCGCGGGAGGACCCGGGTGCGGTTCCCGTCGTCCTGCGCTACGACCCCGAAGCCGACCCGCGATCGGTGCGGGTGGGCCTGCCCGGGACGGACGAGTGGACGTTCTCGCGCTCCCTGCTGGAGCAGGGACTCAGGGCACCGGCGGAGAGCGGTGACGTACGGGTGTGGCCGCTGGGGCGGGTGCAGGCCGTGGTGGAGTTCCACTCCGCCCACGGCACGTCGGTGGTGCAGTTCGAGTCGAAGGCGCTGCTGCGCTTCCTCAGGCGCACCTACATGGCCACCCCCGTGGCCGGCTAGCGCCGCTGTCCTACAGCGACGACCCCAGCTTCAGCAGCGCTGCCACGATCGGCCCGGCCGTGTCGCCGCCGTGGCCGCCCGCCTGGACCACGCCCGCGGCCGCCAGATCGCCCTTGTACGCCGTGAACCAGCCGTTCGGCTTCTTCTGCCCGTCGACTTCCGCCGAGCCCGTCTTGGCGCCGTAGTCCGGGCCGAGACCGGCCATCGCCTTGGCGGCCGTGCCGTACGCCGCGGTGTACTGCATGACGTCCTTCAGCTCGGACTGCGTCTTCGCGGACATCGTGCGCGAGGCCTTCGCGACCGTCCGGTTGTCGACCGAGGGGGAGACCAGGTACGGCTGGTGGAAGGCGCCCGTCTCGACGGTGGCCGCCACCGACGCCATGTTCAGCGGGTTCATCCGCACCCCGCCCTGCCCGATCAGCGAGGCGCCCATCTGCGCGCCGCTCTGCACCGGGATCGAGCCGTCGAAGGTCGGGACGCCGATGGCCCAGTTGTTCATGCCGAGGCCGTAGACCTGCTGGGCCTCGGTCGTCAGGTCGCTGTTGGACAGCTTCGGCGCGAAGTTGATGAAGGCGTTGTTGCAGGAGGCCCCGAAGCTCAGCTTGAACGTGCCCTGCTTGATCTCGGTGTCGGCGTCGTTGTGGAAGGTCCACCCGGCGAGCTTGTACGTCTTCGGGCAGGGGTGCGAGGCGTCCGGGGTGATGAGGTTCTTCTCGAACAGCATCGTCGAGGTGACGATCTTCATCGTGGAGCCGGGGGCCAGTGAGCCCTGGAAGGCGACGTTGAAGCCGTGGCTGGAGTTGGCCACGGCGTAGATCTCGCCGGTCGACGGGCGCATCAGGACGACCGAGGCGTTCTTCTGCGTGCTGACCTGCTTCTCGGCGGCCGCCTGGAGGGTCGGGCTGAGCGTCGTCTTCACCGTGCCCGGCGTGCCCTTGCTGAGCTCCAGGAGCGTCTTGTCGGACAGCTGCGCCTTCTGGGACGCGGGGCCGCGCACCACACGCAGTTCGACGCCCGCCTTGCCGCCGGCCTTCTTGCCGAACTTCTCCCGCAGTCCGTCCAGGACCGAGCCCAGCGACGGGTACTTGGCGGTGGTGATCTCGCCGCCGTCGCGGTCCAGGGCCTTCACGGGCGGAGTGCCGGAGGCGCCGGTGACCAGGGTGTCGCCGTCCTTGAGTTCCGGGTGGACGACCGAGGCGTGCCAGTCGACCAGCGGCTTGCCGTCGCTGGCCCGCCGGACGACGGTGAACGAGGAGTCGTACGCCAGCGGCTTGCTGACGCCCTTGTACGACACCGTCGCCTTCACGGCGAACGGCACCTTGGCGCCGGTGCGCGTGCCCTCGGTGACGGTGACGCCCTTGATGTGAGCGTCCTTGGTGTAACCGGTGAGCAGCGCGGTCGCGGCGCTGGTGTCGTCCGTGGCGGCGGCGGCCTGCGCGACCTTGCCCTGCTGCCAGGCCGCCAGGAACGTCCTGGCCGTCGTCTGCACCTCGGTCGCCGACAACGGGCCGGTCTTGACGGGCTTGCTGTCGGCCGCCTTCGTCGACGCCGCGTCGGCCGCGCCGCCGCCGTACAGCGCGTAGACGCCGAAGCCGGCGCCGACGACCACGACGGCGATCAACCCGCCGATGACGGCGGGTCTGTTGTTCCGTCGTTCGACGACGCGTCTTCTGTTGCCCACAGCTCAGTTCCTCCGCGCACTTCCCCAGGGTCTCCGTCGCCCCGTAGCCCTCACGCACCCCAACGACGACAACAGCCTAGAGTCCCGGCCTGTGGGAGTGACTTCAGCCACCGATCCGTAGCACACTCGCGACAATCGGACCGGCCGCGTCAATACCGTGACCGCCGTCCTGGGTCATGGCCGCGGCCGCGATGTCATTGCGGTAACCGGCGAACCAGCTGTTCGACCTGGACTGCCCGTCGACCTCCGCCGAGCCCGTCTTGGCGCCGATGCTGCCGCTCAGCCCGCTCATCACACCGGCCGCGGTGCCGCTGGTCGCGGTGCGGTTCATCATGGTGCGCAGTTGGCCGACCGTGTTGGCCGACAGACCCTTGGCGGTGGCCAGTTCACGGCCGTCCAGTTTCTGTGAAACGACCACGGGCTGCCGGAAGGTTCCCGTCATCGCGGTCGCCGTCACCGACGCCATGTTCAGCGGGCTCATCTGCACCTGACCCTGGCCGATGAGGTTGGCCGCGGTGTCCGGACCCCCGGAGGCGGGGACACGCCCGTCGAAACTCGGGATGCCGACCTTCCAGTCGTTGCGCCCGAGCCCGAAGTGGTCCTCGACCTCCTTGGTGAGCGAGTCGACCTGGACCGAGTCCGCGTACTTCACGAACGCCGTGTTGCAGGACCGCGCGAAGCTGTCCGAGAGGGTGGCGCTCAGATCCGGCTGAAGTCCCTTGAGGTTGCTGAAGGTCTGGCTCTGCCAGGTCGCGGTCGGCGGGCAGGGCGCCGGGCCGTTCATCGTGGTGAGCCCGGTGTCGATGAGGGTGGCCGCACTGATGATCTTCATGGTGGAACCGGGCGCCAGCTCGCCGAGGAAGGCCGCGTTGAAGCCGTCCTCACGGTGGTTGGCGACCGCGAGCACCTCGCCGGTGCTGGGCTTGACGGCCACCACCGACGACTCGGCGTACTTCGTCACCGCCGACTCGGCGGCGGCCTGCACGCGCGCGTCGAGCGTCGTGCGCAGCTTGCCGGCCTTACCCTCCGCGAGAGTCAGCAGGGTGGTGTCGGCTGACTCCGCGGACGCGTGGTGGACCACCAGTTCCACGCCCGGGGTGCCGCCCGCGCGGTCGCCGTAGCGGCTGCGCAGCTCGTCCATGATCGGGCCCAGGGACGGGTACTTGTCCGTGCTGAGGACGGTGCCGCTCCGGTCGACGGCCTCGATCGGCGGGCTCGCCGCCTCGCCGGTGGCCAGGGTGTCGCCGCGTCTGAGCCGCGGATGGACCACGGACGGCTGCCAGTCGACGAGCGCGCGATGTGTGGTCTGCCCGCGCACGATCCTCAACGTGCTCCGGTAGGCGAGCGTCTTCGACTTCCCGTCGTAGGACACCGTCCCCTTCACGCTGAACGGCACGGTGGCGCCGGTCGCCTTGCCGGGCGTGATGTGCACGTCCTTGATGTGCGCGGTGGCGCTGAAGGAGGTGAGCACCGGTTCGGCGTCGGCGGAGTTGTTCGTGTACGACGCCGCGGTCACCGACTCGCCCTTCTCCCAGGCCGCGAAGAAATTCCGCGTGGTGTCCTTGATCTCGTCCGTGGTGGGCGGCCCGGTCCGTACGGCCGGTGCGCTGCCGCCGTCGCCTCGCACCGCCGACAGCACGTTGTAGGCGCCGTATCCGGCTCCGCCCACCATCACGGTGCAGACGCTGCCGACAATGGCCGCCTTGACCCCCTTGCGCATGGCGCGAATCCCCTCCCCGTGCGCTTTCGCCGCATTTTGTGAACGCGTTCAAAAGCTACTTGTGACGCGTAACTGTAGGCGGTTGCGGGGGCGCCTGTGGCGGATGTTGGCCAATTGTTGCCTGAACGGAAGTCAGAGATGTGACTCACACCCAGGTATCAAGCCACATACGTGAACGCCATGAATCGATCGGAATCGCCGTACCGGTGTACAGGGGCCAGAAGTAGATGAAGTTCCAGGCGATCAGCAGGACTAGTACGCCGGCACCCGACGCGCCGACCAGCCGGCGGGTGTCGCTGGAGCCCGGCGGACCGATGATCGCGCCGATCATCATCGCCACCGCCAGACACAGGAACGGCACGAAGACGACCGCGTAGAAGAGGAAGATCGTGCGCTCCTGGTACATGAACCAGGGCAGGTAACCGGCCGCGATGCCACACGCGATGGCACCCGCCCGCCAGTCACGGCGGAAGGCCCACCGCCACAGGACGTACAGGATCGCGAAGCAGGCCGCCCACCACAGCAGCGGTGTGCCGATCGCCAGCACCTCACGCGCGCACTTCTCCCCGGCGTTCGACGGGCAGCCGTCCGCACCCGGGGAGGGCGACTCGTAGAAGTACGACACCGGGCGGCCCAGCACGAGCCAGGACCACGGGTTGGACATGTAGGTGTGCGGCGACGACAGGCCGACGTGGAACAGGTACACCTCGTGCTCGTAGTGCCACAGGCTGCGCAGCCAGTCCGGCAGGAACGCCCAGTCGCCGCCCTTGCCGGCGGTGGCCGCCCAGTTGCGGAAGTAGCCGCCGCTGCCGTCGGTCGGCGACAGGATCCAGCCCGTCCAGGACATCAGGTAGACGGCGATCGCCACCGGGACCGTCGCCAGGAAGGTGATCCCCGTGTCGTACTTCAGGACCGCCTTGTACGGGTGCAGGGCACCGGCCACCTTGCGGGCGCCGACGTCCCACAACAGCGCCATGAGACAGAAGGCGGCCAGGATGTAGAGGCCGTTCCACTTGGTGCCGATCGCCAGGCCCAGCAGCACGCCCGCTGCCCAGCGCCAGGGGCGCCGGCCGAACCGGAAAGCGTCGGCCACGCGCGCGTCGGGGCGGATCCAGCCGTCCGCGTCCGGAGGCAGCGCGGCCGCGAGTCTCTCCCGTGACCTGTCCCGGTCGATGACCAGGCAGCCGAACGCGGCCAGTACGAAGAACATCAGCACGCCGTCGAGCAGCGAGGTGCGGCTCATCACGAAGTGCAGTCCGTCCACCGCCATCAGGCCGCCCGCCAGGCAGCCCAGGAAGGTGGAACGGAACATCCGGCGTCCGATCCGGCACAGCAGCAGTACGCTCAGCGTGCCCAGCAGTGCCGTCATGAAGCGCCAGCCGAACGGGTTGAAGCCGAAGATCAGCTCCCCGAGCCCGATGACGTACTTGCCGACCGGCGGGTGCACGACGTACGCCGCGTCCGTCGGGATCGAGACATGGCCGTTCGCATGCAGGATCAGATCGTTGGCGTTCTTGTCCCAGTTCACCTCGAAACCGTGGTGGACGAGCGCCCACGCGTCCTTCGCGTAGTACGTCTCGTCGAATATCACCGCCTTCGGGCTGCCCAGGTTCCAGAACCGCAGCACGCCCGCCATCAGCGTCACAAGGAGCGGGCCTCCCCAGCCGGACCAGCGCCTGATCCGTTCGGCGAGCGCCGGGGGCACGCCCAGGGCGTGCCACAGCCGGGAACTCGGCTCGGCGTACGGCGGGACCAGGCGGTCGACGACATCGGCGTGCGCGCCGGCGCCCGCGGCACTTCTGCCGCCGGTGGGGTGCGCCGTGTGCGCCGGGCTCGGCATGTAGCCGAACCGGCGCAGCCGCTGCTGCCACGTGGGCCGCTCGTCGAGCTCTGCCTGGCCCTGCCGGGTGTCCGTGGAGGACGCGGTACTGGTCACCGCGCCATCGTAGGGAACCGTTCTGTGTGAGTCCCGTCCAATGGGGCTTAGTGGTGGGTTCCTTTGCGATCGGGCGGCCACGGTTCCCGGGGGACGGCGCTGTCGGTGGCTGCTGCGAGGATGGACGCGTGACTGGAACCCTTGTCCTCGCAGGCACCCCCATCGGCGACGTCGCGGACGCGCCGCCCCGGCTCGCGGCGGAGCTGACCGGCGCCGATGTGATCGCGGCCGAGGACACGCGGCGGCTGCGGTGGCTCACGCAGGCGCTCGGTGTGACGCCCAAGGGACGCGTGGTGTCGTACTTCGAGGGCAACGAGGCCGCCCGCACGCCCGAACTGGTCGAGGAACTCGTCGGCGGCGCGCGCGTGCTGCTCGTGACCGACGCCGGGATGCCCTCCGTCTCCGACCCCGGCTACCGGCTGGTCGCGGCCGCCGTGGAGAAGGAGATCCGCGTCACCGCGGTCCCGGGGCCGTCCGCGGTGCTCACCGCGCTCGCGCTGTCCGGGCTGCCCGTCGACCGGTTCTGCTTCGAGGGGTTCCTGCCGCGCAAGGCGGGCGAACGGCGCTCCCGGCTCCAGGAGGCCGCCGGCGAACGCCGCACCCTCGTCTACTTCGAGGCCCCGCACCGCCTCGACGACACCCTCGCCGCCATGGCAGAGGTCTTCGGCGCCGAGCGGCGGGCCGCCGTCTGCCGCGAGCTGACCAAGACGTACGAGGAGGTACGGCGCGGTCCGCTGGCCGAGCTCGCGGTGTGGGCCGCCGACGGGGTGCGCGGCGAGATCACCGTCGTCGTCGAGGGCGCCCCCGAGCGCGGGCCCGAGGAACTCGACGCGGAGGAACTCGTGCGGCGGGTGCGGGTGCGCGAGGAGGCCGGTGAGCGCCGCAAGGAGGCGATCGCGGCGGTGGCGGTGGCGGCGGGGATTCCCAAGCGCGTCGTCTTCGACGCGGTGGTCGCGGCCAAGCGTGCTGATGGGTGAGGCCGATCGAGTCGGCGCCGTCGTGGTCGCTCTTGTGCGGTCGCCCGCGGGCGTGGGAGCGCTCGTGGGGGGGCGTTCGGACGTGGGCGCACTCCGCTCTTTGAGTGCGCCGCGTCTCTCCTCAGCGTGCGCCCCCTGACCTGCGGAAAGGTGTCCTCTGAGCAGGGCGCGTATCTCCTGAGCGCGCGCCCCACGGGAGGGTAAAGCCAGGGCGGGAAACGCAAAGCCCAGCCCTATGCCACGAGGCCGATTTGGCAAGCAGAATCCAAATCGCATCCAACACTCGGCAGGTCCGTCGCGCTCGCGCCGGTGAAGGCGTCCACTGGTCAGCGGGGACGCAACCGTCCCTCACCCCCATGGGATTCCGGGGGGAATCCCGAGAGCCGGGGGTGCTTGTCCGGCGGACAAGAGGAGCTGGCATGAGTGAGATCGCAGGGCAGACCGGACTCCGCGGTGCGGCCACAGCCGTCGTTCACGAGTCGTATGCCTTCGCCTGCATGCGATGCGGGCACGGCTGGGAGCAGTCGTACGAGATAGAGCACCACACGGACGCGGACAACCACGAGTTCGTCATGTATGTGGCGAACGGTCAGATCGTCCCCTCCCCGCTGAGCCGGCCCTCGTGCCAGAACTGCGACGGCCATGTCCTGCGGATCATGCGGGCGGGGCAGGTCTCGTCGGTGCACAGCGCGGCGCAGCAGTCGTCCCGGCGGCCGGTGCAGGGCGGTCGGGCCGAGGCGGCCGAGGAGACCGAGACTGGACCCGCGGCGGCGGCGGAGGCCTCCGCGCAGGTCAAGGCGGTCAGGGCGGTCCACCACTGGCACCTGTCCGATCTCCTTCATCCCTTCCAGCGCAGGGCGACCTGACCCGGGCGCCGGTCCGGCGGAGCGTGCTCCTTTCGTAGGATCGGGGCATGTCTTCGAACGTCTCCGCGAACGTCTCCGCGAACGCCCCCGCCGCGGCCGACAAGAACGCGGCGCCGCCGCTCCCGGAACCCCTCCGGGTCCCGGTCGCCGACTCCCACACCCACCTCGACATGCAGTCCGGCACGGTCGAGGAGGGCCTCGCGAAGGCCGCCTCGGTGGGAGTGACGACCGTCGTCCAGGTCGGCTGCGACCTCAAGGGCTCGCGCTGGGCGGCCGAGACGGCGGCCGCGCACACGAACGTCCACGCGACGGTCGCCCTGCACCCGAACGAGGCCCCGCGCATCGTCCACGGCGACCCCGACGGGTGGTCCCGGCAAGGTGCCCGCACGGCGGGCGGGGACGCCGCCCTGGACGAGGCCCTCGCCGAGATCGACCGGCTCGCCGGGCTGCCCCAGGTGAAGGGCGTCGGCGAGACCGGCCTCGACTACTTCCGCACCGGTCCCGAGGGCAAGGCGGCCCAGGAGCGTTCCTTCCGCGCCCACATCGAGATCGCCAAGCGGCACGGCAAGACCCTCGTCATCCACGACCGCGACGCCCACGCGGACGTGCTGCGCGTCCTCAAGGAGGAAGGCGCCCCCCAGCGGACGGTGTTCCACTGCTACTCCGGGGACGCCGAGATGGCCGAGGAGTGCGCCCGCGAGGGCTACTTCGTGTCCTTCGCCGGCAACGTCACCTTCAAGAACGCCCAGAACCTGCGGGACGCGCTCGCCGTCGCCCCGCTGGAACTGGTCCTCGTGGAGACCGACGCGCCCTTCCTGACCCCGGCGCCGTACCGCGGACGGCCCAACGCCCCGTATCTCATTCCGGTCACGGTGCGTGCGATGGCCGCCGTGCGAGGTGTCGACGAGGACGCGCTGGCGAGGGCCCTGGGCGCGAACACGGCCCGCGCCTTCGGTTACTGAGAGTACATCGATCATAACTGGCGCATAACGCTCACCCGGGCGCCTTGGGCCTCGTCGCGACCGTGCGTAGTCGTGCCACTTTGGAGAGTGACCGACGCTCCGCTAGGTTCTGGGGGCCCGATCCGGCCCCCTGGCCCTCTGGAGCGTGTCGGCGTGAGCACTTCGCAGAACGAGACGTTTGAGGCGTACGACCCCTACGGCGCGCCGGAAGCGCGCGGCGGGGGCGGCGCGCACGGGGAGCGAGGCGTGCGCGGCGCGCGCCCGGTGCCCGGCGTGCATGACGCCGAGACGCAGGGATACGGCGTGGCCTACGGCGGTGACACGTACCGGCCCGCGTACGAGGTCTCGGCGCAGACGGGGGCGCGGGTCTCGCCGACGGGGCAGACGCAGGCGCGGACGTATGCGGCTGAGCCGAGTGAGCCGGTGCTTCCGCGACAGAGCGGGCGTGTGCCGGAGAGCGGGGCGCGTGAGTCGGAAGTGCGGGCCGTGGTGGTCGGGCGGCGTGCCACGCGCCGGCGGAAGGCGCGATACGCCCGGCGCCCGGAATCCGCCGTACGCCGTCTGCTTCCGCAGGCGCTGGTCGTCGCGTTTCTCGCCGGCGGCACCACCGCGTTCCTCGCCAAGGACAAGGCGATCGAGCTGACCGTCGACGGCAGGCCGCGCGTCCTGCACACGTTCGCGGACGACGTGACCGAACTGCTGGCCGAAGAAGGCGTGCGGGTGGGAGCGCACGACGTGGTGGCACCCGCCCCCGACGCGGCACTGGCCAGCGGTGACGAGGTCGCGGTGCGCTACGGCCGCCCCGTACGGCTCACCCTGGACGGCCAGCGGCGCGAGGTGTGGACGACGGCGCACACCGTCGAGGGAGCGCTCACCCAGCTGGGGGTGCGTGCCGAGGGCGCGTACCTGTCGGCCTCGCGCTCCCAGAGCATCGGACGCGCCGGGCTCGCGCTCGACGTACGCACCGAGCGCACGGTCACGATCCTGGCGGACGGCCGGACCCGCACCATCCGCACCAATGCCGCGACCGTCCGCGAGGCCGTCGAGGAGGCCGGGGTCACCCTCCACGGCCAGGACACCACCTCCGTGCCGCAGGCCGGCTTCCCGCGCGACGGGCAGACGGTGACCGTGCTGCGTGTCACGGACGGCAAAGAGGTGCGCGAGGAGACCATCCCGTTCGAGGTGCGGCGGACGGCGGACCCCACGGTGTTCAAGGGCACCGAGGTGGTGGAGCGGGCCGGGCGGCCCGGGCTGCGCCGGGTCACCTACTACCTGCGGACCGTCAACGGGGTCCGGCAGAAGCCGCGCCGCCAGCGCTCCGAGGTGGTCCGCGAGCCGCGCGCGCAGCTCGTGCAGGTGGGCACCAAGCCGCACCCGGACTCCGTGAAGGGCGCCGACGGCCTGAACTGGCACGGCCTCGCCGTCTGCGAGTCCGGCGGCCGCCCGGGCGCGGTGGACCCCTCCGGGACGTACGGCGGCCTGTACCAGTTCGACACCCGCACCTGGCACAGCCTCGGCGGCAGCGGGCGCCCGCAGGACGCGTCGGCCGAGGAGCAGACGTACCGTGCGAAGAAGCTCTACACGAAACGCGGATCCACCCCCTGGCCACACTGCGGGGCACGGCTGCACGGGTGACGGGCGGGAGGGATCCGGGCGGCCCGTACCCTAGTCCCGTGAGCAGCCCCATCCCCGACGCCCTCCTCGGCCCGGCCGACATCCGTGAACTCGCGGCGGCGCTCGGTGTACGCCCCACCAAGCAGCGCGGCCAGAACTTCGTGATCGACGCCAACACGGTCCGCCGTATCGTCCGCACCGCCGAGGTCCGCCCGGACGACGTCGTCGTCGAGGTCGGCCCGGGGCTCGGATCCCTCACCCTCGCGCTCCTTGAGGCCGCCGACCGGGTCACCGCCGTCGAGATCGACGACGTCCTGGCGGGCGCGCTGCCCGCCACGGTCACGGCGCGCATGCCGGCGCGCGCGGACCGGTTCGCGCTGGTCCACTCCGACGCGATGCACGTCACCGAACTGCCCGGGCCCCCGCCCACCGCGCTCGTCGCGAATCTCCCCTACAACGTCGCCGTCCCCGTCCTCCTCCATATGCTCGACACCTTCCCGAGCATCGAACGGACGCTGGTGATGGTGCAGTCCGAGGTCGCCGACCGGCTCGCCGCCCCGCCCGGCTCGAAGGTGTACGGCGTGCCGTCCGTCAAGGCCAACTGGTACGCCGAGGTGAAGCGCGCCGGCGCCATCGGGCGCAACGTCTTCTGGCCCGCGCCGAACGTCGACAGCGGGCTCGTCTCCCTCGTCCGGCGCGCGGAGCCGCTGAAGACGACCGCGTCGAAGAGCGCGGTCTTCGCGGTCGTCGACGCGGCGTTCGCGCAGCGGCGCAAGACCCTGCGGGCGGCGCTCGCCGGATGGGCCGGGTCCGCGGCTGCCGCCGAGGCGGCCCTCGTCGCCGCCGGGGTCTCGCCGCAGGCGCGCGGTGAGTCGCTGACGGTGGAGGAGTTCGCACGGATCGCCGAGGCCGCGTCCCCGCGCGGGACACAGCAGCAGACGGCGGCTGTGCGGCGGGCCGCATCCCCGACAGAGGAGTCCGGAAAGTGAGCGTCACGGTACGCGTTCCCGCCAAAGTCAACGTCCAGCTCGCGGTGGGCGCCGCCCGCCCCGACGGGTTCCACGACCTCGCCAACGTCTTCCTCGCCGTCGGTCTGTACGACGAGGTCACCGTCACGCCCGCGGACGAGCTGAGCGTCACCTGCGAGGGCCCGGACGCCGACCAGGTGCCGCTGGACCGCACCAACCTCGCCGCGCGCGCCGCGCTCGCGCTCGCCGAGCGCCGGGGCATCGACCCTGCCGTACACATCCACATCACCAAGGACATCCCGGTCGCCGGCGGCATGGCCGGGGGGAGCGCGGACGGGGCGGGTGCGCTGCTCGCCTGCAACGAGCTCTGGCGCGCGGGCGCCTCGCGCGCCGAACTCCTCGCCATCTGCGCCGACCTGGGCAGCGACGTGCCCTTCAGCCTGGCCGGCGGTGCCGCCCTCGGCACCGGGCGCGGCGAACGGCTCACCGCCCTGGAAGTCGGCGGCACATTCCACTGGGTGTTCGCTATGGCCGGGCGCGGGCTGTCCACCCCGTCCGTCTTCGGCGAGTTCGACCGGCTCGCCGAGGGCCTCGACATCCCCGAGCCCATCGCCTCCCGCGCCCTCCTCGACGCGCTCGCCAAGGGCGACCCGGACGCACTCGCCGCCGCCGTCTCCAACGACCTCCAGCCCGCCGCGCTCTCCCTCTTCCCGGAACTCGCGGACACGCTCGACGCGGGACGCGCGGCCGGCGCCCTCGCCGCGCTGGTCTCCGGCTCCGGACCCACGACGGCGTTCCTGGTCCGCGACACCGCGTCGGCGGAGAAGGTGTCCGAGGCGCTCCTCGCCTCCGGCACCTGCCGCACGGTGCGCACGGCGACGGCACCAGCGCCGGGGGCACGGGTGCAGCGCCCCGCGGACACGCCGACCGACTCACGCCTCGCGTAAACCGCTTGCACCGCGCTCCCGACCCTCGCCCTTTCACGCAGAGTGCCGGGTCGGGGTCCCTCAGGGCCGGGGTGAATCGGTTCGAGAAGCTGAGCATCAAGAACATGACCCGTTCCGCGAAGGGAACGGTGGAGCAGCCCGGCAGGAACGTCCGTCAGAAGGCCGGGCTCAACCGGGGCATCCTCGCCCAGGGCTGGGGCCTGCTGCGCCGGCGTACCGAGGACAAGGCCCCCGGTCGGGTCGAGGATGTTCCCGCGCCCTATACGAGTCTGCGGTGCTCCGCCTGCGGGTGGATCGAGAAGAAGTCGCGCAAGAGCCAAGCCGACTTCGTCTGTGTGTCCTGCGGGTTCACCTGCAACACGGATGAGAACGCAAGCATCAACGTCGCGGCAGGACAGGGCGGGATCCCCCGCCCCCGGCGCACAGTCGGTGCCGGAGGGGTGACAACGGCCACCGGCCGTTCGAGCGCCCGTGAACCTCAACCCACCTGGGTTGGAATTTCCCTCTGCAATTAACAGGGGGAGGATGTCAATTCCTGATCGACGAGGCCGGCAACGTCTACGAGGGCCGCTACTCCGGCGACGACGGCATCCCCGCCTTCGACACGGCCGGCGACATGGTCACCGCCTTCCACACCTCCGGCTACAACTCCGGCAACCTCGGTATCGCCCTCATCGGCACCCTCGTCGACCAGGGCCCCACCGACGCGGCCAAGACCTCCCTGACCCGGCTGATCAAGGTGGTCGCCCGGTTCAAGGGCCTCGACGCGCAGGCGAAGGTCACCTTCGTCAACCCGGTCAACGGCGTCACCAAGGACGTCACCAGCGTCTCCGGCCACCGCGACTGGCTGCAGACCGACTGCCCGGGCCAGACGATGTACGACCTCCTCGACGAGGTACGCGCGCAGGCGGGCGGAAAGTAGCTCCCGGCAAGGCGGCCTCCCGGCGCGCATTACGCTGGGAGGCTGACCGTCCCCCTGCGCAGGAGTGAAATGGCCGTCAACCTGGTCAATGTCGAGAACGTCAGCAAGGTCTACGGCACCCGTGCCCTGCTGGACGGCGTCTCGCTCGGCGTGTCGGAGGGCGACCGCATCGGCGTGGTCGGCCGCAACGGCGACGGCAAGACCACCCTCATCCGGATGCTCGCCAAGCTGGAGGAGGCCGACACCGGGCGCGTCACGCACTCCGGCGGACTGCGCCTCGGAGTCCTCACCCAGCACGACTCCCTCGACCCGGCCGCCACCGTCCGGCACGAGGTCATCGGCGACATGGCCGACCACGAGTGGGCGGGCAACGCGAAGGTCAGGGACGTCCTCACCGGCCTCTTCGGCGGCCTGGACCTGCCCGGGTTCCCCAAGGGCCTGGACACCGTCATCGGACCGCTGTCCGGCGGTGAGCGCCGCCGTATCGCGCTCGCCAAGCTGCTCATCGAGGAGCAGGACCTGCTCGTCCTCGACGAGCCCACCAACCACCTCGACGTCGAGGGCATCGCCTGGCTCGCCCGGCATCTGCGGGAGCGCCGCTCCGCGCTGGTGTGCGTCACCCACGACCGCTGGTTCCTCGACCAGGTCTGCACCCGCATGTGGGACGTGCAGCGCGGCGCCGTCTACGAGTACGAGGGCGGCTACACCGACTACGTCTTCGCCCGCGCGGAACGCGAGCGGATCGCGGCCACCGAGGAGACCAAGCGGCAGAACCTCGTCCGCAAGGAACTGGCCTGGCTGCGGCGCGGGGCGCCCGCGCGGACGTCCAAGCCGCGCTTCCGGGTCGAGGCCGCCAACGAGCTGATCGCCGACGTGCCGCCGCCGCGCGACACCAGCGAGCTGATGAAGTTCGCTTCCTCGCGGCTCGGCAAGACCGTCTTCGACCTGGAGGACGTGACCGTCCAGGCCGGTCCCAAGGTGCTGCTCAAGCACGTCACCTGGCAGCTCGGGCCCGGCGACCGTATCGGCCTGGTCGGTGTCAACGGCGCCGGCAAGACCTCGCTGCTGCGCGCCATGGCCGAGGCCGCGCGCACCGAGGGCGAGGCGCAGCCGGCGGGTGGCCGGGTCGCCGTCGGCAGGACCGTCAAGCTCGCCTACCTCTCCCAGGAGGTCGCCGAACTCGACCCGGACCTGCGGGTCCTGGAGGCCGTCCAGCGGGTGCGCGAGCGCGTCGATCTCGGCAAGGGGCGCGAGATGACCGCCGGGCAGCTGTGCGAGACGTTCGGCTTCAACAAGGAGAAGCAGTGGACGCCGGTCGGCGACCTCTCCGGCGGTGAGCGCCGCCGACTCCAGCTCCTCCGGCTGCTCATGGACGAGCCCAACGTCCTCTTCCTCGACGAGCCCACCAACGACCTCGACATCGAGACCCTCACCCAGTTGGAGGACGTCCTCGACGGCTGGCCCGGTTCGATGATCGTCATCTCCCACGACCGGTTCTTCGTGGAGCGCACCACGGACCGCGTCTTCGCCCTCCTCGGCGACGCCACCCTGCGGATGCTGCCGCGCGGTATCGACGAGTACCTGGAGCGGCGGCAGCGCATGGAGGAGGCGGCCGCCGCCACCGCCGTGGCCCCCAAGGCCCCCACGGCCGAGCGGAGCGCCGCCGACCAGCGCGCGGCCAAGAAGGAGCTCCAGAAGATCGAACGTCAGCTGGACCGCCTCTCCGAGAAGGAGACCAAGCTGCACGACCAGATCGCCGCGAACGCCACGGACTTCGCCAAGGTGGCCGAACTCGACGCCCAGCTACGCGACTTGGCCGGGGAGCGCGAGGAACTGGAGATGCGCTGGCTGGAGCTGGCGGAGGACGCGTAGCGAGGCGCGCACCGGGGTGGCGTGCGCCGTGATGAAGGGGCGCGCGGACGGGGCGTGCGCGCGGTGGACGGGGGTGCCCCCTCTCAACGGGCGCGTGGACCCCGGTTCAGGCGACCCGGCCGCCCATGCCCGATCGTCCCTCGGGTACGGACAGCAGGCCGACCGCCGTCTGCTCGCGGACCTGCTCGCCGAGGACGCCGGCCACGGCGTCGGTGATCGCCGCGATCAGGCGCGCGGGTGCGTCCGGCACCTGCGGATGCCGGTAGGCCGCCTCGCGCAGGGTGAGCGTGATGTTCGGGGCGATACGGTCGGTCACGACCCCGCCCGTGCCGTGCCGGTGCGCGGGGATGCCGATGAGGTCGACCGAGACAAGCGGGGCGAACGGCTCGCCGTAGACGGAGCCGACCGCGTCCGTGAGGCCGCGGATCAGGCCCTCCTCGGCTTTCCCGTCGAGGGCCGTCTCGCTGATGTGCACGGTGAAGTGGGGCATGGTGGAATCTCCGTTCGTGCCCGCGACTTCGGGCAGGTCGGTTCCTAGTACCTTTGACAGCAAAACACCTTTGCCATCAAAGGTAAATGCTGAGGGGTGCGTGATGGCCGGTTCCGCGCGGCACGAGGCCGGGGCGGATGATGTGGACGCCGCGGTGCGCGAGTTGCTGTTGCTCATGCCCCGGATGGTGAGCCGGGTGAAGCGCATCCCCGTTCCCGAGGCGCTGGAGTCGCTTTCGCTGGCGCCCCGTCATCTCTCCTTGCTGGCCTGTCTGCTGCTCGACGGACCCATGACCGTCAACGAACTGGCCGCGCGTCTGGAAGTGGCGCCCACCACGGTCAGCCTGATGGTGGGGGAACTGAGCGGGAAGGGCGTCCTGGACCGTCGTGAGGACGCCTCCGACCGGCGGCGCCGGATCGTGGCCATCGTTCCCGACCAGCACGAGGCGATCGCAGGCTGGCTGGCCCCCGGCGCCGCCGCCTGGCGCCGTGTGCTCACCCCGCTGACTCCGGCGCAGAGGGGCCTGTTCGTCGAGATCCTGCGCGCGTACGAGGCGGCGGTGGCGGAGGAACGCGAGCACTGAGGGCCGCCCCACACGCCCCCGTCCACCCGCACCCCGCCCACCGCACCCTGCCCACCGCACCCCCGCGCACAACCCCCTTGCGTGCGCCCCGTGAAGGGCCCGTGGAGGCCCGTAACGGCGGCATCACGGGGCGGTTCTCCCTTGGGAACAGCGGCAGATGTGGGCCCGTGGCCTGTCGGTGCCGAATGATAGAAAGGTCCGTCTGAGAGCAGTCTGAGAACGCCCTGAGCCCGTGACGGGTCTCGGGGTGGCTAAAAATCAGTGAACGGGGGAAGAGCGCTGATGACTCAGCCGCCGAACCAGCCGCCGCAGGGCGGCTTCGGAGCACCACAGGACCAGCCACAGCCGGGCGGTGGCTTCGGCGCCCCACAACAGCCGGCAGCGCAGGGAGGTTTCGGCGCGCCCCAGGGCACGCCCCCTGGCGCTCCTGGCGCCCCCGGCATGCCTCCGCGCCCCGCCCAGCCGCCCCATCAGCCCCCGCCGCCCCAACCTCCGCAGCCGGGCTACGGCTATCCGCAGCAGCCCGGCCCCTACGCCCAGCCGGCCGGCCCGTACGCCGCCGCGGGTCCGTACGGGTATCCGCAGCAGCCCCAGGCCCCGCAGCCCGGTTACGGCTACGGCTATCAGCAGCAGCCGCCGCAGTACCCGGGCGCACCCGGCGTCACTCCGCCGCCCGGCGGCGGGGGCGGCGGGCCGTTCAAGGGGAAGCCCGCGCTGATCACCGCGGCGGCCGTGGCGGGGCTGCTGGTCGTCGGGGGCACCGTGTACGCCGTGACCAGCGGCGGGGACGACGGCAAGAAGCCGGTCGCCCAGCAGTCCGACGACCCCAAGGCCTCCGGCACCGGCGCCCCGGCCAACCCGGGTGACGGCAGCGGCGACGGCGGTGCCGACCCGGAGAACCTCAACCAGGGCCGCAAGTCCGGCGAGGCCAAGGTGCTCTGGTACAAGTCGGCGCCCGACGCCCCCGCGTCCGGCGCCGACGCGCCCGGCATGTGGATCACCGGGAAGACGGCGGTGAAGGCGGCGTACAAGCAGGTCTTCGCCTACGACGTCGGCAACGGCGACCCGGCCTGGGACCCGATCACCTTCCCGCAGAAGATCTGCGCGGTCACCCCGGACCGGTCGGGCGACGGCAAGGTCGTCGTGGCGTACATGAACGGCACCAGCGACCGGGCCAAGTGCAACCAGTTGCAGGAGGTCGATCTCGACACGGGCCGCAAGGGCTGGACCGCGACCGTCGCCGACGGCGGCCTGTTCGACAGCGCGATCAGCATCGAGCTGACGATCAGCGGAAAGACGCTGGTGGTTGGCCGTTCCCAGTCGGGTACGGCGTACGACCTAGGCAGCGGCGACAAGCTGTACGACAAGAAGAAGTACGGCGCGTCCTGCTTCCCGACGGCGTTCGCGGGCGGCACGAACCGGCTGATCGAGGTGGCCTCCTGCGGTGTCGGCGGCGGCAACGAGCACGACGAGATCTCGGAACTCGACCCGGCCACCGGTAACGTCAGGTGGACCCAGCCGGTCAAGAAGGGCTGGTCGGTCAAGCGGACCTACTCCGTCGACCCGCTCGTGGTCTATCTGACCAACGAGGAGAAGAAGGCCTGGAACATCTCGATCCTGGACGCCAAGGGCACGTTCCGTTCCGAGGTGAAGGTCGACGAGAAGTTCGCCCCCGAGTGCGGCTGGGCGATCCTCGCCCGTGACCTCCAGGGCTGCCAGGGCGTCGCCGTCGACGCGGACACCCTCTACCTGCCGACGGACACCAACGGCGGCACCAACGAGATCGTGGCGATCAACCTCGCCGACGGCAAGGCGAAGTGGCGTACGAAGTCCCCGACGGACGAGTCGATGTACCCGGTCAAGGCCGAGGGCGGCAAACTCGTCGCGTACGTACGGCCGTCGTACGACAAGGGCGGCCAGGTCGTGTCGATCCCGACCACCGGCTCCGCCCACCCCACCACCAGGGTGCTGCAGAACCCGCAGCACACCGCCGACATCGAGGGCGGCTTCTACGACGGCGCGGTCGACTGGGTCGACGGGCGCTTCTACCTCTCCTCCACACGGCTGTCCGGCAGCGACGACGCGAAGGAGAAGCTGATGATGGCCTTCGGCAACTGAGCGGGACCCGCACCGCGCCGCCCAGCCGTCTCCCGCCCGGCCGCCCAGCCGTCTCCCGCCCGGCCGCCAGCAGTCTCACGCCCGGCCGCCAGCAGTCTCACGCGCCGAACCGGAACCCAGCCGCTCATGCGCCGAACCGGAACCCAGCCGCTCATGCGCCGAACCGGAACCCAGCCGCTCACGCGCCGTCCCCCAGAGGTACCCCGTCATGACCCAGCCGCCTCCGCCTCCGCCACCGCCCAACCAGCCCCCGAACCAGCCCGGTCTCGGCGCCCCCGCCGGCCCGCCGCAGCCGCCAGGACCCCCGGCCCCGCAGCCGGGTTACGGCTACCCGCGGCAGCCCCCGGCCGCGCAGCCCGGTTACGGCTACCCGCACCAGCCACCCCAGCCCGGCTACGGCTATCCCGCCCAGCCCCCGGCCCCGGCCGCGAACCCGTACACCCAGCAGCCCCCCGCCGCCGCCAACCCCTACGCCCAGCAACCCGGTTACGGCTACCCGGGCGGCCAGCCGGGCCCGCCAGGCGGTCCCGCTTCCAGCCCCGGCCCCGCCCCCGGCAGGAACAACTCCACGCTGCTCATCATCGTCGCCGCGGTCGTCGCGATCGCGCTGATCGTCGGCGGTGGCATCTGGTACGCCAAGTCCTCCGGCTCCGACGGCAAGAAGGACGACACCGCAGGCTCCAGCGCCGGCGGCAGCGGCGGCAAGGGCAGCGAGAAGGTGCCCGCGGACCCGACCTCCAGGGTTCTCTTCCAGGTCCCGCTGCCCCCGACGAACGACACGACGGTCACCGCCGGTTCCTGGCTCACCGAGAAGGTGTACGCGAAGACCGGCGTCGCCCGGATCGTCGGCTACGACCCCGGCTCGGGCGCCAAGCTGTGGACGGTCCCGTTGCCCGGCCCGGTCTGCTACGCCACCGGGCAGGTCAACGCGGACGGCAGGACGGCGGTCGTCTTCCAGCCGAGAATGCCGCCCAAGGGCTCCACGGCGGGCTGCACCCAGGTCGCCGCGATCGACCTGACCGCCGGTAAAAAACTGTGGACGCAGACGGTCAAGTCCGGTGACGTACCGGTCAACTTCAACAATGTGACGGTCGCCCAGCAGACGGTCGCGGTCGGCGGCACCAGCGGTGGCGCCGCCTTCGACCTCGCCTCCGGCAAGGTCCGCTGGCGGCCGAAGCCCACCGACACCTGCTACGACGCCGGTTACGGCGGCGGCGCCAAGCTGGTCGCGGTCCGCAGGTGCGGCAGCGGCGGCACCGCTCAGCTGCACATCCAGACCATCGACCCGGTCTCCGGCAAGGTGGTCTCCGAGTACGAGATGACCTCGGGCATCGACTACGCCAGCGTCGTGTCGACCGACCCGCTGGTGGTGGCCGCCGACGTCAACGACAGCGCGGGCGACGGCAGCGGCTTCTCGGACGTCTTCTCCATCGACAACAAAACCGGGCGGCTGCGCACCCGTATCTCCACGCCGGGCAGCTCGTACGCGGCCCGCTGCGACGGCATCTACGAGCTGGAGAAGTGCCGGGGAGTGGTGGTCGGCAACGACCGGCTGTACCTGGCGACCGAGGAGCACGACGGTAGCGGGGACCACACGAAGACCAACGAGATCGTCGCCTTCGACCTGGCCACCGGCAAGCAGACCGGCCAGCGTGCCGACGCCGGCGACGGTTACACGATCACACCGCTGCGCATGGACGGTCCGGATGTGCTCGCGTACAAGAACCCGCCGTACGACAAGGGCGGTCAGGTCGTCAGTGTCGACGGCGGCTCGTTCGAGGAGACCAGGCTGCTGGAGAACCCGGTGACCGCGGCGGTGAAGGCCGTGGAGACCAGTATGTCGCCGGAGTACGCGGAGGTCCGCTACTCCCAGGGGCGCCTGTATCTGTCCGCTGTGTACGCCCACGCCGCGAGTTCCTCGTCGTCGGGCAAGGAGTACCTGGTCACCGCGTTCGGTGCGGGCGGCTGACGGTTCGTCAAGCGCAGGCGCCGGTATCACCCGGCTCGCAGTCCGGTCCCGTCCCTGGTCAGGGGCGGGACCGGGCGCGTACCGCACCACACCCGCTCTTCACCTGCGAATACGAGAAAAGCCAGAGATTCCTCCGATCCGGGGCACTTCTCATCAGTAGGGGCAGCGCAACGTCGAACAAGCGTGTAGCTTCCGGGGGCATGAAGGACGAGGTGCCGGGGGGCCCTCTGTCCACGCGGACCAGTGGGCATCCATAGTGGGGCATCCATTGGGGGGACTGGGGGTTGCTCTATGGGAGTGCGGCTCATGGTGGTCGACGACCACCGGCTGCTCGCCGAGGCGCTGGCCTCGGCGCTGAAACTGCGTGGCCACCGGGTGCTGGCGGCGGCCGCGCCGGCGGCGGGCGCGGCGGAGCTGGTGATCACCCGCGCGCCCGAGGTGTGCCTGCTGGGTACGGCAGCCCCCGCCGAGCCGGGGATCTTCGACCCGGTGGTGAAGATCAAGCGGGAGCGCCCGCAGGTCGCCGTCGTGGTGCTGGGCCCGGTGCCGTCCCCGCGGGGCATCGCGGCGGCCTTCGCCGCGGGCGCCTGCGGGTACGTTCGGCACGACGAGCGGATAGAGGGCGTCGAGCGGGCGATCATGAAGGCGCGGGCCGGGGAGGCGGCCGTGGCCCCGGCCCTGCTGCAGGGCGCGTTCGGTGAACTGCTCAACCCCGCC
Source organism: Streptomyces sp. NPDC005866 (assembly GCF_040629895.1). Taxonomy (NCBI): domain Bacteria; kingdom Bacillati; phylum Actinomycetota; class Actinomycetes; order Kitasatosporales; family Streptomycetaceae; genus Streptomyces; species Streptomyces sp. NPDC005866. The sequence continues at coordinate 372,429 of NZ_JBEXWP010000004.1, forward strand.
GCCCAGCCCGACGACGAGGGCCAGCGCCTCCTCCAGATGCTCACCCCTAGGGAGGTGGAGGTCCTGGTCCGGGTGGCGGACGGCGAGGACACCCGCCTGATCGCGGCGGGCATGGGCATCGCCCCGAGCACGGCGCGCACCCATGTGCAGAGGGTGCTGATGAAACTGGGGGTGGGGTCGAGGCTGGAGGCGGCGGCGCTGGCTGCCCGCACGGGCCTGCTGGACAGGGCGGGACCACTCAGCGGCGGCCGCGAAACCCCCTGAGGGGCGCGGGGCTGTGTCGGTCCGCGGCTGTCGCCGCGTGTGCGCGCTCAGCCCCCACGCCCCCGCAGCGGAAACACAACCAGCGGTTACTCCTCGGCCTCCTCCACGGGAGGTACCGGCGGCGGCGTGGGCCGCAGCCACAACCACACCAGGAAGAACACCCCCAGCAACAACATCCCGATCCCCGTCCACAGGTTGATGTTGATCCCCTGTGCCTTGTCGATCTCGGCCTGGGAGTCCGTGATCCCGGTGATCGTGATGATGATCCCGTACAGGACGAACAGGCCGCCGATGATGCGCCGCAGATCGAAGATGCGGGCGGCGGTCGTGGACTTGCTCTCCAGCTCGGTGACTTCCCGGTGGACGTCCTGCTCGGAGTAGTGGAACCCGGACTGCCCGGAGTTGTCGGTCATGGTGTCTCCATTCTCCCGGGACCGGGGTCAGAACGAGAACGGGATGTAGCAGAGGGCGGCGAGGACCACCGCACCCCAGCCCAGCAGCGCGGGCCGCCGGTACCAGGCCTCGTCGCCGGGCGCGGGTGCCTCGGTCATACCGGGGGAGCGGGTGCCGTAGACGAGGCCGGCGAGTTCCGCCTCCGGCTTGGGCGCGGTGAACAGAGACACGATCACCATCACCACCGCGCCGGCGACGAAGCCGGCGAGCGCGGAGACGAAGTTGGCGCCCTGGTCGGAGGGGATGCTGATGATGTCCTTCTTGTAGAGGACGAAGTAGTTGACCATGGCGGTCACCGTCCCCGCGAGGAGCCCCCAGAAGCCGGATTTCGCCGAGGCGCGCTTCCAGAACATACCGACGATGAAGACGACGAACATCGGCACGTTGAAGAAGGAGAACAGCGTCTGGAGGTAGCTCATGATGTTCGAGAACGACGACGCCAGGAACGCCGTACCGACGGAGGCGCACACGCCGATCGCCGTGATGAGGCGTCCGAAGCGCACGTAGTAGGCGTCCTCGCGGCCGCGCACCACGTACTTCGCCCAGATGTCCGTCGTGAAGACGGTGTTGAAGGACGACACATTGGCGGCCATGCCTGCCATGAACGCGGCGAGCAGACCGGTGACCGCGATGCCGAGGACGCCGTTGGGCAGCAACTGGGACATCAGGTACGGGATCGCGTCGTTGTACTGGAGGTCGGATCCGGAGGTGCCGATGTTCGGCACCAGCGCGGCGGCGACCAGGCCCGGGATCATCACCAGGAAGACGATGAAGATCTTCGGATAGGCGGCGATGAGCGGGGTGCGCTGGGCGGCGGAGAGGTTCTTCGCCGACAGGGCGCGCTGGACCTCGGCGAAGTTCGTCGTCCAGTAGCCGAAGGAGAGGACGAAGCCGAGGCCGAGGACGATGGTCAGCCAGTTGGCGCCGAGCGGGTTGACGGAGCCGATGCCGGTGCCGCCCCAGGCGGTGGTGAAGTTGTGGCCGTGGGTGGCGGTGAGCTTGTCGACCAGGCCGTTCCAGCCGCCGACCTTCTTCAGGCCGAGCACGGACAGCGGGATGAGGGCGGCCAGGATCACAAAGAACTGGAGCACCTCGTTGTAGATGGCCGAGGAGAGGCCGCCGAGGGTGATGTACGCCAGCACGAACGCGCCCGCCACCACGATCGCCACCCACTGCGGCCAGCCCAGCAGCGCCTCCACGACGATCGCGAGGGCGTACAGGTTGACACCCGCGATGAGGATGGCGGCGAAGGCGAACAGGATCGAACTCAGCAGGTGTGCGCCTCTGTCGAAGCGCAGCAGCAGCATCTCGGGGACCGAGCGGACCTTGCTGCCGTAGTAGAAGGGCATCATCACCAGGCCGAGGAAGACCATGGCCGGGATGGCGCCGATCCAGTACCAGTGGACGGTGTACGCGCCGTACTGGGCGCTGTTGGCGGCCATGCCGAGGATCTCGGTGGCGGCCAGGTTCGCCGAGATGAACGCGAGCCCGGTGATCCAGGCGGGCAGCGAGCGTCCGGAGAGGAAGAAGTCGAGGCTCGTCTTCACCGAGCGGCGGGCGGCGAAGCCGATGCCCAGGACGACGACGAAGTAGATCGCGAGGATCGCGTAGTCGAGGCCGTTGGTGGGCAGCCGCAGCCCCTGCGCGAGGTATGTGGGGGATGCGGGAGCATAAGAGGGGTTTTGGACCCAGTAATTCAACACTTTCGTTGTCTCACCTTGATTGATTGTGATGTTGACTGACGTGGTGAGTTGTGTTTTGGTGTGTTCGGTTCTGTTGGATGGTTGGCTGACTCGATCAACGGGAGTCCGCAGTGAAGAAGACCTCGACCCGGCTGGCCGACGGTCGTGAGCTCATCTACTACGACCTGCGCGACGACACCGTGCGGGACGCGGTGGACCGCCGGCCGCTGGGGCGGACGCACACCACCTCCGAGATCCGCCGTGACCCGCTGCTCGGCGACCAGGTGGCCATCGCCTCGCACCGGCAGGGCCGCACCTACCACCCGCCGGCCGACCAGTGCCCGCTGTGCCCGACCACGGGCGACCGGCTGAGCGAGATCCCGGACTCGTCGTACGACGTGGTGGTCTTCGAGAATCGCTTCCCTTCGCTGGCCGGCGACTCCGGGCGCTGTGAGGTGGTCTGCTTCACCTCGGACCACGACGCGTCCTTCGCCTCCCTCACCGAGGAACAGGCCCGCCTGGTCCTCGACGCGTGGACCGACCGGACCTCGGAACTGTCCCATCTCCCCTCCGTCCAGCAGGTGTTCTGCTTCGAGAACCGCGGCGAGGAGATCGGCGTGACGCTCGGGCACCCGCACGGCCAGATCTACGCCTACCCCTTCACCACCCCGCGCACCGCCCTGATGCTGCGTTCACTTGCAACTCATAAGGAAGCGACCGGCGGAGAGAACCTCTTCGGCGCCGTCCTGGAGCGTGAGCTCGCCGACGAGCGGGTCGTCCTTGAGGGTGAACACTGGGTCGCCTTCGTGCCGTACGCGGCGCACTGGCCCTACGAGGTCCACCTGTACCCGAAGCGCCGCGTCCCCGACCTGCTCGGTCTCGACGAGGCGGCCCGCTCGGAGTTCCCCCAGGTCTATCTGGAACTCTTGAGGCGCTTCGACCGTATCTTCGGCGAGGGGGAACCTCCCACGCCCTACATCGCCGCCTGGCACCAGGCGCCGTTCGGGACGCTGGAGGAGTTCGACGGTGTCACGCGCGACGACTTCGCGCTCCACCTCGAGCTTTTCACCATCCGCCGAACGTCCGGCAAGCTGAAGTTTCTCGCGGGTTCCGAGTCCGGCATGAGTGTGTTCATCAACGACGTGCCGCCGGAGCGCGCGGCCGAGCGACTGCGAGAGGTAGCGAGTTGATGAAGTACCTGGTGACGGGCGGGGCGGGATACATCGGCAGTGTGGTGGCCCAGCACCTGCTGGAGGCGGGCCACGAGGTCACCGTCCTCGACAACCTCTCCACGGGCTTCCGTGAGGCCGTCCCGGCGGGCGCGGCCTTCGTCGAGGGCGACATCCGCGACGCCGCGAAGTGGCTCGACGCCTCCTACGAGGCGGTGCTGCACTTCGCCGCGTTCTCCCAGGTCGGCGAGTCGGTCGTGAAGCCCGAGAAGTACTGGGACAACAACGTCGGCGGCACCATGGCGCTGCTCGCCGCGATGCGCGAGGCCGGCGTGCGCAAGCTCGTGTTCTCCTCCACGGCGGCCACCTACGGCGAGCCGGAGCAGGTCCCGATCCTCGAGACCGCCCCGACGAAGCCCACCAGCCCGTACGGCGCCACCAAGCTCGCCGTCGACCACATGATCACCGGCGAGGCCGCCGCCCACGGCCTGGGCGCGGTCTCCCTGCGCTACTTCAACGTGGCCGGCGCCTACGGCGCGCAGGGCGAGCGCCACGCCCCCGAGTCGCACCTGATCCCGCTGGTCCTCCAGGTCGCCCAGGGCCGCCGCGAGGCCATCTCCGTCTTCGGCGACGACTACCCGACGCCCGACGGCACCTGCGTCCGCGACTACATCCACGTCGCCGACCTGGCCGACGCCCATCTGCTGGCCCTGACCGCCGCGCGGCCCGGCGAGCACCTGATCTGCAACCTGGGCAACGGCGAGGGGTTCTCGGTCCGCGAGGTCATCGAGACCGTCCGGCAGGTCACCGGCCACCCGATCCCCGAGGTCGTGGCCCCGCGCCGGGGCGGCGACCCGGCCGTCCTGGTCGCCTCGGCGGCCACCGCCCGCGAGAAGCTGGGCTGGAACCCGACCCGCGCGGACCTCGCGGGGATCGTCGCGGACGCCTGGGAGTTCGCACAGCACATCGCAAGGGAGCAGTAGTGGGGGCAGCACAGCAGGTCAGAGACGCCTTCGAGGAGCTGTACGGCACGGCTCCCGACGGCGTCTGGGCGGCGCCGGGCCGGGTCAACCTGATCGGTGAGCACACCGACTACAACGACGGCTTCGTGATGCCGTTCGCGCTGCCGCACCAGACGACGGCCGCGGTGTCCCGCCGCACCGACGGCGTGCTGCGCCTGCACTCCTCGGACATCGAGGGCGGGGTCGTCGAGCTCTCCGTCGACGCCCTGGAACCCGGCACCGACCGCGAGTGGACGGCGTACCCGGCGGGCGTGGTCTGGGCGCTGCGCGAGGCCGGGCACCCGGTCACCGGCGCCGACGTGCACCTGTCCTCCACGGTCCCCACGGGCGCCGGCCTTTCCTCCTCCGCGGCCCTGGAGGTGGTGATCGCCCTCGCCCTCAACGACCTCCACGGACTCGGCCTCGCGCGCTGGCAGCTGGCCCGCCTGTGCCAGCGCGCGGAGAACGTCTACGTCGGGGCGCCCACCGGCATCATGGACCAGACGGCGTCCGCGTGCTGCGAGGCGGGGCACGCCCTGTTCCTGGACACCCGCGACCTCTCGCAGAAGCAGATCCCCTTCGACCTCGCGGCCGAGGGCATGCGCCTGCTGGTCGTCGACACCCAGGTCAAGCACGCCCACAGCGGCGGCGAGTACGGCAAGCGCCGCGCCGGCTGCGAGAAGGGCGCGGCCCTGCTGGGCGTGGACGCGCTGCGGGACATCGCCTACGAGGAGCTCGACGCGGCACTGGACCGCCTGGGCGACGAGGAGGAGGTGCGCCGCCTGGTCCGCCACGTGGTCACCGAGGACCACCGCGTCGAACGCGTCGTCGCCCTTCTGAAGGCCGGCGACACCCGCGCCATCGGCCCGGTCCTCACCGAGGGCCACGCCTCGCTGCGCGACGACTTCCGCATCTCCTGCCCGGAGCTGGACCTGGTCGTCGACACCGCCCTCGCCACCGGCGCCCTGGGCGCCCGGATGACCGGCGGCGGCTTCGGCGGCTCGGCGATCGTCCTCGCGGAGGCGTCCGACGTCGACACGATCACCAAGGCCGTCGAAGAGGCCTTCGCGGCGGCCGGTTTCACCGCGCCCCGGACGTTCGAGGCGGTGCCGTCGGCGGGAGCCCGCCAAGAGGGCTGAGGCTCAGCCCAGCCGCTTCGTCAGTGTGTACTCCGTGATCCCCGGCGGATAGTCGGGGATCACGCACACCACCTCGTAACCCTGCTTCCGGTAGAACTCCGGCGCCTGGAAGTCCCAGGTCTCCAGACGGGCTGCTGTGCAGGCGCGGTCCTTGCCGGCGATGCGCTCCGCCGCGGACAGCAGCCGGCCGCCCAGGCCCGCGCCGCGATGGCGGGCGTCCACCCACAGGTAGGTGACGTGCAGCCAGGCAGCCCAGGTGTGCCCCACCAGGCCGCCCGCCAGTTCGCCCGAACCGCCGTCCATCGCCCAGACGTGCAGCGGTACTTGGCGTTCGCCGGGGGTGCCGCGCAGGGCCGCGAGGACGGGGGAGGCCGCCATGTTGGTGTCCCGCAGCCGCACGTGGAGCAGTTCACGCCGTTCCTTGTCGACTTCCGCCTCAATACGAAACATGCGGCACACCATAAACGCGTAGGACGAGCAGTTCTGCAAATTGCCTTCCGCTGCCGCCCCCCTTCCGTACCCTGATGAGCAGCACCGGTGGGGGCCGGTGCTGCTCAGGGGGCGAGACAAGTCGGGTACGACACCCGCGGTGGGGGTAGCAGTTCAGGCACGGCGGCGGCCGTGCGGTTCCGTCCTCCCCGGGGTGCCGTGCCCGCGTGATCCGTCGTTCTGAGCACCTTGGGGTATCCCCTGCTCGTGAAGAGCCTGGGGAAGGGGGTTTCGTGGTTCGTATCCGAGTTCTGGTCGTCGATGACCACCGTATCTTCGCCGAGTCGCTCGCCGCCGCACTGGCCGCCGAGCCCGACGTCGACGTGTCCGCGGCCGGCAGTGGTCCGGCGGCGCTGCGCTGCCTGGACCGCGCGGTCGCCGAGGGCCGCCGCTACGACGTGCTGCTCGTCGATGCCGACCTGGGCGGCCAACTGCCCGGCGGCCGCCCGGCCGTACCGGTGCGGGAGGGCAACGAGGAGGGTCTGGTCGACGGGATATCCCTGGTCGCCGGGGTCCGTTCGGCCCAGCCCGCCGTCCGTGTCGTCGTCCTCGCCGAGAAGGACGACCCGCGGCGCGCGGCTCTGGCTTTGCAGGCCGGCGCCTGCGGCTGGGTCGCCAAGGACTGCTCGCTGTCCCGGCTGCTGAACGTCATCCGGGGGGTGCTGCGCGACGAGACCCATCTGCAGCCCGCCCTGCTGACCGGGGTCCTGCGGGAGCTGACGGCAGCGCGCAAGCACCGCACCGAGAGCGAACGGCTGGTGGAGTCCCTCACGCCGAGGGAGCGGGAAGTGCTCCGGTGCATGGTGGCGGGCCTGGGGCGCAAGGCGGTCGCCGAGCGCCTGTTCCTGTCCCCGCACACCGTCCGCACCCATATGCAGAACGTGCTCGGCAAGCTCGGCGTCCACTCCACCCTTGCCGCCGTAGCGCTCGCCCGCCGGGCCGGGGTCGGGCCGGTGGACCTGGGGGCCGCCGGGCGGATCCTGCCGGAGGAAAGCAGCAGTGCCTGACCGACGCCGGTGAGCCCGCGTCCCCGGCAGGGTCCGCCCCGGCAGGACGCTCAGCCGGGGATGTTGTCGAACGGGGCGGTCAACTGGCGCAGCAGGCCGGCCAGTTCGACGCGCTGGGCGCGGGAGAGTTCGGCGAGGATGGCCCGTTCCTGGTCGAGGAGTCCGGCCAGGGCCTGGTCCGCGCGGTCCTGGCCCTCATGGGTCAGCCGCACCAGCACACCCCGCCGGTCGCTCGGGTCCGGCAGCCGCTCCACCAGGCCCTTCTTGGCCAGCCGGTCGATCCGGTTGGTCATCGTCCCCGAGGTGACCAGGGTCTGGGTCAGCAGCTGGCCGGGGGAGAGCTGGTACGGCGTCCCCGCGCGCCGGAGCGCGGTCAGCACGTCGAACTCCCAGGGCTCCAGGCTGTGCTCCGCGAAGGCCAGCCGACGCGCCCGGTCCAGGTGCCGGGCCAGCCGGCTCACCCGGCTGAGCACCTCGAGCGGCTCCACGTCGAGGTCCGGGCGCTCCCGGCGCCAGGCAGCCACCAGCCGATCGACCTCGTCCTCCATGGCGATCAGTGTAGTGGTTCTGTCGACATGAAGTCTCTTGATGTCGAGCTTCTTGACATCGAGATATCGAGGCGGGGAAGGTGGAGAACATGACGACTCCCGCCTGGGACCCCGCCCAGTACCTCCGTCACGCCGGCCACCGCGCCCGCCCCTTCACCGACCTGCTCGCACGGATCCCCGCACTCCGCGGGGAGCCCCCGGCCGTCGCCGACCTCGGCTGCGGACCCGGCAACATGACCGCGCTGCTCGCCGAACGCTGGCCCACCGCGCACATCACCGGCTACGACAACTCGCCCGAGATGCTCGACAAGGCGCTCGTGGAGTACGGGGGGCCCACGGCCGGCGGTGGCCGCCTGGACTTCGCCCACGCCGACGTCCGCACCTGGGCGCCCGAGCGGCCGTACGACCTGATCGTCAGCAATGCCACGCTCCAGTGGGTCCCCGGGCACGCCGGGCGCTTCGCCGACTGGATCGCCGCCCTCGCCCCCGGCGGCACCTTCGCCTTCCAGGTCCCCGGCAACTTCACCGCCCCCAGCCACCGGCTGATGCGCACCCTCGCCCACTCCGCCCGCTGGCGGGACCGCCTCGCCGGGACCCTCCGCCACGACGACGCCGTCCACACGCCCGAGGCCTACCTGGAGCGGCTGACCGGACTCGGCTGTGCCGCCGACGTCTGGGAGACGACGTACATCCATCTGCTGACCGGTGAGGACCCGGTCCTCGACTGGGTGAAGGGCACCGGACTGCGCCCCGTCCTCACCGCCCTCGCCGACGATCCCGACGCCCGCGACGCCTTCCTCGCCGAATACCGGGCCGCACTGCGCGAGGCGTACCCGGCCGGCCCGCACGGCACCCCGTTCCCGTTCCGGCGCGTCTTCGCCGTCGCCCGCAAGGAGGAAGGCTGATGCTCGCCGCCCTCGACCACGTGCAGCTCGCCGCCCCGCCCGGCTCCGAGGACCGGCTGCGGGCGTTCTACGCGGACACCCTCGGCATGACGGAGATCCCCAAACCGCCCGCGCTCGCGGCACGCGGCGGCTGCTGGTTCCAGGCGGGCGAGGTGCGGCTGCACCTGGGGACCGAGGAGGCCTTCCGGCCGGCGAAGAAGGCCCACCCGGGCCTGCGGGTGACGGGCATCGAGGCGTACGCGGCCCGGCTCACCGCCCACGGCACGCCCGTCACCTGGGACCAGGACCTCCCCGGCCACCGCCGCTTCTACTGCGAGGACCCCGTCGGCAACCGCCTGGAGTTCCTGGAACCGCTGCGCTGAGCCGCCGTTTGCGCCGGCCCGGTCACGGTTACCCGGTGGGGCAGCAACCGACTACGAACCCGTCAGGAGTGATCGACGGTGGCACGAGAGCAGAAGGCCAAGGCCAAGAAGGAACAGATCAAGGGCAAAGCCAAGCAGGTCGGCGGGCGCGCGGTACGCGATGTGCCGATGGAGGCGGAAGGACGCCTCGAACAGTCCAAGGGCGACGCCCGCCAGGCGAAGGAGAAGGCCAAGGACATCTTCAAGCACTGATGACATCTTCAGTACTGGAGGCATCTTCAGTATCTGGGAGCAGTTCAAGCACCGACGGGCGCTCTCACGCCTTGCGGTGCCCTATCAGCCGCGGCTTCTGCTCCAGGCCGTCCAGGCCGTGCCAGGCCAGGTTGACCAGGTGCGCGGCGACCTCCGCCTTCTTCGGGCGGCGCACGTCCAGCCACCACTGGCCGGTCAGCGCGACCATGCCGACCAGCGCCTGTGCGTACAGCGGCGCCAGCTTCGGGTCGAAGCCGCGGCTCTTGAACTCGCGGCCCAGGATGTCCTCCACCTGGGTGGCGATGTCCGAGATGAGGGACGCGAAGGAACCCGTGGACTGCGGGATGGGGGAGTCACGGACCAGGATCCGGAACCCGTCCGTGTACTCCTCGATGTAGTCGAGCAGGGCGAACGCGGCCTGCTCGCACAGCTCTCGCGGATGGCCCGCCGTCAGGGAGCTGGTCACCATGTCCAGCAGGCGCCGCATCTCGCGGTCGACCACCACCGCGTACAGCCCCTCCTTGCCGCCGAAGTGCTCGTACACCACCGGTTTGGAGACCCCGGCCTTCGCCGCGATCTCCTCCACCGAGGTGCCCTCGAAACCCTTCGCCGCGAAGAGGGTGCGACCGATCTCCAACAGCTGCTGGCGGCGCTCCGCACCGGTCATACGGGTGCGACGTGCCCGCCGCGGCTTGTCGGGACTGGGAGTGCTGGAGTCGGTCGCCACGGCGTCAATCATGCCGCCTCGACGGTCTCCGCCCCTCGCTGGGAGCCGTCTTCCCCGCTGTTACGGCGCGAATCGATACGCGAGCGTGACGGCCACCGCACGTCGTACGCCCAGCCCAGCTGCTCGCACCAGCGGATGATCCGCGCCGACGAGTCCAGCTGGCCCCGCTCCACCCCGTGCCGCGCCGAGGTGGGGTCGGCGTGGTGCAGGTTGTGCCAGGACTCGCCGCAGGACAGGATCGCCAGCCACCACACGTTGCCCGACCTGTCCCGCGACCTGAACGGCCGCTTGCCCACCGCGTGGCAGATCGAGTTGATCGACCAGGTCACGTGGTGCAGCAGCGCGACCCGGACGAGTGAACCCCAGAACAACGCGGTGAACGCACCCCACCAGGACATCGTCACCAGACCGCCGATCAGCGGCGGCAGCGCCAGCGACAGCACCGTCCAGTAGACGAACTGCCGGGAGATCGTCCTGATCGCCGGGTCCTTGATCAGATCCGGCGCGTACTTGTCCTGCGGAGTCTGCTCCTCGTCGAACAGCCAGCCGATGTGCGCCCACCACAGGCCCTTCATCAGCGCCGGCATGGTCTCGCCGAACCGCCACGGCGAGTGCGGGTCGCCCTCCGCGTCGGAGAACTTGTGGTGCTTGCGGTGGTCGGCCACCCAGCGCACCAGGGGCCCCTCCACCGCCATCGAACCCGCGATCGCCAGCGCGATCCTGAGCGGCCGCTTCGCCTTGAACGAGCCATGGGTGAAGTAACGGTGGAAACCGATCGTCACGCCGTGGCAGCCCAGGTAGTAGAAGAACACCATCAGGCCCAGGTCGAGCCAGCTCACGCCCCAGCCCCATGCCAGCGGCACCGCCGCCAGCAGCGCGAGGAACGGCACGACGATGAACAGCAGCAGGGCGATCTGCTCGATCGACCCCTTCTTCTCGCCGCCCAGCGTGGCGGACGGAATCGCTGCGTCGGCCGGCTGGTGGGCGTCTTCGATCACATCGGAACTAGACGAGGTCATGCGCGTCCCCTGGGGGGTCGAGGGTTGAGACAGGTGCCGTTCCGCGGCGACCGCACGGGACGATAAGGGTTCTTCCCTACGGTTCCGTAACCTACGGCGACGTAAGTATGGCAGCGAGACGTCCCGCGGCAAGAGCCCGAGAGCCTGCGCGTCCTCATGGCCACCTATCCTTGGAGTCGGTCGGACAGCGCGGTCCGCTCTGTTTCCTTCCCGGATGTCCGGCCCGTATGCGGACAGGCCCCGCCTGCCGCCCGGCCGATGGACGGGTCCCCTCCAGACGAGCTTCAACACTGCAAGGAGCCGCACCTGTGAGCAGTGCCGACGACCAGACCACCACGACCAGCAGTGAGCTGCGTGCCGACATCCGCCGGCTGGGTGACCTTCTCGGTGAGACCCTCGTCCGGCAGGAGGGCCCCGAGCTGCTGGAACTCGTCGAGAGGGTCCGCCGCCTCACCCGCGAGGACGGCGAGGCCGCCGCCGAACTGCTGCGCGGCACCGAACTGGAGACCGCCGCCAAGCTGGTCCGGGCCTTCTCCACCTACTTCCACCTCGCCAACATCACCGAGCAGGTCCACCGCGGCCGGGAGCTGCGCGCCCGCCGCGCCGCCGAGGGCGGCCTCCTCGCCCGCACCGCGGACCGGCTCAAGGACGCCGACCCCGACCACCTGCGCCAGACCGTCCAGAACCTCAACGTCCGCCCGGTGTTCACGGCGCACCCCACCGAGGCGGCGCGCCGCTCGGTCCTGAACAAGCTCCGGCGTATCGCCGCGCTCCTGGACACCCCCGTCATCGAGTCCGACCGGCGGCGCCACGACATCCGGCTCGCCGAGAACATCGACCTGGTCTGGCAGACCGACGAGCTCCGGGTGGTGCGCCCGGAGCCGGCCGACGAGGCCCGCAACGCCATCTACTACCTGGACGAGCTGCACGCCGAGGCGGTGGGTGACGTCCTGGAGGACCTGACGGCGGAGCTGGAGCGGGTCGGGGTGAAGCTCCCCGACGACACCCGGCCCCTGACCTTCGGCACCTGGATCGGCGGCGACCGCGACGGAAACCCCAATGTCACCCCCCAGGTGACCTGGGACGTGCTCATCCTCCAGCACGAGCACGGCATCAACGACGCCCTGGAGACGATCGACGAACTCCGCGGCTTCCTCTCCAACTCCATCCGCTACACGGGTGCGACGGAGGAACTGCTGGAATCCCTTCGCGCCGATCTGGAACGGCTCCCGGAGATCAGCCCCCGCTACAAGCGCCTGAACGCCGAGGAGCCCTACCGACTCAAGGCCACCTGCATCCGGCAGAAGCTGGTCAACACCAAGCGGCGCCTCGCCACCGGCACCCCGCACCAGCCCGGCCGTGACTACCTCGGCACCGCCGAACTCCTCAGCGACCTGCGGCTGATCCAGGCCTCCCTGCGCGAGCACCGCGGCGGCCTGTTCGCCGACGGCCGTCTGGCCCGTACGATCCGCACCCTGGCCGCGTTCGGCCTCCAGCTCGCCACCATGGACGTCCGCGAGCACGCCGACGCCCATCACCACGCCCTCGGCCAGCTCTTCGACCGCCTCGGCGAGGAGTCCTGGCGCTACGCCGACATGCCCCGCGAGTACCGAGCCAAGCTCCTCGCCAGGGAACTCCGCTCCCGCAGGCCGCTCGCGCCCACCCCGGCGCCCGTCGACGCGGCCGGGGAGAAGACCCTCGGTGTCTTCCAGACGGTGAAGAAGGCTCTGGAGATCTTCGGGCCCGAGGTCGTCGAGTCGTACATCATCTCCATGTGCCAGGGCGCCGATGACGTCTTCGCCGCCGCGGTCCTCGCCCGCGAGGCCGGGCTGGTCGATCTGCACGCCGGCTGGGCGAAGATCGGCATCGTCCCGCTCCTGGAGACCACCGACGAGCTCAAGGCCGCCGACACCATCCTGGAGGACATGCTCTCCGACCCCTCCTACCGGCGCCTGGTCGCGCTGCGCGGAGACGTCCAGGAGGTCATGCTCGGCTACTCCGACTCCTCCAAGTTCGGCGGCATCACCACCAGCCAGTGGGAGATCCACCGCGCCCAGCGCCGGCTGCGCGACGTCGCCCACCGCTACGGCGTACGCCTGCGCCTCTTCCACGGCCGCGGCGGCACCGTCGGCCGCGGCGGCGGCCCCTCCCACGACGCCATCCTCGCCCAGCCCTGGGGCACCCTGGAAGGCGAGATCAAGGTCACCGAACAGGGCGAGGTCATCTCCGACAAGTACCTCATCCCCTCCCTCGCCCGCGAGAACCTGGAACTCACGGTCGCCGCGACCCTGCAGGCCTCCGCGCTGCACACCGCGCCCCGCCAGTCCGGGGAGGCCCTGGCCCGCTGGGACGCGGCGATGGACGTGGTCTCCGACGCCGCCCACTCCGCCTACCGGCGCCTGGTCGAGGACCCCGACCTGCCCGCCTACTTCTTCGCCTCCACCCCGGTGGACCAGCTCGCCGACCTGCACCTGGGTTCACGTCCCTCCCGGCGCCCGGACTCCGGCGCAGGCCTGGACGGCCTGCGCGCCATCCCCTGGGTGTTCGGCTGGACCCAGTCCCGGCAGATCGTCCCCGGCTGGTTCGGCGTCGGCTCCGGGCTGAAGGCCCTGCGCGAGGCCGGTCTGGACACCGTGCTGGACGAGATGCACCAGCAGTGGCACTTCTTCCGCAACTTCATCTCCAACGTCGAGATGACCCTGGCCAAGACCGACCTGCGGATCGCCCAGCACTACGTCGACACCCTCGTCCCCGACGAGCTCAAGCACGTCTTCGACACCATCCGCGCCGAGCACGAACTGACCGTCGCCGAGGTGCTGCGTGTGACGGGTGAGAGCGAACTGCTGGACGCCACCCCGGTGCTCAAGCAGACCTTCGGTATCCGCGACGCCTACCTGGACCCGATCTCCTACCTCCAGGTCACCCTGCTCAAGCGCCAGCGCGACGCGGCCGCCGCGGGCGCCGAACCCGACCCGCTCCTTGCCCGCGCCCTGCTCCTGACCGTCAACGGCGTGGCGGCCGGCCTGCGCAACACCGGCTGACCGTCACCACCGCACACGGCGGTGCCCCCGGGGTCGTACACCCCGGGGGCACAGCCATATGCGCTCACCCATATGCGCTCACTGCAACGCCAAGAAGGCCGCCGTCAGCAGCGCGACCCCCGAACCGCCCAGCAACCACGCCACCCGCGTCAGCCGGAGCCCCCCGGCCACCACCACCGACGCCAGCAGCAGCGCGCCGCCCAGCGGCACCCAGGCCAGCAGGACCCCGGCCGGACCGGACCGGACCACGGCATCGGTGCCGGGCCTCACGATCACGTCGTACGACCGGCCCTTGCGCACCGCGACCGACTTGTCGATGACCACACGGGAGCGCGCAGACGCACCGGACGAGACCGGGGTGAACGCTCCCGTGCAGGTGTCCGCACCGCACGCGGTCACCTCGACCGTGCCCCGCTCCTTGCCCTTCGTCAGCATCACGTGCTGCGCCGTGCCCCAGGAGCCCCACACTCCGGCGACCAGGATCAGCACGGCGACCGCGCCCATCGACACGACCCGGCCGAACCGCAGCGCGGCATCCGGAGGCGTACGGGAGGAGGTGACCGAGGCAGCAGGCATGGCCGGGATCATTGGCCATGTCCCCACGGCCGGTCAACTGCCGTGTGGGACAAGTCAGGAGTTGTACGTGCTTTGCGCCCGCTCCAGCCCCTCGGTGACCAGCGCCTCCACGGCGTCGGCGGCCCGGTCCACGAAGTAGTCCAGTTCCTTGCGCTCGGCGGAGGAGAAGTCCTTCAACACGAAGTCCGCGACCTGCATACGGCCCGGAGGACGCCCGATCCCGAACCGCACCCGGTGGTAGTCGGCGCCCATGGCCTTCGTCATCGACTTCAGCCCGTTGTGGCCGTTGTCGCCGCCGCCGAGCTTGAGACGCAGGACGCCGTAGTCGATGTCCAGTTCGTCGTGGATCGCGACGATGTTCGCCACCGGCACCTTGTAGAAGTCGCGCAGCGCGTTCACCGGGCCCCCGGACAGGTTCATGAACGACATCGGCTTGGCCAGGATCACCCGCCGGCTCGCCGGACCCGGCGCCCCGATCCGCCCCTCCACGACCTGCGCCTGCGCCTTGCCGGCCCGCTTGAACTTCCCCCCGATCCGCCCGGCGAGCAGCTCCACGACCATGAAACCGACGTTGTGCCGGTTCATCGCGTACTCCGGTCCGGGGTTGCCGAGGCCGACGATCAGCCAGGGGGCGTTGGCAGGGGAGGCGCCTGCGGGGGTCGTCACGTCCATGTCTCCTTGATACGCGCCAGCCGCCGCTCCCGGGAGGAAGCAGCGGCTGACGAACGATGAAACGAAGGTGAGGATCAGGCCTCGGCGACTTCGTCGGCCGCCTCGCCCTCTTCACCCTCCGCGGCCTCCTCGGCCTGCGCGGCCAGGACCTGCAGGACGACCGTGTCGTCCTCGACGGCCAGGGTCGTGCCGGACGGCAGGGGGATGTCCTTGGCGAGGATGGAGGCGCCGGCCTCCAGGCCCTCCACGGAGACGGTGACGGACTCGGGGATGTGGGTGGCCTCGGCCTCGACCGGCAGCGCGTTCAGCACGTGCTCCAGCAGGTTGCCGCCCGGGGCCAGCTCGCCCTCGGTGTGCACCGGGATCTCGACCGTGACCTTCTCGCCGCGCGTGACCAGCAGCAGGTCGACGTGCTCCAGGAAGCCCTTGATCGGGTCGCGCACCACGGACTTCGGGATCGCCAGCTCGTTGGACTTGCCGTCGATGTCCAGGGAGATCAGGACGTTCGGCGTGCGCAGCGCCAGCAGCAGCTCGTGGCCCGGCAGGGTCAGGTGGATCGGGTCCGAACCGTGGCCGTACAGGACACCGGGGACCTTGCTCTCGCGACGGATACGGCGCGCGGCACCCTTGCCGAACTCGGTGCGCGACTGCGCGGCGATCTTCACCTCGGACATGGTGATCACTCCTCGTAGAGGTAGATACGGACGTGGTCACCCGGCCACGAACGGCCTGCTACGAAGAGCGCGTCGATAACGGAGCGCCGGCACCTGCACTGGACAGGCACGGCCTCCCTCGCCGAGCAACTTGAGCAGTCTACTCGGAGGGGGAGGCCGCACCAAAAGGATCTTCAGCGGCTGTGCAGAAACCTCACTGCATGATCCTTATGGTGCGCCGCTCACTGCTCGTCGAAGAGACTCGTCACCGAACCGTCCTCGAATACCTCACGCACCGCACTCGCGATCGTCGGCGCGACCGACAACACCGTGATCTTGTCCAGATCCCGGCTCAGCTCGCCCGGCGTCGGCAGCGTGTTCGTCAGCACGAACTCACTCACCCGAGAGTTCTTCAACCGATCCGCCGCCGGACCCGACAGCACACCGTGCGTCGCCGTCACGATCACGTCCTCCGCACCATGCGCGAACAACGCGTCCGCCGCCGCACAGATCGTGCCACCCGTGTCGATCATGTCGTCGACCAGCACACACACCCGGCCCTTGACCTCACCCACGACCTCATGGACGGTCACCTGGTTCGCCACGTCCTTGTCCCGGCGCTTGTGCACGATGGCCAACGGCGCACCGAGTCGGTCGCACCAGCGGTCCGCCACCCGCACCCGACCGGCGTCCGGAGACACCACCGTCAGCTTGTTCCGGTCCACCTTCCGCCCCACGTAGTCAGCCAGCATCGGCAGCGCGAACAGATGATCCACCGGACCGTCGAAGAACCCCTGGATCTGGTCCGTGTGCAGATCCATGGTCAGAATCCGGTCCGCACCCGCCGTCTTCATCAGATCGGCGATCAGCCGCGCCGAAATGGGTTCACGACCCCGGTGCTTCTTGTCCTGCCGCGCGTAACCGTAGAACGGCACAATCACCGTGATGGAACGCGCCGACGCGCGCTTCAGCGCGTCGATCATGATCAACTGCTCCATGATCCACTGATTGATCGGAGCCGTGTGGCTCTGGATCACGAAGCAGTCAGCACCACGCGCCGACTCCTGGTAACGGACGTAGATCTCACCGTTCGCGAAGTCGAAGGCCTTCGTCGGGACAACCCCGACACCCAGCTCGTGGGCGACCTCCTCGGCAAGCTCGGGGTGGGCGCGCCCGGAGAAGAACATCAACTTCTTCTCGCCGGTCGTCTTGATCCCGGTCACAGCACTGTCTCCTCAGAGGTGTCTCAGCCGTACAGCTGGCTGGATGTCCAGCGACCTCTGCGCCGGGCGCCGGAGGCCGAAACAGCTGGTTAGGTGCGGGTGTGCACTTATCACGGTACGACGTCTTCGGCGCACCCGTTTCCGGTCAGTCCTCGCTCACGCCCTGCCGGGAAGCCGCCTCCGCGGCCTTCGCCGCCGCACTCCCCGGACGCTTCCGGGCCACCCAGCCCTCGATATTCCGCTGCTGACCCCGGGCCACAGCCAGCGAACCGGGCGGAACATCCTTCGTGATCACAGACCCGGCAGCGGTGTACGCACCGTCCCCGACCGTGACAGGCGCCACAAACATGTTGTCCGAACCCGTCTTGCAGTGCGACCCCACCGTCGTGTGGTGCTTGTTCTCGCCGTCGTAGTTCACGAACACACTCGCCGCACCGATGTTCGTGTACTCACCGATCGTCGCGTCGCCGACATAGGACAGATGCGGGACCTTGGTCCCCTCCCCGATGGAGGCGTTCTTGGTCTCCACATACGTGCCGATCTTGCCCTTCGCCCCCAGCCGCGTCCCCGGCCGCAGATAGGCATACGGTCCCACCGTCGCGTTCGCACCGACACGAGCCGAATCGGACACCGTGTTGTCCAGGCGCGCCCCGGCGCCGACCCGGGTGTCCTTCAGCCGGCAGTTCGGCCCGACCTCGGCACCCTCACCGAGATGCGTGGCCCCCTGCAACTGCGTCCCCGGGTGGACGACGACATCCCGCTCGAAGGTGACCGTCACGTCGACCCACGTGGTCGCCGGATCCACCACCGTCACACCCTCCAGCATCGCCCGCTCCAGCAAGCGGTCGTTGAGGATCCGGCGGGCCTCCGCCAGCTGCACCCGGTTGTTGATCCCGGCGATCTCCCGGTGATCGGCGGCCACCGACGCACCGACCCGGTGCCCGGCCCCACGCAGGATCCCCAGCACATCCGTCAGGTACTCCTCGCCCTGACTGTTGTCCGTCCGCACCTTCCCCAGCGCGTCCGCGAGCAACTGCCCGTCGAACGCGAACACACCCGAGTTGATCTCCCGGATCGCCCGCTGCGAGTCGGAGGCGTCCTTGTGCTCGACGATGGCCGTGACGGCGCCGGACGCGCCGTCGCGCACGATACGGCCGTAACCGGCCGCGTCCGGGACCTCGGCGGTCAGCACGGTCACGGCGTTGCCGTCGGCGTGATGCGTCTCGGCAAGCCGTGCGAGGGTCCCACCGGTGAGCAGCGGGGTGTCCCCGCACACGACCACGACGGTCCCGTCGACCGCGCCGCCCAACTCCTCCAGCGCCATCCGCACGGCGTGCCCGGTGCCGTTCTGCTGCTCCTGCACGGCCGTACGGACGGTGGGGTCGACCTCACCGAGATGCGCGCTGACCTGCTCACGGGCGTGCCCGACGACGACGACCAGGTTCTCGGGGTCCAACTCCCGGGAGGCGGCGAGCACATGGCCCACCAGGGAACGGCCACAGATCTCGTGCAGGACCTTGGGTGTGGCCGACTTCATACGGGTGCCCTCACCCGCTGCGAGAACGACGACGGCTGCCGGGCGAATGGCGCTCACGGAGTTGCCCTTCGGCTTTTTGGGATGAGTGGGGGGTGACATCCGCAGGATACCGGGGCGTTTCGTGGGGGAGATGGGAGCGGGCCCTGAGGGGGTTCACCGGTCAGGGCCCGAATCGGTGTGGCTCCCCCGCCAGGACTCGAACCCGGACAGATGGCACCAAAAGCCACAGTGCTGCCAATTACACCACGGGGGACTATATCGACTAAACCGGACATTTAGTCAGGCCGTCGAATGGCGCCTCCTACTATGCCGTACCAGGTGCCTTCCACGCGACGATACAAGTCGGCGCTCTTGAGGAGATAGACGGTCAGGCAGCCTCGATACGCCTCCGAGGTGTTCTTGCGGCTTGTCGTCGGGTTGTGCTTCTTGAGAGTGACCTTCTGGAATTCTGAAGGCTTCACGCCCGCCAGACCGGCCCAGAACTCTTCGGCGGCCGACACGTTGGCAGACTCGTGGATGCTCACCCGGAAGCGCAGACGCTCTCGCTCCACGCCGAGCATGCTCAGCCAGCGTAGGTAGAAGCTGATCACGTTCGGGTCGCTGTTGATGAACTGCAGTCTCTCGCGACGGTTGTACGACTTGTCCTTGGCGCCCTCTGCCCAGTAGAGGACCACCCCTGCCAGAAACACCTCACGGTCGGACAGCTCGCCGACTGCCTGTTCAGCGGTCGCCTTGGTGTGCCGGCGTTCCTTCTCACGGCGTTGCAGGGTGGCCTCCCAGCCTCGCCTGGCGATCACCGAAGCCTCCTCGGGCATGCGTTTGCGCTCCGGCGTCGGCAGATCCCGGACCCACAGTGAGATCGAGCTCTTCGAGCACCCCAGTTCCACCTGGATCTGGTCGTACGTCCACCCC
This sequence comes from Streptomyces sp. NPDC005866, assembly GCF_040629895.1. Lineage (NCBI taxonomy): Bacteria > Bacillati > Actinomycetota > Actinomycetes > Kitasatosporales > Streptomycetaceae > Streptomyces > Streptomyces sp. NPDC005866. The sequence continues at coordinate 392,060 of NZ_JBEXWP010000004.1, forward strand.
TTGAGCCGTAGCTCCCGTGCCCTGTCCCTCCGGTCGTCCTTCGCGTTCGGGCGCTTCGTCCACTCCGGGGGTGCTCGCCCTCCAGGAGACGGTTGAGGATGTCGTTGTTGTCGATGTGCAGTCGGTCGCGGATCTGGCGTCGGCTGAGTCCCGTCCGCCGTAATGCCACCGCCTGCTCCCGCAGCCCGTCGAAGTCCTGGTATTTGCCGTGTGGCTGTGCCATGGGCATACCGTCCGGGTGGAATGGTCGGTTCCGCGGTCGAACGGGCATGGTTCAGCAGTTCGAGGGATACCGGTGGGTTTCGGTGTTGTTCGGTTACGGACGGTGGTGTGGGTCAGTAGACGAAACTCACCGGAAAAGCCCACCCCCGCGCCCGTAGGCTGGACGCATGACCACGACGGGGGCAGACCGCACGAGGGCCTTGGCAGGGCCGTGGTGGTGGTCGCGGTGGCGTAGTGCGGTTATGGACGGGGCGCTCGCCCTGGTGTCGGCGCTGGAGTGCGGCGCCGAGGGGATCCCGTTCGCGCGGGACGCGGGGGTTCCGGCGTCGGCCGGGATCGTGTTCGGTCTGCTGGCCGGTTCGGTGCTGTTGCTGCGGAGAAAGTGGCCGATCGCCGTCGTACTCGTGTCGATCGCGATCACGCCCGCCCAGATGGGCTTCCTGATGGGCATCGTCGGCCTGTACACCCTCGCCGCGGCCGAGGTGCCGCGGCGAATCATCGTGGCGTTGTCGGGGATGACGCTGGTGGGGACGTTGATCGTGACGTTCGTGCGGGTGCGGCAGGGCATGGCGCGCGGGGATCTGACGCTGGGGAACTGGTTCGTTCCGTTCGCTGCGCTGGCGACCTCGCTCGGGCTGACCGCGCCCCCGGTGCTGCTGGGCTTGTACGTGGGTGCGCGGCGGCGGCTGATGGAGAGCCTGCGGGAGCGGGCGGACAGCCTGGAGCGGGAGCTTCAGCTGCTGGCGGAGCGGGCGGAGGAGCGTGCCGAGTGGGCGCGCGGTGAGGAGCGGACGCGGATCGCGCGGGAGATGCATGACGTGGTCGCGCATCGGGTGAGCCTGATGGTGGTGCATGCGGCGGCGTTGCAGGCGGTGGCGCGGAAGGATCCGGAGAAGGCGGTGAGGAACGCGGCGCTGGTGGGGGACATGGGGCGCCAGGCGTTGACGGAGCTGCGGGAGATGCTGGGGGTGCTGCGCTCCGGGGACGGCGTTCGGCGTCGTACGGGGTCGGCGTCCGTGCCGTTGGCCGCGGTGAGGGTGGCGGCCGCGGCGGCGGCTTCGCGGGTGGCCGAGGAGGAGGGGCCGTATCTGTCGGAGCTGGAGGAGTTGATCGGGCAGTCGGCGGCGGCGGGGATGGTGGTGGATCTGTCGGTGGAGGGGGATGTGCGGTCGTATGCGGTGGAGGTGGAGCAGACGGCGTACCGGGTGGTGCAGGAGGCGTTGACGAACGTCCACAAGCATGCGGCGGGCGCCAAGACGTATGTGCGGCTGGCGCATCGGGTGGCGGAGATCGCGATGCAGGTGGAGAACGAGCCACCGCCGGAGCCGGCGTCGGCGGCGTCGGCGGGCTTGCCGTCGGGTGGGAACGGTCTGGTGGGGATGCGTGAGCGGGTGCTGGGGCTGGGCGGGGTGTTTGTGTCGGGGCCGACGGACGCGGGCGGGTTTCGCGTGTCGGCGGTGATTCCGGCGGCGTGAGCGGTTGCTGGGTGTGGGTGCCTGGGGGGTGTGGGTGCCTGGGTGCGGGGCCTGGGGGTGTGGGTTTCGGTCAGGCCTGGGCGGTGAGGCGCTGGGGTTCTACGCCTGCGATGAGGGTGGTGAGGGCGTGGTCGATGTCGGGGCCTACGTACCAGTCGCCCGTGTGGTCGAGGGTGTAGACGCGGCCTTCGGTGTCGATGGCCAGGAGGGAGCGGGTCTCGGTCTCCTCGCCCAGGGGGCAGACCTCGGTGTCGAGGGCGCGGCCGAGGTCGCCGAGGGTGCGGGCGAGGTGGAGGCCGTGGAGGGGGTCGAGGTGGAGGGTGGCGGGGGCGATCTGGCGGCCGGGTCCGGTGGGGTTGACGTGCAGGCCGCCGAATTCGGCCCAGGCCTCTACGGCCGCGGGGAAGACGGTGTGCCGGTGTCCGGCGGGTGAGGTGTGCGCGCGGAGGGCGTCGGCCCAGACCTCGGCCTGTCTTATGTCCCAGCGTCCGGGTTGCCAGCCGGCGGCGCGCAGGGCTGCGTCGACGGGCACGGAGAAGCGGGTGGTGGAGGTGCGGTCGGGGTGCATCTGCCCTTCGTTCGTGTGTGGTGCGGGTGCGGGTGCGGGTGCGGGTGCGGGTGCGGGTGCGGGTGCGGGTGCCGGTGGCGGTGGCGGTGGCGGTGCGGGTGCGGCTGTGGTGTGTTGCGTGCCGCGTGCCGCGTGCTGCGGAGGGTGGTGCGGGGGTCGGGGTGCGCGTCAGTCGTCGGTGGCGGTGGGGTCGACGATGCGGACGCCGAAGTGGGCGGTGAGGGCGGCGCAGGCCCGGCAGGGGGCGGCGAAGCTGCCGTGCAGGGGGTCGCCGTCCTCGCGTATGCGGCGGGCGGTGAGTTTGGCCTGCTTGAGGGCTTTTCGGGCTTCACCGTTGGTCATGGGTTTGCGGGCGGCGCGTTTGCTGCGGGCGCTGTCGGCGGCGCTGATGTGCCGCGAGATGAGGATGGCTTCGGCGCAGCGGCCGGTGAAGCGGTCGCGTTGCCCGCTGGGGAGGGTGTCGAGGAACTCCTGGACCAGCGGGTGCAGCGGGGGCGGCTGGTCGCCGCGGGCGGCGGTGCCGGTGAGTGTGGCGCCGCGGACGGAGAGGGCGGCGGCGACGGTGGGCAGGATCCCGTCGCGGCGGTGCCGGAGGGTGGGAGCGGGAGATATTTCGGTGCTGCTCCAGCCGATGCGGGGGTCGCCGCTGGTGGCGCCGTGGGCGGCGCCGGACATGGCGGTGTGCGGTCCCGTCTGTGTGGCGTTCATGATCGTCTTCCCCTCCCGGGCATCCCCCGAAAGTCACAGACTGCCAAATCCCGTGGCTGGTGCGGAAGCTGGAGCGGTGCGACACGCCCGGGTTTGGGCAGGCTGTCACGGCAGGGTGACGGCTGGTCACGGAAGCGGAGGGCCGGTGACCGGGGTTCGCGTACCGCATAGGCTGTCGGCACCGCGATGGGCGCGGTCGACGCGTCTGCGACGTGGGAGAGACAGCCGGATACGGGCCATGGCACGCCTTTGGGGTGTGGTTGCGGTTCGTACTGAGTGCCGCAGGGGGGCAACCGTCATGACGACAGGTCGGCTCGGGCTGGGGGCACCGCCCAGCCGCCAGGCCGGGGGAGAAGCCGCGCCGCCGAACGCGGCCTATGCCGGGCAGGTCGTGCACTTCCCGGATCCGGTCCGGTCGGCACGTCACCCGAGAGGGGTACGTGTCGACGAGCGTGGTTACCCTGAGTTCTCGCCCTATGCGCGCGCGGCGGCGGAGATCGCGGATCCGCCGGAGGGTTTCGGCGTCGACGAGTTGCGGCTGACGGACTATGTGTCGGCGAACGCGGTGCTGTCCGCTTCGGGCCATGACTTGTGGGACACGGTGCCGGCGGTGGCGACACCGCACGGCTGGACGTGGCATCACGTGGCGGGGTCGCGGCGGCTGGAGCTGGTTCCGGTCGAGGTGAAGGCGCTGCTGCGGCACCACGGTGGGGTGGCGACGGCGCGGGTGGACCAGGGCAAGCGGGGGACGCGGCCCTTGCAGGAGACGCGTCCGGCGCATGTCGGGCTGCCGAAATCGGGTGTGGCGGTGTCGGAGTCACAGGTGCAGGGGGTCGAGGAGGACCTGGGGTACCGGCTGCCGGGTGCGTACCGTTCCTTTCTGAAGGCGGCGGGCGGGTGTGCGCCGGTGGGTACGGCGCTGGACGCCGAGCTCGGTCTGCTGCTGGACCAGCCGTTCTTCACGGTCCGCGACGAGGCGGCGGTGAACGATCTCGTGTACGTCAACAAGTGCCTGCGTGACCATCTGACCAAGGACTACCTGGGCGTGTGTTTCGTGCAGGGCGGTCTGCTGGCGGTGAAGGTGAAGGGCGACCGGCTGGGTTCGGTGTGGTTCTGCGCGTACGACGATGTGCGCGACGTGGATCCGTCGTGGTCGCCGGCCGAGCGGGTGGAGCGGCTGCTGCTGCCGTGCGGAGAGGACTTCGACGTCTTCCTGTCGCGGCTGGCGGGTTCTCCGCCGGAGCTGGAGACGGTGGCGAACCTGATGGCGGACGGCGGTTTCGCGCGTGCCGTCTCTGTTGGCTCGGGGGAGTGAGTTTCGGCATGGTGACGTTCGCTCAGGCGCAGGAGCGCGCGGAGGAGTGGATCAACGGGGACGTGCCCGCGTATCAGCACCGTGAGGTGCGGGTGCGGGAGTTCGGCCTCGGGTTCGTGGTGTGGGGCGAGGACCGTGCGGAGGGTCCGCGTTCGGACGCGGGCGGGCAGCGGCTGGTCATCGCCCGGGACAGTGGCGATGCGACGCTGTGGCCGGCGCTGCCGGTGGGCGAGGTGATCCGCCGGTACGAGGAGGAGTACGGCCGTGAGGCGGAGGTCGCCGACGCGGTGCCGGCGCCTGCGGCGCGGGTGGACCTGAACCAGACCTCGTTCCTGTTGAGCCCGCCCGAGTGGCTCCAGGAGGCGGCGGACAAGCTGGGTATTCCGGACAGGCGGCCAGGGGGTGACGGGGCGTCGGCCGGGGAGTCCGGTGCGGGATCCGGTGGGGGGTCAGGTGTGGGTTTCGGTGTGGAGCCTAGGGCGGGGGCCGGCGTGGGCTCCGGTACGGGGCCCGATGTGGGTTCCGGTGTGGGCTTCGGGGGGCTTGCGGAGACTCAGGCGGGGGTGCCGGCGGCTGCCGGTGGCGTAGGAGTGGGCGCGGGGGCGTCTGGCGGGGCGCAGGGTGCGCCGAGTGCGCCGGGCGCACCCAACGTGCCTGCCGGCGCGACTCCTTGGGCGGGCACCGACACGAACGCCGACGCCGGTGAAGACCGTTCTGTGCCGTTGCCCGCGACGGTGTTCGCGCCGCCGCTGAGCGACTCCGACGAGGGTGCGCTGGGCGACGCCGAGACGGCGCTGATGGCGGGGGGCAGCCCGCTGCCGCGCACGGCGGTGTCTCCGGCGCTCGACGACGCGAGTGCGCCGGGGCTGGGTGCGCAGGGTGGTGCGCCGGGGGCGCCTGGGGTCGTTGGTGCGCCGGGCGTGCTGGGTGCGGCCGGGGTGCACGGTGCGGCCTCCACGCCCGGCGTGACGCAGGGCAGCACGCCCCCGCCGCCTCCGCAGGGCGCCCCGACGTACGGCTATCCGCAGGGACCGGCAGCTCCGGGCACGCCCCCGCCGGGCGCGCCTGTCAGTCCGCCGGCGCCTGCGGCTCCGCCCGCGCCCTCTTACGGCTACCAGGAGGGTCCCGGCGCCCAGAGTTACGGCTACCCGCAGGCGCCGGCCGGAGCTCCAGGCGCGCCCCGGCCTCCGGCGGGTCCGGCCATTCCGGGCCGCCCGTTGGCGCCGAACGCCGGTGACATAGCGGACGCCGCGACGAGCAGGGCCGCGCCTCCTCCTCGCAGGGCGCGCGGTGCGGCCGATGCGCCGCCTCCGCCGCCGGGCGCCCCGGGAACGCCGGGCGCACGCCCCGGGGGCACGGCTCAGCCGCCCGCGCCGAGTGCGCCGGCGGGCGGGTACGTGCCGACGCAGATGGTGTCGGCGTTGGGGCCTGGTGGGCCTGCGGGTCCGGCGGGTCCGGGTGCGGTGCACGCGCCGGGCGCGCCGGCTCCGCAGGGCGCCCCCAACCCGCCCGGCGCGCCGGGTACTCCGGGTGGCACGCCCCCCGGCGATGTCCATCGTTCGGCCACGGTGCTGGCCGATCCGAGCGCGATGGGAGGGGGCGCGCCTCGGTCTCCGGGCGCCCCCGGCATGCAGGGTGCGCCAGGCGCCCCGGGTATGCCGAACCCGCCCGGCGCTCCAGGAGCACCAGGCGCCCCGGGCGTACCCCCTGCGCCCGGCGCACCACCGCCGCCGCGCGCCCCGGGTGCACCTTTCGCGCCGGGCGTCCCGCAAGCGCCGGGCGCTCCGAGCGCCCCTGGCGCGCCGCAGCCGCCCGGCGCCCCCGGCGTGCCTCCCGCACCCGGTGCGCAGGGCTCTGCCGGTGGTGCGCGAGGGGCGGTTCACCACGCGGAGACCGTGCTGGCCGCGCCTCCGGTGGGCGCCCCGGGCGCACCGCTGCCTCCGCCCGCCCTCGGCGTACCCGCGGCACCGGGCGCCCCCGGCATACCGCCGGGCGCCCCGCAAATGCCGCCGCAGATGCCGCCCGGTGCGATGCCGCCGCCCGGCCAGCCCCTGCCGGGGCAGCAGCCGCCGGCCTACGGCTACCCGCAACAGGGTCAGCCGACGGTGGGCCCCGGCTACCAGGCGGTGCTGCGCTACCGCGCGCAGGACGGTTCGGAGCAGCAGCTGATCCGGCGTTCGGCGCCGGGGACGCCGCACCCGGAGTGGCAGATCTACCACGAGCTCCGGGCGATGAACGTGCCGCCCGACCAGGTGCTGGAGCTGCACACGGAGCTGGAGCCATGCGAGCTGCCGGGTGCCTACTGCGCGCGGATGATCCGGGAGCAGTGGCCGCAGGCGCGGCTCGCGAGTATCGCGCCGTACGGGACGGATCACGCGAGCCGGCAGCAGGGGATGCGGCAGTTGCTGGCGCATCAGGGTGAACTGCACCAGGTGGCGGCGGGTCCGGTGCGGCCCGCGCCGGTACGGGCGCCGTTGCCGCAGGTGCACGCGGCGCCGCCGATCCCGCCGGAGGGGATCGCGCAGGAGCTGGGGGCGGCGTTCGGGCCGGGAGTGTTCCGGTTCGAGCAGGCGGCGGTGTCGCGGCAGGGAGTGCCGCCGATCGTGGCGCACACGCTGGTCGCGGCGGGCCTGCCGCTGGACATGGGGCCTTTCTTCTGGGCGCAGGCCCAGCCGGGCCGTCCGGTGCCGACGCTGGCGGAGCTGGCGCAGGAGCGCGGGGTGCAGTCGGCTCCGGACGCCGGGTCGTACCTCGTGATGGGCACCGACTTCGGCAAGGCGATCTGTGTGCAGTACGGCACCGCGAACATCGTGGCCGTGCCCGTGGAGGCGGGGCCGGGCGGGGCGTCCGTGCCGCCGCAGTTCGTCAATACCGGGCTGCCGGAGTTCGCGCGCTGCCTGGCGCTGCTGGGCCGGATGTGGCGGCTCAGGTTCGGTCTGAACCAGGAGCAGGCGGCCCGCTGGACCGTCGATTTCCAGGCCCAGCTGGCCTCCCTGGACCCGGCGGCGCTCGGTTCGCCGGAGAGCTGGTGGTCGGTGCTGCTGGAGCAGATGTGGGACGGCCTGTTGTAGCGCGGCGGTAGGAACGACCGGTGGGGGCCGGTCCGGTCGGGTGACCGGACCGGCCCCCACGCGCGTGTGCGCGCATTCGCCCGCACGTGTGTGTCGTGCCCCTCTCCCGTGTGTGTGCCCGCGGCTCTGCCTGCCCCCTCGCGGGCCCGGGTGCGACGTGCGGTGCTCCGGCCGTGACATGTCTGCGGAGTGTCGCGTTATGAACACTTACGCCCGATCCATCAAGATGTGCGCGAAATCATCATTTCGTGCGGGTCAGGCGGAGAGGGGTTCCAGGGTGAGCAGCGCACCGATGTCGCCGTACGACTTCGTGACCGTCCGGGGGCGTGGTTACCGCCCCGAGCAGGTCGACACCTTCCTGGCGGCGCTCTCGCAGGACCGGGACGCCGCGTGGGAGCGTGCCGCGCGGCTCACCGTGCTCGCCAAGGACATGGAGGCGGAGGCCGCGCGGATGAGTGAGGTCGTCGAGCAACTCCCGCCCCAGACGTACGAGACGCTCGGGGACCGCGCGCAGCGTGTGTTCCGGCTCGTGCTGGAGGAGGCGGCGGCCGTACGCGACAACGCCCGGCGCGCTCTGACCGACGGGGTGGTGCAGGCGGAGGCGTGCGCCGAGAACGCGCGCTGTGCGGCGCAGGAGGAGGCGGACGCGCTCCGCGCGGACACCGAGGAACGCGCCCGCCAGTTGCTTCTCGCAGCGCGCGCCGAGGCCGACGAGATCCGCATCGGCGCCCGGCTGGAGGTGAAGGAGATGCGCGGTGAGGCCCTCGCGGCGTTGCGCGAGGTGGCACAGCGCACCACCGGGATGCTCGCCGAGCAGGCCAAGGAGCACGCCGAGCGCTGGGCCGAGGCGGAGCGCGAGGAGGTCGCGCGCGCCGCCGCGGTCGAGGCCGACACCGCCGAACGCATCGCCCGCGCGGAGGCCGCCCTGTCCGAGGCGAAGCGTGCCCTGGGCGAGGCCGAGGAGTGGGAGCACCGTTCCCAGGAGGCGGCACGGGTGCGTGCCGCCGAGATTCTCGCGGAGGCCCGGGTCCGGGAGGAGCGCATCGCGCGGGAGACCGAGCGGGTGCTGCGCGAGCACGGGGAGACCTGGGACAATGTACAGGCGCACATGGACCACATGCGCGACAGCCTCATCTCCCTGACGGGGCGTGCGGCGGCCGAATAGCGCCCTCGCCGCGCCGCCCCCAGCGCACCATCCGCTCCGTTCAAGCCCCCGGCTCCCGGCTCCCGGCGCCCGCGAGGATCCGGCCCTCCACCGCCTCGTACTGCCGTCGCTGTTCCGCCGCTCCGCGCCGGCCGGAGGCGACGGTCCCCAGCCATCCGAGGAAGAAGCCGGCCGGGATGGAGACGATGCCGGTGGTGGTGAAGGGGAACCAGTTGACGTCGGCGTGCGGGAAGGCGGAACCCGGTGAGCCGGAGACCAGGTTCGTGCCCGGCATCAGGAGGAGCACGGTGAGGGTGCCGCCGAGGAGGGTGCACATCAGGCCGGTGCGGGTGTAGCGGCGCCAGAAGAGGCCGTAGACCAGGGCGGGGGCGAGGGCGGAGGCGCCGAGGCAGAAGGAGAGGGCGGCCAGGGGCTGCAGGCTGTGGTGCTGGACCAGGGTCGCCAGGAGGATCGTGGGGATTCCTATGGCGAGCGCGCAGACGCGGGCGAGGTTCATCTCGCGGCGGGCCGGTGTTTCCTGGGCGCGGGACGCGAAGACGTCGTGGGCGAGGGAGTTGGCGCAGGCGAGGATCATGCCGGCGACGGAGGCGAGCAGGGTGAGGAAGATCGCCGTGGTGACGGTGGTGAAGAGCAGGGTCCCCGCCGTCGACACCTCGGTTCCGAACGCCGCGCGGGAGCCCAGCAGATAGGCGGTGTTGCCCTGCGGGTCGGCGGCGGTGATGGCGGTGCGGCCGACCAGGGCGGTGGCGCCGAAGCCGACGACGCTGATGATCAGGACGAACAGGGCGACGCTGGACACGGCCCAGGACATCGAGCGGCGGACCTGGCGGGCGCCGGCGGCGGTGTACATGCGCATGGTGATGTGCGGCAGGCAGGCGCCGCCGAGGACAATGGTCAGCTCCGAACTGATCATGTCCAGGCGGGGGTTGGGGCCTGCGGCGAACTGGAGGCCGGAGTGCAGGTAGGCAGTTCCGGCGCCGCTGCCCCGGGCCGCCGCCGTGAGCAGGGCGCCGGGGTCCCAGTGGAAGCGGTGCAGGATCAGCAGGGCGACCACCGTGCCGGAACCGAGCAGCACCACGATTTTCAGGATCTGGATGAGGGCGGTGCCTTTCATGCCGCCGATGGCCGCGTAGCTGATCATCAGGGCGCCGAGTCCGATGACGAAGCCGGTCTGTACGGACTCGTCGGAGAAGCCGAGGATGAAGGCCATCAGCTGGCCGGCGCCGGCGAGTTGGACCAGCATCATCGGCAGCAGGGCGGCGATGGTCACCGCGCAGGCCGTGATCCGTACGCACCGGCCGGGCATCCGGCGGGCCAGCGCGTCGCCCATGGTGAAACGGCCCGCGTTGCGCAGCGGTTCGGCCAGCAGGAACATCAGCAGCATCAGCGACAGTGCCGTGCTGAGGGCGAGGACGACGCCGTCGTAGCCGCACAGGGCGATCACGCCGCCGGTGCCGAGGACGCTGGCCGCGGAGATGTAGTCCCCGGCGATGGCCAGGCCGTTGCGCAGCGGGGAGAGGGAGCCGTAGCCGGTGTAGAACGCGTCGAGGTCGTCGCGGTCCGGGCCGGTCAGCACGCACAGCAGGAGGATGAGCGTGGCGACGGCGGTGAAGGCGACCAGGGACATGGACTGGGCGGAGTCGCTGAAGCCGGTCACCGCACGGCTCCTCGCCTGGCGTCCAGTTCCGCCGTTCTGCGGATGCGGTCGGCGAGCGGGTCGACACGGCGGCGCGCGGTGTGCTCGTACAGGGCGATCGCCAGCCAGGTGACGGGCAGTTGGAGGAGGGCGAGGAGCAGGCCGACGGGTACGCCGTCGGCGACCGTGCTGGTCATCACTCGCGGGGCGAACGCGGACAGCACCAGGAACGCGGTGAAGTAGCCGAGCGCGGTGAGGGCCGCGGTGCGCCGCTGGAGGCGGTAGGCGCCGCGCAGCACCCGCAGGTCGCTGTGGTGGCCGACCGGCGCCCGGTGCGGAACATGACGGGGCTCGGGCTGCTCCGGCGGCAGCGGCTGCCAGGGGTAGGTGAGGTATGACGGCTCGCGCTGGGAAGGGTCGTGGGACATCCCGGTGCTCCTTGCGTGGCTCGGGTCCGTGGCGGCGGACCGCAGGGAGAGGAGGGAGCGGGGTCACGCACCCTACTCGCAAGTAGCCGGGGCTCGCGGGGTTTTCCGTCAACTGGCCGACCGGTATGCGCTTACTGGGGGAGAGCGCGCCTGACCTCGGGTGTTACCCGCGTTAACCCGGGGCGGGAGTTGTCGTTGAGGACCCGCGTCAACGCAGGGACGGGTCAGTCCTTGAGCACCGGGAAGCGTCGCGGTGCCACGAACAGCAGTACCAGGAAGGCCAGTGCCGCCGCGCACGCCGCTCCGAAGTACACCGCGTGGACCGCGTCCGCGATCGCGTGGCGGGTGGACTCGGGGGCGGTTCCGTCGTCCAGGGCGCGCGTGACGGAGTCGAGGTCGCCCGTGTCGCCCAGATGGGCCGCGAGGACTGCGTTGGCGATCGCGCCGAACACGGAGGCGCCGATCGTCTGCCCGGTCTGCCGGCAGAAGAGCACCGACGCGGTCGTCGTGCCCCGCTCCTCCCAGCCCACCGTCGACTGCACGCCGACGATCAGCGGGAGTTGGAACAGACCGAGCGCCCCGCCCAGCACGAGCATGAGCAGCGTCGGCTGCCAGGCGGAGCCGGGGTAGGGCAGGAAGGGGAAGGCGAACAGGATCAGCGTGGCCGTGCCGATGCCGAGCACCGCGGTGTCGCGGAAGCCGATGCGCCGGTACACGTGCTGGCTCAACGCGGCCGCGATCGGCCAGCTCAGCGTCCACACCGACAGTACGAATCCGGCGGCCACCGGCGCGAGGCCGAGGACCGACTGCGCGTAAGTGGGAAGAAACACGGTCGGTGCGACCATCAGCAGACCCAGCGCACCGAGCGCGAGGTTGACGGCGGCGATCGTACGGCGGCGCCATACCCAGCCCGGGATGATAGGTTCCGCGGCCCGGCGCTCGATCCACATCACCAGCCCCACCAGCGCTAGCCCGGTGGTGAACAGTGCGCACGACGGCGCGGACCACCATGCCCACGCCACCCCGCCCTGCACGAGCGCCGTCAGCAGCACGCCCCCGCACGCGAAGACCGCCAGCGCGCCTGCCCAGTCCACCCGCGGGGGCGTGCGCGGCGCGCGCTCCGGCTCGTGCAGATGACGCGCTATCAGCCAGAGCGCTGCCGCGCCGATCGGCAGATTGACGAGGAAGATCCACCGCCAGTCCGCGTATGTGGCCAGCACCCCGCCGAGCCCCGGCCCGGCGACCGCGGAGACCGCCCACACCGTGGACAGCTTGGACTGGATCTTCGGGCGCTCCTTGAGCGGGTACAGGTCGGCCGCCAGGGTCTGCACGGTGCCCTGCAGCGCGCCCCCGCCGAGGCCCTGCACGATCCGGAACGCGATCAGCGCGGCCATGTTCCAGGCGACCGCGCACAGCAGCGACCCCAGCAGGAACACCACGGCCCCCGCGACCAGCACCGGCTTGCGGCCGAAGGTGTCGGAGAGCTTGCCGTACACCGGCAGCGTCACCGTCACGGCCAGCAGATAGCCGGAGAACAGCCAGGAGAAGACCGAGAAGCCGCCGAGGTCGCCGACGATCTGCGGTACGGCGGTGGAGACGACGGTGGAGTCGAGCGCGGCCAGCGCCATCGCGAGCATCAGGGCGGCCACCACGGCTGCCCGCCGGCCCGTCCCGGCATCGCGCCCGGCCGCGCGTACCGCGGGTTTGGTGTTCTCCACTCCGGATCCCCTCCCTATCCGTTCCCCATGCATCTATGTCGTGTGCGACAGCTTCCCATCCGCCCTGGCCTGGCGGGAGTGCGCCTCCACTTGACCCTCACGCGAGGAGAGGGTGGAGGCTGGCTGCGCCGAAGGGTGGAGCCGGACCCGGAGAAGGGCTCCACCCGGCGGTGGACTTCCCCTAGGGGGTTCTCCGTACTGCGGCTCCGGGAGGGTTCGTACCGCCGGAGGAGGAGACGGCACCCCTGCTGTCCCTAACCTGGCTTCAGGCCGCCGGGGGGCGGTTGACCGAACCGGCGGGGGTGGGGTTTTCCCCCGGGAAAGACGGGGCTTCGCACCAGCGCGGAGCAACCCCGCGCACCGCGAGACTCATCGTCGTACCGATCGCTTCGCAGCAAGGCGCGGCATCGCGCCGCCCATTCGCTGACCGACTTAGGAGACATACCGTGACATCGGCTGTGACCATTCCCAGGCACGGGGGTACTGGAGGGCGTACGGCCGTTGCCGCGCGGGCGCGGCAGGTCGTCAAGGCGTACGGGTCCGGGGAGACCCGTGTCGTCGCCCTCGACCACGTCGACGTGGACATCGCGCGGGGGCAGTTCACCGCGATCATGGGCCCCTCGGGGTCCGGGAAGTCCACCCTGATGCACTGCCTCGCCGGGCTCGACACCGTGACGAGCGGTCAGATCTACCTGGACGACACCGAGATCACCGGCCTGAAGGACAAGAAGCTCACCAAGCTGCGCCGGGACCGGATCGGGTTCATCTTCCAGGCGTTCAACCTGCTGCCGACGCTGAACGCGCTGGAGAACATCACGCTCCCCATGGACATCGCCGGGCGCAAGCCCGACCGGGAGTGGCTGGGGCGCGTGGTGGACACCGTGGGGCTCGCGGGGCGGCTCAAGCACCGTCCCGCGCAGCTCTCGGGCGGTCAGCAGCAGCGCGTGGCCGTGGCGCGCGCCCTCGCCGCGCGCCCCGAGATCATCTTCGGTGACGAGCCGACCGGAAACCTCGACTCCCGCGCGGGCGCGGAGGTTCTCGGCTTCCTGCGGCGCTCGGTCGACGAACTCGGCCAGACCATCGTCATGGTGACGCACGACCCGGTGGCGGCCTCGTACGCGGACCGGGTGCTGTATCTCGCCGACGGCCGGATCGTCGACGAGATGTTCAAGCCGACCGCGGAGACCGTCCTGGACCGGATGAAGGACTTCGACGCGCGGGGGCGTACGTCATGACCGTCGCGAAGACCTCGATGCGCAACTTCTTCGCGCACAAGGGGCGGATGGCCCTGTCGGCGATCGCCGTGCTGCTGTCGGTGGCGTTCGTGTGCGGCACGCTGGTGTTCACCGACACGATGAACACGACGTTCGACAAGCTGTTCGCGGCGACCTCCTCCGATGTGACGGTCAGCGCCAAGGGCGCCTCCGACACCGGTCAGACGACCTCCGACAACGGCAGGCCGCCCGTCATGCCGGCCTCGGTGGTCACCGAAGTCCGTGCGGCGGACGGCGTCAAGGCGGCCGAGGGGACGGTCTTCTCGACGTCCGTGACCGTCGTCGACGCCAAGAAGGACAGCCTGTCGCCGTCCAGCGGCGCCCCGACCATCGTCGGCAGCTGGAACTCCAACGACGCCCGCACCATGAAGATCACCTCCGGTGCGGCGCCGAAGAACTCCGGCCAGGTCATGGTGGACGCCGACACCGCCGACAAGCACCACCTCACGCTCGGTGACGAACTCGCCGTGATCAGCGCGGTCGGCACCCACACCGCGAAGATCTCCGGCATCGCCGGCTTCACCGTCACCAACCCCGGTGCCGCGGTCTTCTACCTGGACACCAGGACCGCGCAGCGGACGCTCGTCGGGCGGACCGGTGTGTTCACCAACGTCAACGTGACGGCCGCGCAGGGGGTGACCGACGCACAGCTGAAGAAGAACGTGGTCGCCGGACTCGGCGCCCGCTACAAGGTGCAGACGGCCAAGGAGACCGCCGACGCCAACCAGAAGGACGTCGCGAGCTTCATGGACGTCATGAAGTACGCGATGCTCGGCTTCGCCGGGATCGCCTTCCTCGTCGGAATCTTCCTGATCATCAACACCTTCTCGATGCTGGTCGCCCAGCGCACCCGCGAGATCGGCCTGATGCGGGCCATCGGCTCGAGCCGCCGCCAGGTCAACGGCTCCGTGCTCCTGGAGGCCCTGCTGCTCGGCGTGGTCGGCTCGGTCCTCGGGGTCGGCGCGGGCGTCGGCATCGCGGTCGGCCTGATGAAACTCATGGGCTCGATGGGCATGCACCTGTCGACCAGCGATCTGACGGTCGCCTGGACCACCCCGGTGGCCGGCGTGCTCCTCGGCGTCGTCGTCACGGTCCTCGCCGCCTACCTGCCCGCCCGGCGGGCCGGCAAGGTCTCCCCGATGGCCGCGCTGCGCGACGCGGGCGCCCCCACCGACGCCCGGGCCGGACTCGTACGCGCCCTGCTGGGCCTGCTGCTGACCGCCGGCGGCGGCTACGGCCTCTACCTGGCCTCGGCCACCGACAAGGCGTCGCAGGGCGCCGCCTGGCTGTGCCTGGGCATCGTGCTCTCGCTGATCGGGTTCGTCGTCATCGGCCCGCTGCTCGCGAGCGGTGTCGTACGGGTCCTGGGTGCCGTCCTGCTGCGGATGTTCGGCCCCGTCGGACGCATGGCCGAACGCAACGCGCTGCGCAACCCGCGCCGTACCGGTGCTACGGGCGCCGCCCTGATGATCGGCCTGGCGCTGGTCGCCTGTCTCTCGGTGGTCGGCTCCTCCATGGTCGCCTCCGCGACCGACCAGCTCGACAAGACCGTCGGCACGGACTTCATCATCCAGTCCGACGGCGGCCAGCGGATCACCCCGCAGGCGGTCAGGGCCATCAAGGACGCCCCGGGGCTCGCCCGGGTCACCGAGTACCGGGTCACCCAGGCCGACTACACCACCCCCGACGGCAAGACGCTGAAGGCCACCGACATCACGGCGGCCGACCCGACGTACGCGACCGACCTGCGCACCAAGACCGTCGCCGGAAACCTCGAGGACGCCTACCTGCCGGACTCGATGTCCGTGCACGAGAAGTTCGCCGAGGCGCACGGCATCCACCTCGGGTCGAAGATCTCCGTCAGGTTCAAGGAGGGCGGCACCGCCCGTCTGACGGTCCGGGCGATCACCAGCAGCGACGGCCTCATCGACGCCGGAGCGAAGTACACGTCGATCGCCACGCTCGCCAAGTACGTGCCGGCCGACAAGATGCCGCTCGACGACCTGGTCTTCGCCACCGCCGCGGACGGCCGGCAGGACAGCGCGTACAAGTCGCTCAAGAGCGCGCTGCACGACTACCCGCAGTACACCGTGCGCGACCAGACCGACTACAAGGACGCGCTGAAGAACCAGATCGGCCAGCTGCTGAACCTGATCTACGGCCTGCTGGCGCTGGCGATCATCGTCGCGGTCCTCGGTGTCGTGAACACCCTGGCGCTCTCGGTGGTCGAGCGGACGAGGGAGATCGGCCTGATGCGGGCCATCGGCCTCTCCCGCCGTCAGCTGCGCCGCATGATCCGCATGGAATCCGTGGTCATCGCCCTCTTCGGTGCCCTGCTGGGCCTGGGGCTGGGCATGGGCTGGGGCGCCACCGCCCAGAAGCTGCTCGCCCTGCAGGGCCTGAAGGTCCTGGAGATCCCCTGGCCGACGATCATCGGGGTCTTCATCGGCTCGGCCTTCGTGGGCCTGTTCGCCGCCCTGATCCCGGCGTTCCGCGCGGGCCGTATGAACGTCCTGAACGCGATCGCCACCGACTGACCGGCCACCGCACACGGGGGAAAGTCCGGCGCCGAGGAGCCACGGGGGTCTTCTCGGCGCCGGACGCATGCCCGGGAGAGGGCAACCGGATCAGTCGAGTACGGCCATGGCCTCGATCTCGACCAGATGCTCGGGCACATCCAGCGCCGCGACGCCGATCAGCGTGGCCGGCGGGACCGGGCTGACCCCCAGTGCCGTGGCCGCCCGCGAGATCCCCGCCAGCAGTTCGGGCATCTTGTCCGGCGTCCAGTCGACGACGTAGAAGGTCAGCTTCGCCACGTCGTCGAAGGAACCGCCGGCCTCGGCCAGGGCGGTGCCGATGTTGACGTAGCACTGCTCGACCTGTGTGGCGAGGTCGCCTTCGCCGACCGTGACTCCCTTGGCGTCCCAGGCGACCTGCCCGGCGACGAAGACCAGCTTCGAACCGGACGCGACCGACACCTGCCGGTAGACGTCGATCTCGGGCAGTCCGCCCGGGTTTAGTGGCTGGCGAACCCGATGGTTACCAAGCAGTTCAATGGATTGACCGAGGACGCCGATCTCAGGCGCGCGGACTCCCTGGCGCGGGAGATCTTCTCGGACGTCGCCAACAAGTGGGCGCTTCTGATCATCGAGGCGCTCGGCGAGGGCACCCTGCGCTTCTGCGAGCTGCGCAACGCGGTCGAGGGCATCAGCCACAAGATGCTCACGCAGAACCTGCGCATGCTGGAGCGCAACGGCCTGGCCGAGCGGACCGTCCACCCGACCGTCCCGCCCCGGGTCGAGTACACCCTCACCGAGGCGGGCCGCGGGCTGCGTGCCACGGTCGACGGGATGTGCGACTGGACCCGCCGGTATCTGGGCCACATCGAGGCCGCCAGGCAGCGCTTCGAAGAATGACGCCCGCAAACGCCGGGCGGGGCGCCGAGCGGTTCGAGTGGCACAAGCGGTGAGGACGGTCCGAGTGGCCGGGGCGGTTCGAGCGCTCAGCGGGGAGGTTGTCCACAGCCCCCGACGCACGCCGACGCGGCGTCGTAGGCTGGAGACCCCCCGGTCGCAACCCGCGCCGGGCACTTCGCGTTGCCCACCCCCGGACGAAAGCCGCCCTGAATGAGCCTGCACGGTCTGCTCGACGCCGTCGTCAAGGACGCCGCACTCGCGGAAGCGATCAAGGCGGCCGCTGACGGCAACCGCATGCACGTCGACCTGGTCGGCCCCCCGGCGGCGCGCCCCTTCGCGATCGCCGCCCTGGCCCGCGAGACCGGCCGCCCCGTCCTCGCGGTCACCGCCACCGGCCGCGAGGCCGAGGACCTGGCCGCCGCCCTGCGCACGCTGCTGCCGTCCGAAGGCGTCGTGGAGTACCCCTCCTGGGAGACGCTCCCGCACGAGCGGCTCAGCCCCCGCAGCGACACCGTCGGACGCCGCCTCGCCGTGCTGCGCCGCCTCGCTCACCCGAGCCCCGACGACCCCGAGACCGGCCCGGTCTCCGTCGTCGTCTCGCCCGTACGGTCCGTGCTCCAGCCGCAGGTCAAGGGCCTCGGCGACCTGGAGCCGGTGGCCCTGCGCACCGGGCAGAGCGTCGATCTGAACGACATCGTGGAAGCCCTCGCGGCCGCCGCCTACGCGCGCGTGGAGCTCGTCGAGAAGCGCGGCGAGTTCGCCGTGCGAGGCGGCATCCTGGACGTGTTCCCGCCCACCGAGGAACACCCCCTGCGTGTCGAGTTCTGGGGCGACGACGTCGAGGAGATCCGTTACTTCAAGGTCGCCGACCAGCGCTCCCTCGAGGTCGCCGAGCACGGCCTGTGGGCGCCGCCCTGCCGCGAGCTGCTGCTGACCGACGACGTCCGCGCACGCGCGCGTGCCCTCGCCGAACAGCACCCGGAGCTGGGTGAGCTGCTCAACAAGATCGCCGAGGGGATCGCGGTCGAGGGCATGGAGTCCCTCGCCCCGGTCCTGGTCGACGACATGGAGCTGCTGCTGGACGTGCTGCCCAAGGGCGCCATGGCCGTCGTGTGCGACCCGGAGCGGGTGCGCACGCGTGCCGCCGACCTGGTGGCCACGAGTCAGGAGTTCCTGCAGGCCTCCTGGGCGGCCACGGCGGGCGGCGGCGAGGCGCCCATCGACGTCGACGCGGCCTCCCTGTGGTCGATCGCGGACGTCCGCGAGCGCGCGCGTGAGCGGGACATGATGTGGTGGTCGGTGTCGCCGTTCGCCGCCGACGAGGAGCTGTCCGCGGACACCCTCAAGCTGGGCATGCATGCTCCGGAGACCTACCGCGGCGACACCGCGAAGGCCCTCGCGGACACCAAGGGCTGGCTCGCCGACGGCTGGCGCACGGTGTATGTGACCGAGGGCCACGGCCCCGCCTCCCGCACCGTCGAGGTGCTCGGCGGCGAGGGCATCGCGGCCCGTCTGGACGTCGACCTGGGCGAGCTGACCCCCTCGGTCGTGCATGTGTCCTGCGGCTCGATCGACTACGGCTTCGTCGACCCCGCGCTCAGGCTCGCCGTGCTCACCGAGACCGACCTGTCCGGGCAGAAGGCGGCCGGCCGGGACGGCGCCCGTATGCCCGCGCGGCGCCGCAAGACCATCGACCCGCTCACCCTGGAGCCGGGCGACTACATCGTTCACGAGCAGCACGGCGTCGGCCGCTACATCGAGATGGTGCAGCGCACCGTCCAGGGCGCCACCCGCGAGTACCTGGTCGTCGAGTACGCCCCCGCCAAGCGCGGCCAGCCCGGCGACCGCCTGTACATCCCCACCGACCAGCTGGAGCAGATCACCAAGTACGTCGGCGGCGAGTCGCCCACCCTGCACCGGCTCGGCGGCGCGGACTGGACGAAGACCAAGGCGCGCGCCAAGAAGGCCGTCAAGGAGATCGCGGCCGACCTGATCAAGCTGTACAGCGCGCGCATGGCCGCCCCCGGGCACGCGTTCGCCGGGGACTCGCCGTGGCAGCGCGAGCTGGAGGACGCGTTCCCGTACGTGGAGACCCCCGACCAGCTGACCACCATCGCCGAGGTCAAGGACGACATGGAGAAGTCGATTCCCATGGACCGCCTGGTCTGCGGCGACGTCGGCTACGGCAAGACCGAGATCGCGGTCCGGGCCGCCTTCAAGGCCGTACAGGACGGCAAGCAGGTCGCCGTCCTGGTGCCCACCACCCTGCTGGTGCAGCAGCACTTCGGCACGTTCTCCGAGCGGTATTCGCAGTTCCCGGTGAGCGTGAAGGCGCTCTCCCGCTTCCAGACCGACACCGAGGCGAAGACGACCCTGGAGGGCCTCCGGGAGGGCGCGGTCGACGTCGTCATCGGCACCCACCGGCTGTTCTCCTCGGAGACCAAGTTCAAGGACCTCGGCCTGGTCATCGTCGACGAGGAGCAGCGCTTCGGTGTCGAGCACAAGGAGCAGCTGAAGAAGCTCCGCGCCAACGTCGACGTGCTGACCATGTCGGCGACCCCGATCCCCCGCACCCTGGAGATGGCGGTCACCGGCATCCGCGAGATGTCCACGATCACCACCCCGCCGGAGGAGCGGCACCCGGTGCTCACCTTCGTCGGGCCGTACGAGGAGAGGCAGATCGGCGCCGCCATCCGCCGCGAACTGCTGCGCGAGGGCCAGGTCTTCTACATCCACAACCGGGTCGAGTCCATCGACCGCGCGGCCGCCCGCCTCCGGGAGATCGTCCCCGAGGCGCGTATCGCCACCGCCCACGGCCAGATGTCGGAATCGTCGCTGGAACAGGTCGTCGTCGACTTCTGGGAGAAGAAGTTCGACGTGCTCGTCTCCACGACGATCGTCGAGTCCGGCATCGACATCTCCAACGCCAACACCCTGATCGTCGAACGCGGCGACACCTTCGGCCTCTCCCAGCTGCACCAGCTGCGCGGCCGGGTCGGCCGGGGCCGGGAGCGCGGCTACGCGTACTTCCTGTACCCGCCGGAGAAGCCGCTGACCGAGACCGCGCACGAACGGCTCGCCACCATCGCCCAGCACACCGAGATGGGCGCCGGCATGTACGTGGCGATGAAGGACCTGGAGATCCGCGGCGCCGGAAACCTGCTCGGCGGCGAGCAGTCCGGGCACATCGCGGGCGTCGGCTTCGACCTGTACGTCCGTATGGTCGGCGAGGCGGTCGCGGACTACCGGCGGCAGCTGGAGACCGGCGGGATCGAGGAGGAACCGCCGCTCGAGGTCAAGATCGAGCTGCCCGTCGACGCACACGTCCCGCACGACTACGCGCCCGGCGAGCGGCTGCGCCTCCAGGCGTACCGGTCCATCGCCTCCGCCAACTCGGAGGAGGACATCAAGGCGGTTCGCGAGGAACTCACCGACCGCTACGGCAAGTTGCCCGAGCCGGTGGAGAACCTGCTGCTGGTCGCCGGGCTGCGGATGCTCGCCCGCGCGTGCGGGGTCGGCGAGATCGTGCTCCAGGGCGCCAACATCCGCTTCGCGCCGGTCGAGTTGCGTGAATCGCAGGAGCTGCGGGTCAAGCGTCTGTACCCGGGGACCGTCATCAAGCCGGCCGCCCACCAGGTGCTGGTGCCCCGCCCGAAGACCGCGAAGGTGGGCGGACAGCCCCTGGTGGGACGGGAGTTGCTGGGCTGGGTGGGAGAGTTCCTGGCGTCGGTCCTGGGCTCGTAGGATCGGTGAGGCGCGGCCTTTGCCGGTTACCTTGCCACTGGCCGCGCCTACGAACCGCAGCATCACGGCGGGCCGTACGGACGCCCATCGGTGACGGCGTTACACCCCTGAGGCGTGCGCACGGCTCGGCCATGCGTGCGCACGGCTCCGCGGGGCGTGCGGTACGGCGGTGAGAGGCGCGTAGGGCGCAGGGAGCACGGAAGGTGCTGGGAAGCCGGAAGTCGCCGGGAGCACGGAAGGCGCCCAGAGGTGTGCGGTCGCGGAACGGTTTGAGCGGGCGCGATGGCGAACCTCCCGAGCTTCTCCCTGGCGTCAAAGTGTTACCGATAAACGGCAGTTGACAGCCATACGCCCTTTTACGTCCTGTTCGATGCGAACCGTGCGGCCGCTACCGTGGGCCAGGAGAGATCCGCCCGTGCGGAGGCGGAAATGGGATGGAAGAGGGGTCGCACGTGACGCGTCTGAGGGGCGGGGCGGTCACCGCTGTCGTCGTGATCTTCGCCGTGGCCGGCTGTAAGGACCTGCAGGACAAGGGGAGCCCGGGAGCCCCGGGCGCGGGCGGCGGCGGGGGAGCGGCGCTGACCGCCGCCGACGCGCTGACCGTCAAGGGCCGGGCGCCGAAGACCGGTTATACCCGGGAGAAGTTCGGCTCCGCCTGGGCGGACACCGACTCCAACTCCTGCGATACGCGGGACGACATACTCAGGCGGGACCTCAAGGAGGTGAAGTTCACCGACGGCGACTGCAAGGTCTCCTCCGGCGTGCTGAACCCGGACCCCTACTCCGACAAGGAGGTCACCTACAAGCGCGGCCGCAGTCTGGTCGACATCGACCACCTCGTCGCCCTCTCGGACGCCTGGCAGAAGGGTGCCAAGTACTGGGACGCCAGCAAGCGCATAGCCCTGGCCAACGATCCGCTCAACCTGCTGGCCGTCGACGCGAGCGCCAACCGCGGCAAGGGTGACGGCGACACCGCCACCTGGCTCCCGCCCAACAAGTCCTACCGTTGCGCCTACGTCGCCGCGCAGGTGGCCGTGAAGAAGAAGTACGGCCTGTGGGTCACCGCGGCGGAGAAGGACGCGATGAAGAAGGTCCTCGCCACCTGCCCGAACCAGAAACTCCCGTCGGGCGGCAACCCGACCGAGGCCCCGGCACGGTTCCACGCGGGCTGAAAAGCGTGGCTGTGTGCCGGTGTCGATGCGGCATCGCCTCTGACCGGCCCTCCCCACACCGTCACCGAACCGCCCGGCACATGAACAGCTGGTCCGTTTACATTGACGTGATCTGCAAAGGATTCCACAAGGAGCAAGGGGAATTTCGAAGCGAAGTCGGACAGGTTGCCCAATAGGCGGTGCCGGAGATGATCCCGTCCTTCTGCTGCATTCACTCCCCGGGCGCAGGGTGGAAATAGGTTCCGTTATGAACCTTGGGCACCCGTGGATCGACGGCTCCCAGGCTGATCGTTTTCTGGCCTCGCCTCCCTATTCGCTGGCGCCTGGGTCCGGCGAACTGGTGACTCTGTGGAGGATGTGGAGTTCACCTGGCTCGTTCCCATTTATGCGGAAGAGTCGGAGTACGCCAAGCGTCGCGGTCTGGAGGCGTTGGAGGAGAGGCTGGAGAGGAAGGGGGTGAATCTCGTGGACCGGCGACGACTCTCCGTTGTCGGGCGCTGGTAGATCAGGAGACTTCGAGATTCCCGGGAAATGTCACGTCGCCGGCGTTCAGGGCTTGGACGAAGGTGGTGAAGGCGACGGGGGCGAAGGTGAGGGGGGCCCTGGCTGGGGTCTTGGAGTCGCGTATCGCTGTGTAGGTGGGGGCGGTCGCGATCTCCACGCAGTTGTTGCCGTCGCCGCCGCCGGAGTAGGACGACTTTCGCCAGTTGTCGGGGGTGGTCACGGGGTGCCTCACAGTTCCTTGGCCAGCCGGTGGATGAGGTCACGCGACCGCTCGGGGTCGAGTGACGCGGCTTCCACTCTACGGAAGAGTGTTCGAAAGACGCCGAGTTGAGCCTCGGAGTCGACGAATCCCGTGCCGTGGGGTGCGTCACGGACGGCTGTGTCCAGCTTGGGTACGGCTCCGCCCGCCAGCATCATGGCGCTCCAGGTCCCGCCGAAGTTGTCCAGGTCGAAGGGGATGACGCGCACGGTGACGTGGTCCGCCTCGGAGAGTTCCAGGACGCGGGCGAGTTGAGCCTGTGAGGTGGCGCGACCGCTGACCCTGATGCGCAGTGCCGCCTCGTGGATGACGGCCTCGTACGGGACGCGGACTTCGAGGATTACCTTGCGCTGCATGCGGTGACGGACGCGCAGTTCGAGTTCCTCATGGGGGAGTTCGGGGATCCTGGAGGAGAAGGCGGCGCGCGCGTAGTCCTCGGTCTGCAAGAGCCCGGGGATGTGCAGGAACTCCACGTCCTGGCGGTAGGTGGCGTGGTGCTCCAGCTCGGAGAGGTCGAGAAAAGCGGTCGGAAGCCGGCCTCGGTACTCCTCCCACCAGCCCTGAGTCCGGTCGGCTGCCATGGCGGCCAGCGCGTTGATGAACTCCTGGTCCGTGCAGGCGTAGTTGGCCGCGAGGCGGCGCACTCGGTTTTCGCTCACGCCGGAGGTTCCGGACTCGATCTGGCTGATCTGTACGGAGTTCACGCCGAGCAGGGCCGCTGCCTCGCGGGCGCTGAGGCCCGCCGCGTCGCGGAGTCGGCGCAGTTCGAAGGCCAGCCGAATCTGACGTGCCGTTGGTTCGCGCTTGCTCATCGCCCGCTCCTTGCGTCAACGCGCCTGTAGCCGCGTCTCGTTCGGAGGCCAGATTACGCGATCAGCTTGCTCGATCTTAAATCTAAGCTCTACTGTCGGTGATGCGACGCACACGCTGCGGAATCCCGGGACCCCGGAAGCGCACCGCCCCGTCCTGCCATGGCGGCCGCGGCACTGCCACCGCCCGCAGACCCCCGCAGCCCTCCGAAACCCCACCGCTGAACCGGAGTTGACGCATGCCCGAAACCGCCGAGAAGGAACCCTGGGAATACTCCCTCTACATCCCGAACGACCTGCGGGCCGTCACCGTAAGCCGCCGTACCCTCCGCCTGATCCTCACCATGCACGGCCTGATCGGCCTCGCCGACGTCGCCGAACTGGTCGCGACGGAACTGGTCTCCAACGCCGTACGCCACACCAAGGGCCCCGCAGCCCTGCGCGTGCGCTGGTCGGCCGGCGTGCTGCAGATCGGGGCGTGGGACGCCGACCCGCAGCCGCCCGAACCGTCGAGGGGGTTGACGGAACTCGCCGACACGGAGGAGGGGCGAGGGCTGGCGCTGGTGCGGGCCTGTTCCGATCTGTGGGGCTGGCAGCCGCTGACCAGGCAGGGCAGTCCGGGCAAGTATGTCTGGTGCCAATTGGCTGCCGCCTAGTCCCACGGCACCACGCCCGCGATCACCCCTCAGCGCGTCACCCCCAACCCCGAAACGAACCGCGGCCCATCCCCCCGGTGCTGCACCGGAAAGGTGACCTTGAGGCCCTGCTCATCGCCGGCCACCGTCAGATGGGTGACGTACTGCAATCCCAGGAAGGCCTTCTTCGAGCCGCCCGCCGAGACGTACGGGCGCGGCAGGTTCAGCAGCAGCTTGCCCGGTCTGCCGCCGCGGTTGCCGTCGAAGAAGAGCAGGCGCTGGTCGGTCATGACTATGTACAGCGGGCGGGGCGTGACCGTGGCCATGACCGTGCCCGCGCTGAGTACGCCGACCATCGCCGCGGTGAGCGCCTGCTTGCGGACGGACACCGAGCCGACGGCCGCCAGGCTCGTGAACTCCACCTGCTCACCCTGGAGCAGCAAGGGGGCCGCGGTTTCCAGCAGTTGGCGGGCGCGGCGGGCGTTGAGGGCCATGAGGGCTCCAGGGTGTGAAGGGAGACGGAGGACACAGAGAACGGCCCGCGTTCACACGCGGGCGGAAACGGAGGAACGTACGGACATTCGGTGAACGGAAGTTGGCCGGACAGTACGGCGACGGTCAAGCCGGTTCCCTGTTTTGGCCACCCTGACCTGGGCGTTCCCCGGCGGCGGCACTGTCACAGGCCTCGCTTAGGATCCGCCGCATGTCTCACCCCTCATCCTCCCTGCCGCCTCCCGACTTCGAGGTCGCCTCCGCCTTCCCCGAAGCCGCCTGGCTGCGGCAGGCCGCTACCGCGTCGGACTGGGGGGCGATCCGGAGTTACGTCGACGGGCTGCCGTACGGGACGGACCGCAGCTTCGCCGTCCGTGTGCTCGCGGAGGTGGCCGGGATCGAGGAGTGGCTGCGCCGCCTCGTCGACGTCGCGCCCGACGACGTACTCGCCCTCACCGTCCTCGGCGCCCGCGAGGTGAACATCGGGTGGGAGATACGGACTGCGGCGCGCGCCGAGCATGTCAGCCGCGAGCAGTTCGCCGGGCTGCGCGCGCATCTGCGGCAGGCCGAGCAGCTGCTGATCCGGGCCACCGCGCTCGACCCGACGCACGACGCGGCTTGGACCGAGCGGCTCACCACGGGCTGTACGGCGTCGACGCGCACACGATGGCGGTCGTGGACGCCGCAGTGCCGCCGGACGCCGTGGTCCGGCTGCCGCCCCGGCAGAGCCCGCCCAAGCCACAGACGGCCGCGGCGCCCGAAGGCAACGGCACACCACCGGACCGGCCCGCCCCCGCCCGGCGTACCGGACGCCAGACGGCGGCCCTGGTCGTCCTGGGCATCCTCGGCGGCCTCTTCGCCTTCCTGGCCCTCGCGTTCACGGTCTTCGGCGCCGACGATCCGGAGACCAGCACAGGGGAGTGGGCCGCCCTGGCGGGTTTCCTGTGGGCCGTCACCGCACTGCTCGCCTGGCCCGCCGTACGGATCCTGCGAGGCACCCGGCGCACATGAGGCGTGCGGCGCCGCGGCGCCACCTGAGCCCAGCCGGCTACCAGTCGCTTCTGGATCCCACCCACCCCAAGGAATCCGCCGTCCCTGAAGAGTTTGCCGTGCCTTGAGTGAATCTTGTGATGATCGGGGACGGGGGTTTCCCGATCTTGGTGGTGGGATCGGTTATGGTGCGATCCGCTCCGGAGCACTTGACACAGGAAGCGCATGGCCGCACCACATGGTGCGATGCGCCGACGGGGGCGCGCCAGGCTTCGACCTGGCCGGCCCGGAGCACACATCGTCTTTGGCCGGTACGCCGGGTGCGTGCCGTATGCCGTGATCGTGAATGGGGTGGGGATGGCCGAGCATCGGCAGTCCAAGAAGCGCAGATACATCACGTGGGCCGTGGCCGGCGCCGCCGTGGTCGCGGGGGGCGGCATCGCCGCGCAGACCTCGATGGCGGCCACCACCTGGCCCGCCCAGAAGACGTACACCGGCCGCGCCTTCGACACCTGCGCCGCGCCCTCCCTGGCCGCGATGAAGGCCTGGCACGGCGGCCTCTACGGCGCCGCCGCCGTCTACGTCGGCGGCAAGAACCGCGGCTGCAGCCAGCCCAACCTCACCGCCTCCTGGGTGAAGTCGGTCAGCACGGTCGGCTGGAAGCTCATCCCGCTCTACGTCGGCGCCCAGCCGCCCTGCCAGACCGGCTCCAGCCCCGAGAAGATCACCGCCTCCACCGCCTCCTCCCTCGGCGCGACCGACGGAGCGGACGCGGTGGCGAAGGCGTCGGCCCTGGGCATGAAGGCCGGCAGCCCGATCTACCTGGACATGGAGTCGTACGACATCACGAACACGTCGTGCAACAACGCCGTGCTCACCTACGTGCGCGCCTTTGACAAGACGCTGCGCGCGAAGACGTACCGGGCGGGCTACTACGGCTTCACCAGCTCCAGCGCCAAGGCGATCGCCAACGCGACCGACAAGACGGACCTGCCGGGCAACCTCTGGTACGCGCTGTGGGACAAGCAGAACACCACGACGACCGACTGGCCGTTCGGCAAGACCCAGTACACCGATCACAGCCGTGGCCACCAGTACATCGTCAACAGCAAGGAGACGCGCGGCGGTTACACCATCACCGTCGACCGGGACGCGTGGGACGCGCCCGTCGCGCTCACCGGCTGAGCCGCGGGTCGAGGAGCGAGGGATGAGGATCGTGCGGGTGCCCAAGAGGCTGGTCCGGCCGTACGTCGCGCGGGCCGGTCTCGCCGCGCTGCCCGTGGTCAGCCTGGGCCTGCTGTGCCCCGTACCGTCCCTCGTGCTCGCGCTGCGGCGCGGAAGCCGCGCGGACCGGTGGGTGTTCGGGGGGTTCGGCGCGGTGCTGGCGGCATCACCGCCGGGACCGCCGCCGAGGCCTGGCAGGGCATGCAGGACGCCTCCCGCAAGACACACGCGCGCGTGAGGTACGCACCGGTGACCGGGGAGCAGAGCGCCGCGGGCGCGCGCCCCTTCCTCAACGGTCTGCTCCAGCGCTCCTGCGACGTCGTCCTCGCCGACGGCCGGCCCGAGGCCACGGCCGCGGCGCAGACGGCACCGCGGTACCAGAAGGTCGGCTTCGTCCTCGTCGGGCCGAGGGCGATGACAAGGCCGGTACGCACGTGACCATCGTCCACACCGGTGACGGGCTGCGCGGCGATGTCGCCGGGGCCGTTGAAACGGCGGTGGACGCTCAGGGCTGAGCGGTCCGCACTGCGTGCGCCGTGTGCAAGACCGATGCGCGTCGGTGCCCGAAGTGCCGGTGAATCGTTGGTCGAATGGGTTGGCCAGAGCCTGCTCACTGCCTACCATCGATCATCGCAAGACTTTGTGCACCGTCGCACAATCTCCTCAGGAGGTTCCCCTTGCACCGCCGCCGTCGCACCGCGCTCGTCCTCACCGCCGCGATCGCCACCGCGGTCCCCTTCCTCACCGCCTGCGGAAGCGACGCGCACCCGGGCGCGGCGGCCGTCGTCGGCGGCCGGCGGATCACCGTCGCCCAGCTGGAGACCCGGGTGAACGAGGTTCGCCAGGCGCAGCGGGCGGCGGTGCCGGACGAGGCGCAGTACCAGCAGGTTCTCGCCGCCACCAGCAGCCTCACCCGGGACACCCTGCACAACATGGTCCTCGACCAGGTGCTGCACCGGGCCGCCCAGGACGCGGGCATCGGCGTCACCCGCAAGGACATCCAGCGGATGCGCACCGGCCTCGAACAGCAGGCCGGCGGCTCCAAGGCGCTCCAGACCGCCTGGCTCCAGAAGTACGGCATCGCCCCCAACCGCCTGGACGACAACCTCCGCCTCCAGCTGGAGGCCCAGAAACTCGCCCAGATCCTCGGCACCGACACCACCCAGCCCGCCTTCTGGAAGGCCCTGTCCAAGGCGTCCCAGGAACTCCACGTCGACCTCAACCCGCGCTACGGCGCCTGGGATGTCCAGAAGAGCAGCCGGGTGGACGCCAAGACGCCGTGGGTTCGGGAGGTCACGTCGTCGGGGACGCAGGTGACGGCGTAGGCGGGGCCGACGGCAGCGGTCATACGATCGCTTGATCATCCCCATCCTGTGGACAACGCCCGAGGTCGGCGGCGCGGGTGCGTTACGTTCGGATCGTGAACACCACCAGCCCGGAACCCTCTGCTCCTACCGCCCCCGACACCGGCCGAATCATCCTGCTCACCACCAGCCACCGCGTCGCCCCCGGCCTGCTGTCCTGGCCCGCCTGGCAGGCGCTGCGCTCGGCGGACCGCGTGCTGTGCGCGGACGGCGCGCATCCGCAGCTGCCGTATCTGCGGGAGGCCGGGACAGCCGTGGACGAGGCCGCTCCCACCGCTCAGGAGCTGGTCGACGCCTGCGCCGGCGGGCGAACCGTGGTGGTCGTGGCGACGGGCGAGGGCGAGCCGGCCCTCACCGACGGACTGGCCCGCCTCGCCGGCTCCGGCCGCCTCCGGATGCCCCAGCTGGAGCTGCTCCCCGCCTCCTACGACCTGCCCGGCGCCCGCCTCCTCGACCTTGTCCAGGTCATGGACCGCATCCGGGCGGAGTGCCCCTGGTCGTCCCAGAAGACCCACGAGGGCCTGGCGAAGTACGCCATCGAGGAGGCGTACGAACTCGTCGAGGCGATCGAGGCCGGCGACCGCGAGGAAATGCGGGAGGAACTGGGCGACGTGCTCCTCCAGGTCGTCTTCCACGCGCGCATCGCGGAGGAGGACGCGGACGCCCCCTTCTCGATCGACGACGTGGCGGGAGGCATCGTCGCGAAACTCATCCACCGCCACCCGCATGTCTTCGGCGAGGAAACCGCCTCGACACCGGAGGAGGTCAAGGAGCACTGGCTGCGTAGGAAGGCGATCGAGAAGCGGCGCGAGTCGGTGACCGACGGCATACCCCTCGCCCAGCCGGGTCTCGCCCTGGCGGCGAAACTCGCCTCCCGGGTGCGGACGGCGGGGCTGGCGGCGCCGTTGCCGACCGGCGAGGGCGTCGGCTACGAACTCCTGGCCCTGGCGGCACGCGCCGAGGCGGAGGGCGTGGACCCCGAGGCGGCCCTGCGGGCGGCGGCACGGGCCTACAGGGACGCGATCAGGGAGACGGAGCGCTGAGACCGTCAAGTCCACACCGGGACGGCCCGGCTTTGAGCACCGTGAGTCCAACGCCGCTCAGGGCGGAGGGGGACGTGGCGGACCGAGGCCGACGAACTGGCGATGGCGGGCGCCCGGAGGGTCGTCCAGGGCTGGGCGGTTCTGAAGGACGGCCCGAAGTCCCAGCGATGTCGGACGCTCCTCGCCGTCGAGCAGGGTCACTACCTCGCGCAGAGGATCTTGGCGGAGCGAGCCGTGTCCCCGCCGCACGCACCGGATACCGTCAAGGAGTGACCAACCAGCTCGACCCCGACGACACCACCGCCCCCGACCTCTTCACCTGGGAGTTCGCCGCCGACCCCTACCCCGCCTACGCCTGGCTCCGGGAGCACGCGCCGGTGCACCGCACCCGGCTTCCCAGTGGGGTCGAGGCCTGGCTGGTCACGCGCTACGCCGACGCCAAGCAGGCCCTGGCCGACCCCCGGCTGTCCAAGAACCCGGCGCATCACGACGAGCCCGCGCACGCCAAGGGAAAGACCGGGATCCCCGGGGAGCGCAAGGCCGAGCTGATGGCGCATCTGCTGAACATCGACCCGCCGAACCACACCCGGCTGCGGCGGCTGGTCAGCAAGGCGTTCACCCCGCGCCGGGTCGCCGAGTTCGCGCCCCGGGTGCAGGAGCTGACCGACCGGCTCATCGACGGGTTCGCGGACCGGGCCGAGGCCGACCTCATCCATGAGTTCGCCTTCCCGTTGCCCATCTACGCCATCTGCGACCTGCTGGGCGTCCCGCGTGAGGACCAGGACGACTTCCGGGACTGGGCGGGGATGATGATCCGGCACGGGGGAGGGCCGCGGGGCGGGGTCGCGCGGTCCGTGAAGAAGATGCGGGGATATCTGGCCGAGCTGATCCACCGGAAACGGGAGGCGCTGTCCGCCGAGCCGGCCCCCGGTGAGGACCTCATCTCCGGGCTCATCCGGGCCTCCGACCACGGCGAGCACCTCACCGAGAACGAGGCCGCCGCCTTGGCCTTCATCCTGCTGTTCGCCGGTTTCGAGACGACGGTCAATCTCATCGGGAACGGCACGTACGCCCTGCTCACCCACCCGGAACAGCGCCGTCGCCTCCAGGACTCTCTCGCCGCCGGTGAGCGCGGGCTCCTGGAGACCGGAGTCGAGGAACTCCTGCGCTACGACGGGCCGGTGGAGCTGGCCACCTGGCGGTTCGCCACCGAGCCGCTCGGCATCGGCGGACAGCGCATCGCACCCGGCGACCCGGTCCTCGTCGTACTCGCCGCCGCGGACCGGGACCCGGAGCGGTTCGCCGACCCGGACACGCTCGACCTCGCACGGCGGGACAACCAGCACCTCGGATACGGCCACGGCATCCACTACTGCCTCGGCGCCCCGCTCGCCCGCCTGGAAGGGCAGACCGCGCTCGCCACCCTCCTCAGCCGCCTCCCGGACCTGCGACTCGCGGTGGACGAGAGCGAGTTGCGATGGCGCGGTGGGCTCATCATGCGCGGACTGCGCACCCTCCCCGTGGAGTTCACTCCCTACGGCCGGTGAGCCCACCACCCGTGCCCACCACCGGTGCCCGCCACCGGCAAAGGTGACCAGCTCACGTCTGTAATCTTCACGTGATCTGCGCGGCGTTAACTTGTGACAGGTGATCGTCTGCCTATACGTTCACCCATCAGTGCGGCGCCCGGCAAGACCCGTCGCGCCGGTCAACGCTGTCGCTCGAAAGGTTTCCGCATGCTCTCCGGGAACGGTCGTCACCGTCGCCCCCGTCAGGCTCCGGCCCTGCTCGTCGCGGCAGGAGTGACCGGCTCGGCGATCGCCATCCCGCTCCTCGGCGCGGCGAGCGCCAACGCGGCCGACGGCACCACATGGGACCGCGTGGCCGAGTGCGAGAGCGGCGGCTCCTGGAGCATGGACACCGGCACCGGCTACTACGGCGGCCTGCAGATGTCCCAGGACGACTGGGACGCGTACGGCGGCACCCAGTACGCCGCCACGCCCGACCAGGCGAGCCGTTCGCAGCAGATAGCCGTCGCCGAGAAGATCCTCGCCGACCAGGGCACCAAGCCCTGGCGGACCTGCGCCCTGCTCGCCGGTCTCTCCTCGGACGACGCCTCGGTGAACGTCGACACGGGCCTCGGCGGATCGGTCGACACGTCCGGCTCTGCGGGCTCGTCCTCCGGGCTGTCGGATTCGTCCCCTTCATCTGGTTCATCAGCTTCATCTGGTTCATCGGATTCCGGCTCGTCCACCTCCTCCTCGGGTGCCACGGACTCCGGTGCCGGCTCCGCCACCCCGTCGCCGAGTACGAGCGGCGGCTCCGGTACGGGCACCCCCGGCGACTCCGCCAAGACGGACAAGTCGGGATCTAACGGCTCCGCCACCGCGAAGGCGAGTGAGAGCCCTGTCACGCCCAAAGCTGATGACTCGGACAATTCATGGCAGACCGGCGGCTCTTGGAGTCTGGTCGACACGGGGGCCGTCGGCGGTGGCGGCAAGCATCGCGGCGGCTCGGCGGATGAAAACGTGACAAACGGTCAGAACGCCACCATGTCCGGCCGTCACGCCTCCAGCGGCACCGGCACGTACACCGTCCGGGAGGGCGACACCCTCGCCTCCATCGCCGACTCCCTTGACCTCGACGGCGGATGGCGTGCCCTCTATGCCGCGAACAAGGCGGACATCGGCACCGACCCGAACCACATCGCCCCCGGTCAGACCCTGAAACTCGGCACCGAAACGGGCGCGAAGTAACGGGAGTTGGCACCTTCGGGCCGCCCCACTTAGAAGTTAAATGTCCGGTTTGGTGAAAGTGTGGGATGAGTCTCAGAAGCCCTGATCATCTTTGAAATTCACCTGATCGCCTGTTTACGGTCAAGGCCGCTCGTCACCACGAGCCCCGGCTGCCGCAACGCCGAGTCCTGCCAGCGGCCGCCCGGGAACAGTCGTCGCGTCAAGCGCCGTAGGCAGGAGCGGGGGACCCAAGGTAAGCGCCGGGACCGGCAGTTGAGACTGCCGTGTCCGGCTCGGGGTGAAGCCGCGCACCGCGAGGTGTGCGGCCGGGCAACTCAACCGGCCCGAACCCGACAGCTCACCTCGCAGGCGTCGGTGAGGGGATCCCATCATGCTGTTCTCCGGCAAGGGCAAGCACCGTCGTCCGTCCAAGGCCGTCCGCGCCATCGCTGTCGCCGGTGTCACCGGCGTCGCCGTCGCCGCCCCGCTGATGGCGTCCGGCACCGCCTCCGCCGCCACCGCCTCCGAGTGGGACACCGTCGCCCAGTGCGAGGCCGGCGGCAACTGGTCCATCAACACCGGCAACGGCTACTACGGCGGTCTGCAGTTCTCCGCCTCCACCTGGGCCGCGTACGGCGGCACCCAGTACGCCGCCACCGCCGACAAGGCCACCAAGGCGCAGCAGATCGAGATCGCCGAGAAGGTCCTCGGCGCGCAGGGCAAGGGCGCCTGGCCGGTCTGCGGCACGGGCCTGTCCGGCGCCGCCTCCACCGGCAGCGGCTCGTCCGCCGGCTCCAGCTCCTCCTCCGGCTCCAGCTCGTCGAACGGCGGCACCAGCAGCCGTACGACCGACAACCAGGCCGCCTCCCGGTCCGCCGAGCGCCCGGTCGCCAAGAAGACCGTCACCACCCCGACCGGCAAGAAGGTCAAGAAGGGCGACGGCGAGTACAAGGTCGTCAAGGGCGACACGCTGAGCTCGATCGCCGAGAAGCACAAGGTCAAGGGCGGCTGGCAGGCGCTGTTCAAGCTGAACAAGGACATCGTCGACGATGCCGACTTCATCTACCCGGGCCAGCAGCTGCACCTGAAGTAAGGACACGGACGGCCGCCGTGAGTAACAGGCGGCGCCCGGCTGAACCACAGCGCCCGCACAACCGTGGTCCTCATAGTGGGGACCACGTGAGGGCCACCCCCGTCCCCCACGGACCCCGCTCCGGTGCGTTTTCCCCCGTACGCACCGGAGCGGGGTTTCTCTTTGCCGTCCTCTTCTTGACCCGCTCTTCGTCCGTTCTTCATCGGGCCCCCCTTTGTTCCGTGCGTGAACAATGGGTACCGTCTGTGTGTCCACGGGCCGGTCGGTCGGCTGGCTGACGGCGCCGGGACGGTTAGGCTCTAGTCGCAAGGCTGAGCAAGGGCCGACAAGGCCCGCGTGCGCCCGCACAACCAGCGTCACATCCCAAGAAGGAGATGCTCGTGCCGTCCATCGACGTCGTCGTAGCCCGGGAAATCCTGGACTCCCGAGGCAACCCCACGGTCGAGGTCGAGGTCGGCCTCGACGACGGCAGCACGGGTCGTGCCGCCGTCCCGTCCGGCGCCTCCACCGGTGCCTTCGAGGCCATCGAGCTCCGTGACGGTGACCCCAACCGCTACCTGGGCAAGGGCGTCGAGAAGGCCGTCCTCGCCGTGATCGAGCAGATCGGGCCGGAGCTGGTCGGCTACGACGCCACCGAGCAGCGCCTGATCGACCAGGCCATGTTCGACCTGGACGCCACCGACAACAAGGGCTCGCTCGGCGCAAACGCCATCCTCGGCGTCTCCCTCGCCGTCGCCCACGCCGCCTCCGAGGCCAGCGACCTGCCGCTGTTCCGCTACCTGGGCGGCCCGAACGCGCACCTGCTGCCGGTGCCGATGATGAACATCCTCAACGGCGGCTCGCACGCGGACTCCAACGTCGACATCCAGGAGTTCATGATCGCCCCGATCGGCGCGGAGACCTTCTCCGAGGCGCTGCGCTGGGGTGCCGAGGTCTACCACACCCTGAAGAAGGTCCTGAAGAACAAGGGCCTGTCAACCGGCCTCGGTGACGAGGGCGGCTTCGCACCGAACCTCGGCTCCAACCGCGACGCCCTCGACCTCATCCTCGAGGCCATCAAGCAGGCCGGCTACATCCCCGGCGAGCAGATCGCGCTCGCGCTCGACGTCGCCGCGTCCGAGTTCTACAAGGACGGCAAGTACGAGTTCGAGGGCAAGTCCCGCTCGGCCGCCGAGATGACCGAGTACTACGAGGAGCTCGTCGCCGCCTATCCGCTGGTCTCCATCGAGGACCCGCTGTTCGAGGACGACTGGGCCGGCTGGAAGGTCATCACCGACAAGCTCGGCGACAAGGTCCAGCTGGTCGGCGACGACCTGTTCGTCACCAACCCGGAGCGCCTCGCCCGCGGCATCGAGGAGGGCACGGCCAACGCCCTGCTGGTCAAGGTCAACCAGATCGGCTCGCTGACCGAGACCCTGGACGCCGTCGAGATGGCCCAGCGCAACGGCTTCAAGTGCATGATGTCCCACCGCTCCGGCGAGACCGAGGACGTCACCATCGCCGACCTCGCCGTCGCCACGAACTGCGGCCAGATCAAGACCGGCGCCCCGGCCCGCTCCGAGCGCGTCGCCAAGTACAACCAGCTGCTGCGCATCGAGGAGATCCTCGACGACGCGGCGGTGTACGCCGGCCGCAGCGCCTTCCCGCGGTTTCGCTCCGCGGACCACTGAGCACAGCAAGGGCTGACCCGTTAAGGGTCACGGCTGCGCCAGTCGTACGTACGTCCCCGTACCGGTCCCGTACCGTGTGCGGGGACGTACGCGCGTGTGAACGGGAGGCGGGGACATGGCCGTGAAGGACCGGGACCGGTTCTCCACCGCGACCAGGCTCAGGCTGCTCGGCGAACAGACGGCGGCCCGGGTCTACCGCTCCCAGACCCGGCGCCAGGCCCGCCGCTCCCGGCTCACCGGCCGCGCCGCGCTGCTCGCGATCGTGCTGTGCACGATGATCGTCGCGCTCGCCTATCCGATGCGGCAGTACGTCTCCCAGCGCGCCGAGATCGCCGACCTGGAACGGCAGCAGGAGCGGGCCCGGCAGCGGGTCGAGCAACTGCGGGACCTCAAGGCCCGGTGGCAGGACGACGCGTACGCGCAGCAGCAGATCCGGGAGCGGCTGCACTATGTGATGCCGGGGGAGACCGGGTACGTCGTGATCGACCCCGCTGCCGCCAAGCAGGCGCACGCCTACCTCGGGACGGCCGACCGGCCCTGGTACGCGAACGTCTGGGACGGCGTCGACAAGTCCGACGCGTCCGACCAGTGAACCGACAGAAAGCCGCACAGAACACAGTCATGGAAACGCCTCCGCCCTCCACCCCGCGTACCGAGCCCACCGACGCGGACGTCGAGGCCTTCAAGCAGCAGCTCGGGCGGCCGCCGCGCGGGTTGCGGGCGATCGCACACCGGTGCCCGTGCGGGCAGCCGGACGTCGTGGAGACCGCGCCGCGGCTGCCGGACGGCACGCCGTTCCCGACGCTGTACTACCTGACGTGCCCCAAGGCCGCGTCCGCCATCGGCACCCTTGAGGCCAACGGCGTGATGAAGGAGATGACGGCGCGGCTGGAGAGCGATCCGGAGCTGGCGGCGGCGTACCGGGCCGCGCACGAGGACTACATCCGGCGCCGGGACGAGATCGAGGAACTGACGGGGTTCCCGAGCGCCGGCGGGATGCCGGACCGGGTGAAGTGCCTGCATGTGCTGGTGGCGCACTCGCTGGCCGCGGGGCCCGGCGTGAACCCGCTCGGTGACGAGGCGATCGCCATGCTGCCGGAGTGGTGGCTCAAGGGGGCGTGCGTGGTCACAGGGACGGCCGAGACGTCACGAACAGAGAAGGAACACCACTCATGACCCGCGTCGCCGCCATCGACTGTGGCACCAACTCCATCCGGCTGCTCGTCGCCGACGCCGACCCCCAGACCGGGGAGCTCGTCGATCTGGACCGGCGGATGGTGATCGTGCGGCTCGGGCAGGGGGTGGACCGGACCGGCCGGCTCGCGCCGGAGGCGCTGCAGCGGACCTTCGCCGCCTGCCGGGAGTACGCGGCGGTCATCAAGGAGTACGGGGCGCAGCGGCTGCGATTCGTGGCCACCTCCGCCTCCCGGGACGCCGAGAACCGGGACGAGTTCGTGCGCGGGGTGCTGGACATCCTCGGTGTCGAGCCGGAGGTCATCAGCGGTGACCAGGAGGCCGAGTTCTCCTTCACGGGTGCGACGAAGGAGCTGGCGGGACGCGACGACCTCGCCAAGCCATTCCTCGTCGTGGACATCGGCGGCGGCTCCACCGAGTTCGTCGTCGGGGACGAGCACGTGCGGGGCGCCCGGTCCGTGGACATCGGCTGTGTGCGGATGACCGAGCGGCATCTGGTGCACGAGGGGCACGTCAGCGACCCGCCGACCGAGGCCGAGATCGCCTCCATGCGGGCCGACATCGAGCGCGCCCTCGACCTGGCGGAGCAGACCGTGCCGCTGCGCGAGGCGCACACCCTGGTCGGTCTGGCCGGATCCGTCACCACCCTCTCCGCCATCCACCAGGACCTGCCGGAGTACGACTCCGACGCCATCCACCACTCCCGCATCCCCTACGCCCGGGTCCGGGAGATCACCGAGTGGCTGCTGCGGTCGACGCACGCCGAGCGGGCGGCCGTGCCCTCCATGCACCCCGGCCGCGTCGACGTCATCGGCGCCGGTGCCCTCGTCCTCCAGGCGATCATGGAACGGGTGGGTGCGCAGGAGGTCGTGGTGAGCGAGCACGACATCCTGGACGGCATCGCCTGGTCCATCGCCTGACCCCGGCGACCGCCTCGCATGAGCGTGCGGATTGACGGGTGAGCGCCCCCGGCGACCCGAGACACGCCGTGCCACGACACACCGCCGGAAAACTTCGTGAAGTTCTTCACAAGGAATTCGGCGCAGGTGGCGGATCCCGGGGTCCTCGTTGGACCGTTGGGGGGCTCAGCAGGCCCGAGCGGGTGCTCAGGAGAGCGTTCCGGGGGTGTTCCGGAAGGTGCTCGTGAGGGTGACATCGGGTGCCTTCACAGGGCCCCCGGAAGCCTGGAGGGGCAGCTCACACGGCATTGACAACGGGTCGTATCGGAAGTGGGTTCCCGCCGCTGACCATGACCTGTGTCACGTGAGCGGCGCAGTGTAGCACGACCCCTGAGGAAGCTTGTGAAGGGGCGCACGAGCGACCCCCTGGGGGCAGGTGGATACTCGATGCCATGAGCACCACGGAGCGTCCCAGGATCCTCGTAGTAGGCGGTGGGTACGTAGGCCTGTACGCAGCTCGGCGCATTCTCAAGAAGATGCGCTACGGCGAGGCGACCGTCACGGTCGTCGACCCCCGGTCGTACATGACCTACCAGCCCTTCCTCCCCGAAGCTGCCGCCGGCAGTATCTCCCCTCGCCACGTCGTCGTCCCGCTGCGACGCGTGCTGCCGAAGGCGGAGGTCCTCACCGGCCGGGTCACCACCATCGACCAGGACCGCAAGGTCGCCACCGTCGCCCCGCTGGTCGGCGAGGCGTACGAGCTGCCCTTCGACTACCTGGTCATCGCGCTCGGCGCGGTCTCCCGGACCTTCCCGATCCCCGGCCTCGCCGAGCAGGGCATCGGCATGAAGGGCATCGAGGAGTCCATCGGCCTGCGCAACCACGTCCTCGAGCAGCTGGACAAGGCCGACTCCACGACCGACGAGGAGATCCGCCGCAAGGCGCTCACCTTCGTCTTCATCGGCGGTGGCTTCGCGGGCGCGGAGACCATCGGCGAGGTGGAGGACATGGCCCGCGACGCGGCGAAGTACTACAAGAACGTGTCCCGTGAGGACATGCGCTTCGTCCTCGTCGACGCCGCGGACAAGATCCTTCCCGAGGTCGGCCCCAAGCTCGGCCTGTACGGCAAGGAGCACCTGGAGAGCCGCGGTGTGGAGATCTACCTCTCCACCTCGATGGACTCCTGCGTCGGCGGCCACGTCGTGCTGAAGAACGGCCTGGAGGTCGACTCCAACACGATCGTGTGGACCGCGGGTGTGAAGCCGAACCCGGCGCTCTCCCGCTTCGGTCTGCCGCTCGGCCCGCGCGGTCATGTGGACACCGCCCCCACCCTCCAGGTGCAGGGCACCGACTACATCTGGGCCGCGGGCGACAACGCCCAGGTGCCGGACGTCGCCGCCCGCAAGGCCGGTGTGGAGAACGCCTGGTGCCCGCCGAACGCGCAGCACGCGCTGCGTCAGGCCAAGGTCCTCGGCGACAATGTGGTCTCCGGTATGCGCGGCTTCCCGCAGAAGGAGTACAGCCACGCCAACAAGGGCGCGGTCGCTGGTCTGGGTCTGCACAAGGGCGTCGCGATGATCGTCCTGGGCAAGACGAAGATCAAGCTCAAGGGCCGTCTCGCCTGGTACATGCACCGTGGCTACCACGGTCTGGCGATGCCGACCTGGAACCGTAAGATCCG
The DNA here is from genome assembly GCF_040629895.1 of Streptomyces sp. NPDC005866. Taxonomy (NCBI): domain Bacteria; kingdom Bacillati; phylum Actinomycetota; class Actinomycetes; order Kitasatosporales; family Streptomycetaceae; genus Streptomyces; species Streptomyces sp. NPDC005866. Next base: position 430,564 of record NZ_JBEXWP010000004.1, read on the forward strand.
CATCTTCGCCGACTGGACGCTCGGCATGTTCCTCAAGCGCGAGGTCGTGTCCCTGGGTGCCATGGAGAACCCCCGCGAGGAGTTCTACGAGGCCGCCAAGCCGGCTCCGGTCGCCGCCCCGAAGACCGAGGAGAAGGCCAAGGCCTCCTGACCTCGGCCACCGGTCACCGAATCACCCGAAGGACCTCCCGCCATCCGTGGTGCGGGAGGTCCTTCGGCGTTCCCGCAAGCGCCCAACTGCGTGGCCGCTACAGCTATTTTGCCGAGTCGTAACTCCTTTGCGGGACTGCGCTGCCGCCCTCACGGTGTTTACGTGGTACCCGGCATCCGGGATCGTCGTCTTGGAGGTGTGCGCCATGGCCGACGCCGCGTCGCGGCTGAGGAGTGTTGCCGAGCAGGTGCTGGGAGTTCCGCTCCCGGTGCGGCTGCGGGCCTGGGACGGATCGCAGGCCGGACCGCCCGACGCGCCGGCGCTCGTGATCCGTAACCGCCGTGCCCTGCGTTACATGCTGTTCAAGCCGGGTGAACTGGGCCTGGCCCGCGCCTGGGTCGCCGGCGATCTGGACATCGAGGGCGACCTGTACACCGTCCTGGCGGCGATGGCCGGACTGATCTGGGAGCGCGGGGAGGACGGCCGTACCCTCGCCCAGGCCCTGCGTGACCCCGAGGTGCGGGCCGCCGCCCGGGAGCTGCTGAAGCTCGCCGGACCGCCCGTCCCGCCGGCCCCGCCCCGAGAGGAGGTACGCAGACGCCGCCATCTGCACACCCGCCGCAGTGACAAACAGGCCATCAGCCACCACTACGACGTGGGGAACGACTTCTACGAGATCGTCCTCGGGCCGTCGATGGTCTACTCGTGCGCCTACTGGGAGGACGACGGCACCCTGGAGACCGCCCAGCGCGACAAGCTCGAACTCATCTGCCGCAAGCTCGGTCTGAAGCCGGGTCAGCGGCTGCTCGACGTCGGCTGCGGCTGGGGCTCGATGGCCGTCCACGCGGCCCGCGAGCACGGCGTGAGCGTCGTCGGGGTCACCCTCTCCCAGGAGCAGGCCGCGTACGCCCGTAAACGGGTCGCGGACGAGGGTCTGACGGACCGCGTGGAGATCAGGGTCCAGGACTACCGGGACGTCAGGGACGGGCCGTACGACGCGATCTCGTCCATCGGGATGGCCGAGCACGTGGGGGCGGAGAAGTACCTGGACTACGCGAGTGATCTGTACGCGCTGCTGAAGCCGGGCGGGCGGCTGCTCAACCATCAGATCGCGCGGCGGCCGCGGCGCGAGGAGGCGGCGTACCACGTCGACCAGTTCATCGACGCCTATGTCTTCCCGGACGGGGAACTCGCCCCGATCGGCACCACCGTCACCCAACTGGAGCGGGCCGGGTTCGAGGTGAGGGACGTGGAATCCATCCGCGAGCACTACGCCCGGACCCTGCGCCAGTGGGTGGCCCGCCTGGAGGCCGACTGGGAGCGGGCGGTACGGCTCACCAGCCCCGGCCGGGCCCGCGTCTGGCGGCTGTACATGGCCGCCTCCGCGCTCGCCTTCGAACGCAACCGCATCGGCGTCAACCAGGTGCTGGCCGTCAGGACCCCCGAGCCGGGTGCGTCAGGGCTGCCGCTGCGCACCCGTAGCTGGAACTGAGGGCACAGCAGGAAGGGGCCCCACACGCGCGGGTGGGGCCCCTTCGCCGTCCGGTACGCTACTAGGACGTGTTCGCCGCCCGCAAGTTAAGCCGCGCCG